>JAHIWI010000081.1 GCA_018816185.1 Bacillota bacterium
CTTAAGTGTATGTAATTACGTACCCCTTCTATTTTAGTCTTTTTTTGTTCAATTTGAAATAGATAACCCAAAAATACTTAAGAGTTGGTACTAATTATTAGTAATAAGTTTAATTAAACACAATAAAACCACAACCAATTACGGCTGTGGCAATTATTACGATCGATACTTATTGACTACTATTATTGTCCATCATCAAATTCTACTTTAACTTCTTTTGCATCTTCCCATTCATTCATTACAATGTAGATAATTTCATTAGCTTGAGCTTTTGATTGTTCTGAAGATACAACCGTAACTAATACTTTCCCATCACTTGTGCGTACCAAAGCATCTGAGTACCCAAGGTTTTGAACTAACATTTCTAACATAGCTTCTGTTGCTTCTCTTTTCGCTAAGTCTTCCATTTCTGAGTACGCTTCGTTTACTTGATCGGCTGATAGTTCATTAGAAGCAATTTGAGCCTCTAATTGTTCCCTTTGTTGACTACGTTGGTTCGCAACTTCCATTCTCATTTCTTCAAATAGTGAACTTTGTGCTAATACCGGTGTCACTTCACCTGTTTCCTCAACTGCTAATTGATCTAATGTTTCATTCGAAAATATCGCCAAACCATCAAATGGTGAATTTGGATTTTCTTGAACATAATATACGGAAATAACCGCAACCAAACTTAAGAGAGTAAGCATCCACACTGTACGTTTTTTGACCTTCATTTCAAAACCCCTTTCTCATCCATAGGGACGACTACAATTCTATGTTCTGGCAAAATAAAAATGGAAGACAAATATTGCTTTAATTTATGTTGAACTTGTATATTATCAGCACCTGCTGCAACTACAAGTATGGACTGAATCCCACTTTCCTTACTTGTTTGTTCATTAAATAATGAAAAAGTTGGTAAACTACTTTTTGAATCCACTTCATTTTGTTTGCCACTATAAATGAATAATTCTACATCACCTACTCCGTCTATTTTTTGTAATACTGCTTTAAGTTCTTGTGAAGCGGATGCTCCATCTTCGGATGTTGGTGTAGAAGTAGAGTCATTCAAAAAAGGCACACCATTCATAACGAAGAAAATTAATAGCATCGACACAATCAAGATGATAGGTGGAAACTTCTTGTTGTTAAATAGAGTGGATATGCCCCACACTCCCTTCTCTTGCAAAACGATGCATTTGATAAACTATATGAACAGGTATGCCTGTCTATGCATATGAAAATGTAGATAAATACAAGATTAAATAGATAGCGATCGCAAAACGGGTAATTCGTTGAATATGTTCTATGGAATCTTTGTTGCTAAACATGAGTTGAGCAATCTGACTGATAAAGATTATGGCAATTAAACCTTTTAACCATCCGTGCATATCAACCCCTCACTAACATGGACAATTTTAAGATAATGACCACAAAAATTGCCGTGTAGAAAAAGGCAAAAGCAATGAGGAACGAAATCATACTTAATACAAATAGTGACTTCCCAATATCATCTAAAAAATCTGCAAGATCTTCTGGAGCAAATGGTTCGATAAACGCTGCAACAAATCGATAACAAAAAGCAATCAAAATCGTTTTAATCGTTGGAACCAAGACTATCACTAAAATACCTACTGCAAGTCCAGAACCAGTAACGGCTGTTATGGAAGAAGAAAATCGACTAAATGTACTTAAACTCTCAGAAAAAAAAGAACCTACAAATGGAATGTTTTGTTGGATTAATTTTTTTACGGGTTCACTAAAAGCACTGGAAATATTCCATGAAATAAATCCTTGAATGGAAATGAAAAAACTATAACTCACGACAATTGCTGAAACAATGCTCAATAAGGAAGTACGAATTAAATCGGATAATTTTGTAAAAGAAGTACTTGGGTGAAAGCGACTGACAAAATCGAGCAAAATGGTTGTTATTAGTAAAGGAATCAGTAGTTTTTCGGAAAGAAATACGGAAAATTGGATAAAGAAAAATAACGCCGGATTCCAAATGGAGAAAGCCAATGTACCTCCATTCATGAACAGACCAGCTGTTAATACCGGATAGACGCTCATGAATAAGGAAATCATATTTGATGCAAAGTCTTTCATATTTTGAATAGCTTCAATTGCTGGTGTAATTGTGAATAAAACAGCGATGGCAAATAAAGAAAACCTTGTCCATTTTTGTCCGTTTGGAATCATAATATCTAAAATAGAAGCGATTAGAATTCCGATGATCAACACAACAAAATAAGTACTAATTCCAAACAAATAGGAGATTAAGGGCTCTAACACAGGCTCTTCCTCTCCTTTCAGCACATTACTCAATAATCAGAGTTGATAATATTGCAAACATTTTTTTAATCAATGGTATCCACTGTGATAATACGATTACATTGCAGCTAACTTGAATCATTGGTATATAGAGGTCGTAAGATAGATTTCTAAACCAAGCAGACAACGCTTCAGATAGGAAGGTAAAAAAAACTGAGATTAGTAATACTCGAATGATGGGTCCACCTTCAGAAGGCACCGCTAGAATGATTTGTTGGGTAAAAGGTACAAGTAATGTTATAAAGACATGTGCTAGTAGCATGAAGAAAAAGAATGTCGTGAAAATGGGCGTGAACTGAGGAAGTATTAAGTGTAGTAATAGTAGGAGCAAAATCATGAGTATAGAAAGAAAAATACTGATCATAGCTTAAACCGAAGTTGTTAGCCATTCGAAAAACGTGGAGATTTCCGAAAAAAAGTACCTTAAAAACCTGAGCATTTCAGCAGTCATATACATATAGCCAAAAACAAAGAGGAAAAACGTAAACTCTTTTTTTCCTGTTTGCTCAAAAAACAAATGCAAAAAAGCCAAAATTAACCCTATTCCTGCTACTCGGAGAACATCAATAAATTCCAACTTGTCCCCTCCTCCGTTTATGTACTTTATGCAAAAACAGGATTGAGTATGAAAAAGAGATGGGGCTAGGACAAAACAAAAAACATCAAAAATTCTCAGTGAGAAAGTTTGATGTTTTTTTCTTATGCTAAATTAATTTCCGTTGCAGGGACGCTTTCCGGGGGCACGAGGCCAACAGGATGTTGGTTTCCAAGACGGTGCCACAGGACGTGGCGCACTTATTCTTTGTTCTGCTGTTATTCTCTCAAGTGTCTAAAGC
The DNA here is from genome assembly GCA_018816185.1 of Bacillota bacterium. Lineage (GTDB taxonomy): Bacteria > Bacillota > Bacilli > Bacillales_A > Planococcaceae > Paenisporosarcina. The sequence goes on from JAHIWI010000081.1 coordinate 3,153, forward strand.
TCACGCGCCGCTCCACTTCAATCAATTCATAAAGTATCCATTTCTTATATAGATTTTTGCCTCAAATATATAAATTTCACTTATGTCCCAACCTCTTACTAGCGAAGATAGCGGAGCGATGCAACGCACTATCATGTTTCGAAGCTAGCGCGGCGATGCAGAAACAGATATAGGAGCAGGAGCAGATGTTTTCTGACGCCTTCATTCCAATCAATCGAATTCGCGGAAAATATTATATTATGAGTTTAATTACTTCTCAAATTAGCAATTCTAATTTTTCTGTAACTATAATTCTGCTGCATACTATTTAGTAGGAAAATGGTCGGCTATTTCTGAAGACTCCTGCGGAAAAACGAAATATGCTAGACCCCTCAGGCAACGAATTGTGCACAATTCGTTTGCGACGAGTAACTGCAGGAGCATAGGTTTTTAACAGCCGAGGAGGCTAGCGTTACGTCCGCATAAAGCGAAAGAAATAGCCGAACACATTCTTTTCAATATGTGGTTTAGTAGTTAAAAAGTCGAATTATGATGTTATATAGACACTTACTATTTTGTCTAAAATAAGAGATGGGCATGTCTTTCTAAAAAGAAAGACATGCCCATCTCATAAAATTATGCTCTTGAAACGTAAGAAGAATCCGTTGTATTAATAATTAATTTATCACCTTGGTTAATAAAGAAAGGTACTTGAACTGAAAGGCCAGTTTCAACTACTGCTGTCTTAGTACCACCGCTTGATGTATCTCCTTTAATACCTGGTTCTGTTTCTGTTACTTCTAGCACAACTGAATTCGGTAGCTCGACACCTAATGTCTCACCTTGATATTGCATAATATGAACTTCCATATTTTCACGAAGGAATTTCAATTCATGTTCAATTTGTTTTGTATCAAGTTCAATTTGTTCATATGATTCTGTGTCCATGAAGTTATGAACATCACCATTTGCATAAAGATATTGCATTTTACGGTTATCGATTTGTGCTTTTGCAACTTTTTCACCCGCACGGAATGTTTTTTCATTTACTGCGCCTGTACGAATATTACGTAGTTTCGAACGAACAAAAGCTGCACCTTTACCCGGTTTTACATGTTGGAAATCTAGAACTCGCCATATTCCACCATCAACTTCAATTGTTAAACCTGTTTTAAAATCATTTACTGATATCATGTGTATATTCCTCCAGAGTCTATAAAATAAGTAATTCTTTTGTTGAATGTGTTAATTTCTCATTACCCGAAGATGTAACAATTGTATCATCTTCGATACGTACGCCACCGATTTCCGGAACATAAATTCCTGGTTCAATGGTGATAACCATTCCCTCTTCTAAAATCGTTTCAGATCGGAATGACAAGCCAGGACCTTCATGTACTTCTAGACCAATGCCATGTCCTAGTGAATGACCAAATGCATCTCCATAACCTTTTGCTTTAATATAATCACGCGCAACAGCATCAGCTTCAATACCTGACATGCCTGGTTTGATTTCTGCTAAAGATTTTAATTGAGCATCAAGAACAATTTGGTAAATCTCTTTTAATTCATTTGAAGGCTCTCCAACAGAAACCGTACGAGTTAAATCAGATACATACCCGTTGTATAACGCTCCAAAGTCTAAAGTAACAAAGTCACCAGTTTCAATAATTTTATCCGTTGCTACACCATGAGGTAATGCTGAACGAAGTCCTGAAGCTACGATAATATCGAATGATGAAGAACTAGCTCCTTGTTTTCTCATAAAGAATTCTAATTCATTTGAGACTTCAAGCTCCGTTTTACCAGGTTTGATATACGTAATAATATGTTCAAATGCAGCGTCTGCAATGTTTGCTGCTGCCTTTAATATCTTAATCTCTTGCTCAGTCTTAATCAAGCGGATTTTTTCAACCAAGCCAGATACAGGAATTAAATCTGCTTTAATCGCCTTTTGATAAATTTCAAACATCGCGTAGGACATATGATCTTTTTCAAAACCGACTGATTTGATATTTAATTTTTCTAATTGGGCTCCGACTTCTTCCATTATCGGCTTCGAGTGTTGGACGATTTCAAACCCTGCAAGTTCTTTTTGAGCTTGTTGAGTATATCTAAAATCTGTGATAAAAACTGCGTGTTCTTGAGTAATAATAGCTACTCCAGCTGTGCCAGTAAAACCGGTCATATAACGACGGTTATATTCACTTGTTAGTAGAATCGCCTCAATATTAAGTTCAGCAATACTTTGACGAAGTTTACGTAATTTCTCCATTACAATTCCCCATTTCTCTTTATAAATGTTTCTAGAGCTAACTGATACCCAAATGAACCCAATCCGCTGATTTGACCCTCACACACTGCTGCTAGGACGGATAAATGTCTGAAGGCTTCTCTCTTATGTATATTTGAAATATGAACCTCTATCACAGGAATAGTAATGGACGCGATTGCATCCCTTATTGCGTAGCTCGTATGTGTGTAAGCCCCTGGATTGAGTATAATTCCTTTTACATCGTTATCTTCAGCTTCATGTATCCAATCAATTAATTGACCTTCATGGTTAGACTGAAAACAACTTATGTTTACTTGATGTTGTTTCCCAAATTGAATAAGAGAGTTTTCAATGTCCGTTAAGGTTTCGGTTCCATAGACAGAAGGTTCTCTCTTACCCAATCGATTTAAATTAGGGCCATTTAAGCATAGAATTTTCATTCAGAAACCCTCCTATATGTATGCACTCTTTTATTTTAGCATAACCGAATGAGAGGGCAACCTATTTCAATTCCCTTGATGTACAACTCTTCCATAGTAAACAGCTGTTTCAGCTAATGCTTGAGTAAAGATTAAAACGATAGCCATAAAAGGAATGGCTGACTTTTTAAAAAAAGAAAAATCCGATGCAATCATCCACTCGACTCCTATCCAAAGACATATTCCTAACACGATAGATGTTAACAAAGGCTGTATATTTTTAGTGTAAGAAAGTAACTTCAATAGGAACAATGTGAATAGAAATAATACAACACCAAGTATGATCCACTTAACTGATATGTGAGTTTGTGTGAATAATTGGTATTTTTTCGACCATCCTGTGGGGTTCCAAGATATAAATTTAAACGTCTTCAAAAACAACAAAACAATTGTAAAAATGAAAGCAGTTACGGCTGAAATGACGAGATAAGCTTTTTTATCCATGTACAACATCTCCTTTTCGATTAGTTTTTGACGAACATTGCGATGCCTAATCATTTTCGGCAAAATAAATACACCTTGTCGCTTTAAAAGCAACAAGGTGTATTTTGTTTGTATTATAGTCCGCATCTTAATTGAGCATTACAATTTGTACACGTATTACATCCGCCCATCTCTTCTACTGTTCCAGTACGACAAACAGGACACGTATTTCCAACTTCTGAACCTATTGTTACATTAGTCGAGCGTAAATCTTGAATTGTATCAATTAAAACAACCGGACGATTTTTCATTACTTTTTCTTCATGGTAATGCTCGTCCACAATATTTTCTTCTGCTTTCAATGTTAAAACTTGTGCATCTCTACTTCCATCAACATAAACAGTACCGCCTTTAGCTCCACCCTTATACAAACGTTCATACACTTTTTGAACTTGTTCCACTGTATATCCTCTTGGAGCATTCACCGTTTTTGAGATCGAACTATCAATCCAACGTTGAATAATACATTGAACATCCACATGAGCTTCAGGTGCAAGTTCCATTGCTGTGACAAACCACTCAGGTAGATTTTCTTCACTAGCATTAGGATTTGCTGCTAAGTAATCCTGTACAATATCAGCTTTGACTTCTATGAATTTTCCAAGTCTTCCACTGCGGTAATACGTAAATGAGAAATATGGTTCTAATCCAGTCGCAACACCAACCATAGTTCCTGTTGAACCGGTTGGAGCAACAGTTAATAGATGTGAATTACGGATACCACTTGCTAGAATTTTACTGCGGATATATTCAGGCATTTTCTTCATAAACCCAGTCTCAATAAACGCTTGTCTTAATCGATTAGTCTCTTCTACCGTAGAACCTTCTAAGAATGGAAAGCTTCCTCTTTCATTAGCCAATTCTGCAGATGTTTCATATGCAGCGACAGCGATCGTTTCAAAAATTTGATCTACCAATCGATTTCCTTCAACAGATCCATATTCTTTTTCACAATATATAAGCAAATCAGCTAAGCCCATAACACCTAAACCAACACGACGTTCACCAAGAGCTTGTTTACGATTATCTTCTAAGAAATAAGGAGTAGCATCAATGACATTATCTTGCATTCTAACTCCAACTTGAACTGTTTCTCTTAGTGCTTCAAAATCAACAGTTTTGTTTTCTTTATTTGCAAATTGAGCTAAATTAACAGCAGCTAAATTACAAACAGAATTAGGTGCTAATGGTTGTTCTCCACATGGATTGGTTGCAACTACTTGTTGACCATATGCTTTTGCATTCGTCATATCATTTGCATTGTCAATAAAGAAAATGCCTGGTTCTGCAGAATATGTTGCACAGATATTTATTAATTTCCATAATTCTATTGCTTTCATCATACGGTAAGTTCTTACCCCGTGACCTAACTTCTCCCACTCACGTACATCACCAATTTCATGCCATTTTTCATTATACTCAGCCATTTGTTCAGGTGTATACTCTTCAACCGCAGGGAAACGAAGAGCGTGATCGCCATCTGCTTCAACTGCCTTCATGAAATCATCTGTTAATGTAACAGAAATATTAGCACCAGTTAAAAACTCAGAATTATGGACACTGTATGTACCACCATCATTAATCTTTGTTTCAGCATCACGAATAATGGATTCGTTAAATCCACCGTGACCAGGAATCGTCTTGTAATTAATAATCCCTTGATACATAGATTCTTCCTGATGTGTTAAAGGCTTAAACTTTAATTTCTCTTTCGCAAGTAAACGAATTGTTTCATCTTCTGTATTTTCAATTAAGAATCTTAAAATTCTTGGATTTTGCATTTTAGAAATAATAAATTCTGCAATATCTGGATGCCAGTCTGCCAGCATAATCATTTGTGCTCCACGACGGCTACCACCTTGTTCAACTAAATGAGTAAGTTTGGCAATATCGTCTAACCAAGAAACGGAACCAGATGATTTGCCGTTTACTCCTTTAGCTAACGTATTACGCGGACGTAAGGTAGAACCATTTGTGCCTACCCCACCACCACGACTCATAATTTCCATTACTTGTTTTCGATGATCAGAGATACCTTCACGCGAATCTGGTACGAAAGGCATAACATAACAATTAAAGTACGTTACATCTGTTTCTGCACCAGCTCCATAAATGACACGACCAGCTGGTATGAATTTCAATTCAACTAATTGCTTATAAAATTTATTAAACCACTCTGTCTTTTTCTCTTGTGTAGTTTCTACAGAAGCCAAACCAGTGGCATTTCTCATGGCAATTTGTTCATAAAAAACTTCAAGTGGTTTTTCAATGACATGAATTGAACGTTTTACAATTCCTGTAGCTTGTTCATCTGCATCATCAATAGCGCTACGGTAATCTTCTTCAATCATTACTTCTGCTTTGTTTGATGCTTTATCGATTGAAACGATATACCCAAGACCTCGTGCTGGAAATTTCGGATCTTCTTTAACGGTTAATACGACAAAATCTCCAACTTTTAGCGTTTGCTTTGTCGTATCTTTAAAGGAGTAACGATCAATCATAACTAACCTTGAAACACCCTTATGAGTTATTTTCATATCACTACTTATTGGGTGAACCTGCGAAAATGCAGCAATATCTTGATTTAAAGCTTCAACATTTACTGAAAAATTGTTTTGTTTTTTTAAAATGACCATTTAAATTCCTCCTCTAAACATTAAACAACGCAAACACAATATATAGTGTATTCGATATTTATTAAGATACTATATATGGATGTTTTATTCAAATGATTTAGAATCAGCATCGAACATACATGCCCAACGTCTATAGGATAATAGTTTCAATTTATTCTAGAAAATAAACCTATTTACCTATTACTTTCGATAAGTCCACTCGTCATTAGCGTAACGACTAGCTTCGAGTGATTTCACATATTTTATTTGTTCATCTGATAAAGTAAAATCCTCAAAATGAATATGTAAGCCATCTTCAAATCCTTGTTTAAATGCCTGAATACATTCTTGCATATTTGCGGGTTTTTCTCTTAATCGATTAATCGCGACAGCTTTCTCGGGTAAACTTTTTCGAATTCTTTCTTTTACTTGTTCAGAAGGATATTTAAACAATGAAACGAGTTTATCCGCATCAAGATCCAACAAAATCGCACCATGTTGTAAAATAACACCTTTTTGTCGTGTTTGTGCGCTACCAGCAACTTTTTTTCCTTCTACCACTAATTCATACCAAGAAGGTGCATCAAAGCATACAGCGCTTTTAGGGTTTTTTAGTGCACTCTTCTTTTCATCTGTATCCGGTACAGAAAAGTATGCATCTAAACCAAGTTTTTGAAAACCGATTAATAAACCTTCGCTTAACACGCGATATGCCTCCGTTACAGTTGCAGGCATGTTTGGATACTCTTCACTGACGATGATGCTGTAAGTTAACTCATGCTCATGGAGAACACCTCGACCACCAGTTGGTCTTCGCACAAATCCAAGATTATGTGTTTTTAGTTGCTCTAAATCAATTTCTTTCTCAACATTTTGGAAATACCCAATCGATAAAGTGGCAGGGTTCCATTGATAAAATCGGACAACTGGAGGAATTTCACCAGCACTGTGCCAATCTAGCAATGCTTCATCTAGTGCCATATTGAATGAAGGGCTACATGCCCCAGAATTTATAAAATACCAAGTTGGTTTTGACATCACGATTCCTCCTTACAATGAAATACATATTAACAAACACATTGAATTGTGGCTATACTTTCTTTTATAATATAAATTAGAGAGAGAGGGGAACAATTCGTGGAATACTTGTATATTATCGCAGCCGGTTTATTCGGTTTGATTGTTTATTTTTTAGTTTCTTCATTTCGTTTAAAGAAAGCTGTTTCTGGTTTAACACAAGAGCAGTTTATCGAAGGTTATCGCAAAGCTCAACTAGTGGATGTTCGTGAACCAAAAGAATATGACGGTGGTCATATTTTAGGAGCACGTAATATTCCTTCCTCACAAATGCGTCAACGTTACAAAGAGATCCGCTCTGACAAACCAGTTTACTTATATTGCCAAAACAGTGCAAGAAGTGCACGAACTGCTTTGTTCTTAAAGAAAAAAGGATACAACCAAATTTATCAGTTACAAGGCGGCTTCCGTCAATGGACTGGTAAAATCAAAGCAAAATAAAAACGCTTAAGGGGTTATCTCAAAAGTCGATTAACGACTGAGAGATAATCCTTTTTTTCATAACTTCGAGTTTCTAAGGAAGCATTGCGATGCAACGTTTTTTCATTTTGAACTTTATAAGTACTATCAAACGCCAATGAGCATGTCATCTTAGTATGAGGTTCTTTACTGATTAAATTAACTCATCACTAATCGCAACAAAAAGAAATGAATTTATTGACCGTCTCCAGTTGAATAAATTGTCACGAGCTAAGGGGCACCTGTCATTTCATTCATTAAAAAAAACTGTAAACAAACTATCTTTCACGAGTTTGTTTACAGTTTAGGGAGAGCTCATAGTAGAGCTCTCTTTTTGTTTTTAATCTTTTTTATAACGTAACACAGGTGTACGAGCAGCTTTCGTCTCATCTAAACGTTTAATAACCGTTGTATGAGGCGCTTGCTGAACAATTTCCGGTGTTTCTTCAACTTCTTTTGCAATTTGAATCATCGCATCGATAAATGCATCCAACGTTTCCTTCGATTCAGTTTCAGTTGGCTCAATCATCATAGCCTCTTCCACGTTTAATGGGAAGTAAATGGTTGGTGGATGATATCCGAAATCAAGCAATCGTTTTGCCATATCTAGTGTACGAACACCCAGTTTCTTTTGACGTCGACCACTTAACACAAATTCGTGTTTACAATGGCGATCATATGGTAAGTCAAAATGAGGCTGAAGTCTACGCATCATGTAATTCGCATTTAAAACCGCATATTCAGTAATTGCTTTCAAACCATCTGGACCCATTGAACGAATATACGTGTAGGCACGTACATTGATTCCAAAGTTGCCATAGAAGGGCTTAACACGTCCAATAGATTTCGGTCGATTGTAATCGAACTCATATCCTTCTTCAGTTTTCACAAGAACTGGTTTTGGTAAGAACGGAATTAAATCTTTTTTTACTCCTACTGGACCAGAACCTGGGCCACCGCCACCATGTGGACCTGTAAATGTTTTATGCAAGTTCAAATGTACGCAGTCAAACCCCATATCTCCAGGGCGTGCTTTAGACATTACTGCGTTTAAATTTGCTCCGTCATAATACAACTTTCCACCAACACCATGGATAATAGAAGCCATTTCTAAAATGTTTTCTTCGAATAATCCTAGTGTATTTGGATTTGTTAACATCAGCGCAGCGGTATCGTCACCAACTACACGCTTTAAATCTTCTAAATCTACTAAGCCGTTTTCATCGGATTTAACAGTGATCGTATCAAAACCAGCAACAGTAGCTGAGGCTGGATTTGTTCCATGTGCAGAGTCAGGCACGATTACTTTTGTACGCTGAGTATCTCCATTCGCTTCATGGAAAGCACGAATCATCATTAAAGCCGTCCATTCTCCATGAGCACCAGCAGCAGGTTGAAGTGTAACTTCATCCATCCCAGTAATTTCAATTAAATGTTCTTGTAGGTCATACATTAACTCCATAGCACCTTGCACCGTTTCTTCATCTTGTAATGGATGAATATTTGCAAAGCCTGGGAATCGAGCAACTGACTCATTGATTTTCGGATTGTATTTCATAGTACATGAACCTAAAGGATAAAATCCTGAATCTACCCCATGATTCCTTTTTGAAAGAGCTGTATAATGACGCATAATATCTAGTTCAGATACTTCGGGAAGTTCAGCAAGCTCTTCGCGTAATAAGCCGTCAGGTAATAATGAAGTTAAGTCAACTTCTGGTATATCAAGTTCAGGTAAGCTATATCCTACGCGTCCCTCTTTTGTAATTTCAAAAATTAGTGGTTGATTATCTTTATGCACGGAAAGACCCCATTTCTTGCACAAGCGCATCGATTTCTTCTTTTGTACGTTGTTCAGTAACAGCGATTAATACATGTCCTGCTAACTTATCATCAACTTTACCTAAGTCAAATCCACCGATAATACCCTTTTTCAACAGTTCTTTTGTTAGAACAGTGATATCGGTATCTGCTTTAACAACGATTTCATTGAAATGAGGACCTTGATATACAACTTCAAACCCCTGAGCTTCGAAAGCTTTTTTAGCATAATTCGTTTTTAAAATATTTTGAGTTGCAATTTCTTGAACACCTTTTTTACCAAGAGCAGTCATTGCTACAGAAGCTGCTAATGCATTAAGTGCTTGGTTCGAACATATGTTGGAAGTTGCTTTATCACGACGAATATGTTGTTCACGAGCTTGTAATGTTAAGACAAATCCTCTACGTCCAACTTCATCTGTCGTTTCACCAACTAAACGTCCTGGAACTTTACGCATTAACTTTGTAGTAACAGCAAAATAACCGCAATGTGGTCCCCCAAATGATTCAGAGATTCCAAATGGTTGAGCATCCCCGACTACAATGTCAGCACCAAGTTTACCTGGTGAAGTTAAAATACCAAGTGACAGCGGATTAGAAGAAACCACCATTAAGGCTTTCGCTTCGTGAGTTACTGTTTCAACTTTACGTAAATCCTCAACTTGACCATAAAAGTTTGGATATTGAACAAGCACAGCTGCTGTATTATCATCAATTAACTCGTTAAGTGCATCAATATCTGTAACGCCATCTTTAGTCGGAATTTGAACGACTTCAATCGATTGTCCTAAAGCATACATACGCACTACGTCTTGAGATTCTGGATTAACTGCACCTGAAATCAATAGCTTTTTACGCTTAGTATGACCAGCTGCTAGCATTCCCGCTTCAGCCAAAGCTGTACCACCGTCATACATGGAAGAGTTGGCTAAATCCATTCCCGTCAACTCACAAATCATTGTTTGAAATTCAAAGATTGCTTGAAGTTCACCTTGAGAAATTTCTGGTTGGTAAGGCGTATATGCCGTATAAAATTCAGAACGAGAAATAACGTGATCTACAATAATCGGTTTATAGTGATCGTAAACACCTGCACCTAAAAAAGAAGCATACGTTTTGTTATCTGCATTTTTGGCAGCCATTTGAGAAAGTTCTTTTAGTAGAGATGATTCAGATTTAGCTGGTTTGATATTATATTCACCTTTAAACCTTACTTTTTCAGGTATATCTGAAAATAACTCATCTATAGAAGAAACTCCAATTGTATCTAACATATCTTTTTGGTCTTGCTCTGTCATTGGTAAGTAACGATGTTTCATCCGGGCACAACCTCTTTCCAACAATTATTTTTGTCGTTTATAAAATGGTGTCGCAACTGTTACTGCTTTTAAACGCTTTCCACGAATCTCAACTTCTACTTCTGTTCCAAGATCGCTAAATTTTCGATCGATCAAACCTAAACCAATATTTTTCTTTAATGTTGGTGACTGCGTACCGGTTGTAATCTCACCGATCTTTTCATTATTAATAAATACTGGATAACCAGTACGAGGAATCCCTTTATCAATCATTTCAAGTCCCACTAATTTACGTGGTATGCCAGATTCTTTTTGTTGGACAAGTGCTTTTTGTCCAATAAAGTCATCTTCTTTCTTCAATTTCACAGCAAAGCCAATGCCAGCTTCAAGTGGAGAAATATCTTTAGTAAGTTCTTGACCATACAACGCTAAACAAGCTTCAAAACGTAATGTATCACGTGCACCTAAACCACATGGTAAAACGCCGTCATCCTTACCTTCTCTTAAAATTTCGTGCCATAAAGCTTTAACTTCTTGTGGATCTCCGTAGATTTCAAAGCCATCTTCACCTGTATAACCTGTTCTTGAAACAAGGTATTCATATTCGCCTATTTTCACTTGTGTTTTAAATTTAAAAAATGTTATTTCTGAAAGGTCTTCTTTCGTTAATCTTTGTAAAACAGTTTCCGCTAATGGTCCTTGAAATGCTATTTGACCATATGAATCAGACACATTCGAAACTGACAAATCACCGAATAAGAAACCTTTCATCCATTCAAAGTCTTTCTCAATGTTAGAGGCATTCACAACCAAAAGGTAATGATGCTGAGCAATTTTATAAACTAATAAATCGTCTACTGTACCACCATCTTCATAACACATCGCAGAATACATCGCTTGTCCATCTTGAAGCTTCGACAAATCATTAGTTAATATGCGCTGTAAATATGACAGACTGTCTTCACCTTTTACAATGATTTCACCCATATGAGATACATCAAATAATCCCGCTTTTGTACGAACCGCTTCATGTTCTAATTTAATGCTAGAAAATTGTACTGGTAACTCCCAGCCACCAAAATCAATTGTTTTCCCACCATATGATGCATATACGTCAAACAAGGGAGTACGTTGTAATTGCTCTGACATTTTCATTTCCTCCTTTTTAACACAATAATCAAAAAACAAAGAATACATGTTTATTGCACACAATGTTGTTTTTGTTTATTGATCTTCCTAAACTTACATTCTCGTATCCATGCTAGAAAAAACTAGTACCAAAATTGATTCAAGCTAATCTTCTCTAATACTGAAATCTGTAAACTTATGTTTCCTAATCAGTACAAAAAAGGACAGAGAATCCCCTTATTAAAGGGATTCTCTGTCCTGGTACCTGAAAGTTTACCTGAAATCGGCTTTCCTCTTTGGTAGCTAAATATAGATATAGCATTCTCCAGAGATGCGTCCTATACGAGTCTTTTTGCCTGAGAGATTCGTTATTTAACTTGCTCCTTCGGCGACGCTATTTGCGTTCTCTCCCCGTATACTCATCCGCCCCAAAACAATTGTTTTGGAATATAAAAAATTCAATGTACATAAAGCGTTTACCGCTTTGTCTATATCCTAACATTGAACACAAGGAAAGCGCAATCTTTTTTACTACAACATCCATTCGCGAACAATTATCAAATAATCTATATATTCATTCGCCTTTTAGTCTATTTACTTGAAAAGCAGCATATTCAGTTATTTGTCTCAATGAACGGCCTTCAGTTCTAATTGTTATATGAGCAACAGATTTGTAGAAACGCTTTCTATAAGTATAAAGTGATTCTAACTCCTCTTTAGTAGACGCTTGTACGATGGGTCTATTAACATCTTTGTGAATCCGTTTCCAAATGTCAGGAAACGTTGCATCCAAAAATAGAACTAAACCCGTTTGCCTCATGAGTCTCCTATTTAATGCATCAATTGCAACCCCACCGCCAGTTGACACAATACACCACTCATCTCGAAATGTTTTCAAAAACGCTCTCTCTTGCTCCCTAAAGAACGGCTCCCCATATTCCCTAAAAATATCTGGAATAGACATGCCTACTTTTTTCACAATTTCTTGATCCATATCATAGTAGGGAATTTTCAACAAAAAACTTAACCTTCTACCGATCGCACTCTTCCCACTACCCATGAAACCGACTAAATAAATTTTTCTCATACTATACCCCGCTTATTACGGATCATCGAATCATTTTTATTCTTGATTTTCCATTTGTACTATCGTAGCAGATATATAGCGACTTTCCAACATTTCATAAATTCCCATTTGGGTTACATAAGCCCCTACAAAAACAATCAGTAATCCACTAATCACAAATAGTAAAATCAATGCAGCAGGCAAAAGAATTCCTTTTTCATTCCCCAACAAATGAAAGTTCATAAACACGTTCCTTCTTAAGTCCACTTTCAAATTCAACAGCTATCTTTAGCTTTGTACCATTTAGTTGAAACTGACTCTTAGTAATATGTAACAACATAGGTTCATGACCTAATCTATTTTTTTGTTTACGGATTAAATTTCCCGTAAATTCAATATCAAATTCTTCTGCGGACTGTCGAAATCGTATTCCAACACTATTTGGTTGTTCCTCTACATGTTGTAAATTTATTAAATACGGTAAAATCTCTAGTGAAAACAATTCAAACTCCATTTCTTCTGTATGAGTCAAATACTTCTCGGAATCTTTAAGCCATTCAAAGTAGAAGAAAATCATATTGGAAAAAAGTAAGAATAGCATGATTTGAACCAAAGCATCGATGAATGTATACCCATTGCTTGTTAATAATTTTCGCATGATTGATAAGTAATTTCTGTTTTTGTGTAATCAATGCAAAGCAATCTCTCTTCCCATGTCCATGAGTAATTCACTTTATCTATAACACGGTTTCCCGTTAGGATTCCGTGTCCCCGTTTGATAGCAGCTTGATTTGATGTGTAGGCTAAATGAACATCGATCTTTTGATCGTGTAACTTAGCGAGCATTCGATAACTGATTGGTAGCAGCGAGCCAAAAATCACCATCGTTACAGTCAAAGTCAGCATTGCTTCAGCAAATGAAAATCCTTTTTCATTCCTCAACTGTCATCTTTCCTTTTCCAATATATATTCTCACCGTTTTTATAGAATCTGTTGTATCGAATGTTAATGTACCAAAATTTACGATTGAACCATTCGGGTTAAATGCAATACTTTTTAACGTACTTTTAGTTGAGAGTCTGATTCCTTTAGGCAAACTCCTATGAACAATAGGTTCAAAATAAGATTTCCTAGTAGTATAAGTAGTTCCATTATTCCCAAATACAAGTTCTGTTTGTGTACTATTAACAATTGAATAATTTTGCATATGGTAAATATCCAACTTAAATTGATTCATAAACAAAGAAAAAGCTTTCTTTTCAAAATAAGAATTACTCATAAAGATCACACTCATTGTGATTGTTCCTACAATACTTAAAACGAGCAAAACTTCTAGGAGAGTATATCCACGACTATTCAATTACAGTAATTGAACTAACTACACCAGAGGAATCAATTGAAAGCGCACTCCCATCAGGACAAGTGATTTGATCAGCATTTAAATACTCTGTATCAACCAAATTTTGTACTGTTGGAACTCCATTCAACTCCATCCGGTATGCTTCTACTTGTCCTTGAACCATTTTTACATATGCTTGACAACCCTTCTGATCAATAGTTGCAGAATGCTTTGTTACATTTGGAATAGCGATTAAAATGAGCACAGAAATGATTAATAATACAACCATCATTTCAATTAAGGTAAATCCAAACTGATTTCTAAATTTTTTCATATGTTCCTCCTAAATAAAATCGATCATTCCGTAAACAGGTAGTAAAATTGATAAGTATGCGCCTAATATACAAATTGCTAGTATTCCAAATAGAATGGGCTGAACAAACGCCAAATTTTTTGTAACCTTATTTTCAATTTGTTCTGTTAGTAGGTCACTAAATATTAATAATTCCTTTGCTAAATGACCACTCGCTTCTCCATGGGAAATATAAGCTGGAAACTCTTTTAAGAAACAACCAGCGATTGTTACGGCTTTTTCAACACTTTCGCCAAGGCTAATCGATTGGTATATTTGCATGCTAATCGCTTGAATGAAGGGCTGATTTGTTTGAGTTCTTAATAGGTCTAAAGCTTTTAAGAGAGAAATACCACTGGCTAATAACGTGCCTAGTTCTTGTGCAAAAGATCTTGTCCAAAATATCTTCATCCAGCTTGAAAAATAAGGTGTTTTTTTTAGTATTTCTAATTGAAAGTCCAATGATTTTCTTTTTAACCATTGATGTAAAAGAAAATATAGAAACAAACCTCCTATGGTTATTGAAATTAACATATCGGGTACGTGCAGTAATGTATTTGTCCAATGCAATATTTCATCCTGATCTGCAGACTGCCTAGATGCCACCAAATTCTTCATATTTGGAAGAAAATATGTTCTAAAAGCTATAAACAAACCACCAAGAATAATGAATAAAAATAATGGGTACATCATGATTTTCTTTAAACTCGCCTTTGCACGCTCTTTCATCGAAATATGCCTTTGAAGTGTTCCTATAGCGACATTTAACCTACCATGAGATTCAGCCATTTCTATTGGAAGAAGATAATCTACAGAAATACCTAATAGTATAAAAATCTCAACGACTCCGTTACCATTTCTTAACGTTTCATCAATCTTTCGAGAGACTTCGTTCTCACATTTAACATGATATGGAAGTAACATTAATAGAGATGAATGAAAGGTATATCCCTCATCTAATAAATTAGACAATCTCAATAAAAACTGACTCTGAAGTTTTTTAGGAATTTGATCTTGTTTAGCCATATTCAAATCCGCCTACATGAAATGCACCACTTAGAAAAGCTTTCTCTATTTTTGCTCTGAGAGTTAAATGAGGAGGCATAGTAAACATTACTCCAGCTTTAATCATTGTCATCGCTTGATGAAGTGTTTCGCCATGCAACACTTCATATATCGAGCTGCGACTTGCTTCTCGCTCCCCATCGTTCTGCACCTCAAAACTTGTGAGTAATTGTTGAGAAGAGACACAAACAAGGGCTTGTTGTAATTCATCAATGGTTATCCCTAAATCCATTAATCTAAATAGACAACCTACCGTATTTTTGGAATGGACAGTCGTTAATACCAAGTGTCCTGTTAAGGCAGCTTGCATTGCTGCTCGTGCAGTTTCAACATCACGGATTTCACCAATCATAATGACATCAGGTGAATGCCTTAAAATAGCTTTTAATCCAGCTGAATAGGTAACACCTGATCGTTCATTCACTTGGATTTGAAGTAAATGAGACTGATTATTTTCGACTGGATCTTCAAGCGAAATAACATGTCGGTTTAACTGGTGTGAACTATAACTTGTCAATGAATACATGGTGGTCGTTTTACCACAACCAGTAGGACCAGTTAGACAAATTAATCCTTGTTTTTCCTTCATAAGTTCTTGAAAAACAATTGCGTCTGCTGGGTCTACCATTAATTCATGTAAGGGTCTTGTTTCGTCATGTAATTGCATACGAATGACCAGACTTTCTTTGTTTTGAATCGTTGGGAGTGTTGATACTCTAAAAGAACATTTTTTATCGGAAATGTTTTGTTCGAATGAACCACTTTGAGGTTTTCGTTTTTCACTAATATCGAGAGAGGATAAAAATTTGAAGTATGAAATAATTCGATCTCCTATATCCAGGTGAAGCTTACCTGCAGGAATCAAATTTGAGTGATGTCTAAAATAAATAGTATACATATCGGGATTAGGAACAAGATGTATATCAGAGGCATTGGCCAAAAGTCCTCGTGTTAACAACTTGAGACATTTTTGTTCGATAATATTAAACTCAATCACCATATACTTACCAATCATCCAAAACAGCCGATGACCGCTCTTCGCCTGTTGAGAGAATTATACTTGCAGCTTGTTTGAAATGGAAGCTTTTTCCTTAAAATAAAAATTTCCTACCTTTTATGGCAGGAAATTTTTATTTTACCTATTAAACAGCTTCAGAAAATTTAATTTTGCTTATAAAACTTTTTAAATGTTCCGGTTGATACCCCACTACTAAGCGTTTTCCGTCTGAAATAATTGGACGTCTCAATAATTTTGGATCTTGAATAATCAATTCTACAACTTGAGAAAGTGGAAGATCTTCTATTTCTACATTTAAGTCTTTAAATGACTGACTCCTTGTAGCTAATATTTCATCAAGTCCTTCAGTTGTTAATGATAACAAAGAATATAATTCTTCAGCAGTTGGAGTTTGGCGGAATAGATGTCTTTCCTTAAACTCCACGTTATTTGCAACCAACCATTTTTTTGTTTTTCGACATGATGTACATGATGGATAAGTAAAGAATGTAACAGGATTCATTTCTAATTCCTCCATTTCATTATTTTTATGTTATACATACTGTACAACATTTGTATATGTTTTGTCACGTTAATTGTTTAGTATTTTTAAATAAAATTTCGGACTTTGCTTTTCCATTTGTATAAGGTTTATTTTTATGACTTAAATTGATTTCACAGACCCTATTAAATCACCCAATTTAAACAAACTCATTCAAATTAGATTAAAAATATTCACTCTACACTGGTTTGTCACAATCTATAGCCAATCTAGAGTTTACATTTTCGATTAGAATCATTTATAATAAGTAAGAGATTATTGTATGGTTTTAAAAGGAGGGACTACTCATGAACAATATGTATAAAGTTATGGGTTTCTGGACAGGTATTTTTGCAGTTATGTTTCATTTAGGTGATATGACAGAAGCTTCTTTATTAATGTTAGCGAACACTGGTTTATTCCTTCTTCTAGGGTTCTTGAACCTTACAGAACGTATGTATATCTATATTTTTGGAGCTTACTTAACAATCTTCTTTGCAGGCTTCACGTACTATACAACGTTTATACACGTACCAGGAGCAGGGCATTAATCAAAAACAAAAAACAGCTTGCATCATATGATGCAAGCTGTTTTATTTTGTTAAAAGCCATTTAAAAAAGGGTTATGATTCATTTCTTCTTCTGGTGTAGTTGGGTAGCCGTGACCAGGATAACACATGGTTTGTTCTGGAAGTGTCAATATTTTTTCATGAATCGATTTCATTAATACTTTTTCATTTCCATTGGGAAGATCAGTTCGTCCTATACTTCCTTGGAATAAAGTATCTCCAACGATTGCAAATTCATCCTGTTTAAACCAAAATGTTAAACTACCTGGAGAATGTCCAGGAGTATGGATGACTTGAAAAGAGAAATTACCGATTTCAAGGGTAGATTCTTCATCAATTAAGATATCGGCTGGTCTTCCAGATATATTAGGCAGTTCATTAAATCTTGATGAACCATTTTTAAGTGGGTTCGTTAACCAATCTTTTTCAGCCTGATGAATATAAACAGGAACTTTAAATTCATCTCTAACAGCATCCACTGCTCCAATATGATCAAAATGAGCATGAGTTAAAACAATCGCTAGTGGTTTTAGCTGCATTTTCTTCAATTCTTTGATTAATTTTAATCCTTCTTCACCTGGATCAAATACTAAACATTCTTTATCCTTTTTTGAAACAACATAACAATTCGTTTGTAATGGTCCAAGTGGATAGGTACGTATATTTAACATGAAATCACCTCTCGTGTATTGTATCAGATAGCGGCCTAGGAAAACATACACGTTCAAAGAACGTTCACTTTTTATCCTCGACAAATGCTTGAATAAAACATATAATGGTACATGAAACGTGTATTCGACATTCATTTTCTAATGTCAAAAGGAGTGTCCTTAATGAACTTATTAATGGTTATTTTTGGCCTTGTGGCAATTCTCGGTGCAGTAGGAACCGTTCAAGCTATTAAAGAGAAAAACCTTTTAGGTGTAGTCTTTAATGTAGCAACCTTTGCTATTTTCGCTTGGTTTACTGTAATGACAATTATAGACCAAGGCTATCCACCATCACTACATTAATCAATACGAAAAAGCTGACGAATTAATTCGTCAGCTTTTTTCATTCCGAAATATATTCAATCCACTTCAATTCTTCCCTACTATTCAAATTAATGATCGTGAACAAACCTTCTCCCTTTAAACAGTACTCCCCATTTGGTGAGCAAATCAATTGAACATATCCTTCATCAAATTCAACACGTTCGTTTTCGGATTTAAAACTAAATTCCACTAACTCTAATCTACTTTGATTTACATCTAAAAGACCAGGATTAGGTGAAATATAAGTTAAAAATGATTCTTGATTTGTCCAAATAATTTCCGGAATAAACCACTGTGAATAATTACTGATTGCAGGAGTTTCGAATATTTTCTCCGTTTTATTTTTCAAATCAGAAAGTTTGTAAATGAATAGTTCCCTATCTTGATCAATTTGAACGGTTAATGATAATTCTTCATAGTAATCAACAAATATATAGTTACTCTCCTCAGACTTAGAAATTGAACCATCCGCTATAGAAATTGTTGTTAGTGGACCTCCGGATAACGCATCATTTTCCTTCCACTCCACCCCCACTAATTCATTAACCGATGCCCATTCTAAAAACGGCTGAGAAGATGAAATTAATTCTAATATTTGAGTTTTACTCGAATACATAAAAGTATCGAACGTCCAATCTTCATAAAAAGCAGTTACCGTCATCAATTCAACTTGAGATGGATGCCACTCAAATACAATTTCAGAAGACTCTATAGTTAATTCATCTACCTTAGTACCGCCCATTTCATATATCCCAATTATTGCTTGAAGTGAATTTTCTGACATGAGTAAAGTAAAGTGAGATTTTGAAGGATGTATAATCACATCATTTATAGGCATTTCAACAGTTGCATGATGTGTCTTTTTATTGGAATTCAAATCGTATGTATAAACATGTGACCCTTCCATATTTTTCTCCAAAAACATTATTTCTGTTTCAGAAATCCAACCAATGACACGGTCGAATTCTTCACTTTTCGCAAAATATTGTGAAGGGATCTTTACTTCTTTGACGTCATTTGAAGTTTTAGGACTTTCCACTGGAGGTAGTTCTGTTGAAACAACCACATTAGATTCATCTTCTTTACATCCATATATAAACAGAATTCCTACCAAGATTATTATTAACCGTTTCAAACAGACCACCTCCTCTTATAAAGTAGTACGTTTAAAATCAAATTTTGTTTCAGACAATTGCATATTTATTTCGTTTTAGTATTTAAATGAAGAGAAAGGCGAATAATTAATATTGATTCTAAACAGATTCACTAAAATACTAAAAAAACCGTTTGTAATAAGCAATACTCTGCTCATCACAAACGGTTTACATTTTTATTTAGATTGATTCGCTTCATCAATTAATAAATTACCAGTTTTCACATCGTAAAATCTGAGTAAATCACCATTGATAATTTGATCTGAGTAGCCTAGTTCTTCAGCTGCGCGCTCTGTATAAGGAGCACATGATGCTGCATCAGTTGCTAAGCCTGTTTCTTTCTCATAGCATGTATTTCCAGCATAAACAAAATCTTTAGTTACAAAACGGCCATCTCTAAACACAACAAATTCTTCGTGATCTTCAGAGAAAACATCTGCACCAAGTTGCATATCTTTACTTGTTTCAATACCAAGCAAATGTAGTAATGTTGGTCGAATATCAATCTGTCCAGATACTTCTTCAACGACTTGACCTTTATCAGATCCAGGAACGTGAATGAAGAATGGTACGCGTTGCAATTGAGCACTTTCAAAAGGAGTAATTTCTTTTCCTAAATATTGCGCCATTGCATCATTATGATTTTCAGAGATACCATAGTGATCTCCATACATAACGATAATTGAATTTTCGTAAAGACCTTTTTCTTTTAGATCTTCAAACAAAAGTTTAACCGATTCATCCATATAACGTGCAGTCTGGAAATAACGATTTAACGTTCCTGAATTGGAATCGTACTCCGGAATGAATTGATCTGGTTCATCTAAATGGAAAGGATAATGATTCGTTAAAGTGATTAAACGAGAGTAAAAAGGTTGTGGCATTTCTGTCATATGTTCGACAGATTGCTCAAAGAAAGGAATATCTTTTAAACCCCAGTTTACAGCATCACCATCTTCAACTGTGTAGCTATCAACATCGTAAAACTTATCAATATTTAAAGCATTATACATCATGTCACGATTCCAGAAACTCTTGTTATTAGCATGCATTACATTCGTAAAATAACCGTTGTCTCCAAGTCTTTCAGCCATAGAGTTATAAGTATTCCCACTATGAGTAAAGAATACAGCTCCACCGCCTAATGGATATAATCCATTTTCAACTAGGAATTCAGAATCGGAAGTTTTGCCTAATCCTGTTTGATGATAAAAGTTTGGGAAGTAGAAAGTATCTTTATCGCTAGAAAGCTCATTTAAGAAAGGTGTAACAACTTGACCGTTCATTTCTTCATTCATCACAAATGTTTGAAGTGATTCAAGTGAAACAACAATCACGTTTTTACCTTCAGCTAATCCGAAGACTTCCACATCCGGTTCTGCTTGATTAGAACGAACAAAGTTATTTACTTCGACAAGTTCACTACCATCAGCTAAAGCCCGTTGAGCATGAGATTTTGACTGAATATAAATATCATAGATATGGTAGTTATATGTTCCAATATTTTTAACTAATAACTCACGATCAAAACTACGTGTTAAAAGTTGTGGACGTTCTGTTTCAGATAATCCTAAATTTAAAAATAATACTGCTGCTGCTAAAACAAAGTAAGCTTTGCGAATAGCAGGTTTAATAACGCCAAATTCTTTTTCAACCACAATAAATTTCATAACGATGAAAAGTATCACAACATCTGCAAAATACAATACATCTGTTAAGAAAATACTTTCTGCAGCAGAAGCTCCTAAATCACCAAAGTTGCTCGTTTGAAATAATACCGGCAACGTAATGAAATCGCTAAAGAAACGATAGAAAGCTACGTTTGCATATAAAATAACTGCAAGAACGCTGCTGGTAATCAGTAAATATCGATTTCTAGCTTTCACGGATTTAAAGAAAAGTGAAACTCCATAAATAAACAATAGAAAACTAAGTGGATTCAAAAACAATATTAATTGTTGCATAACATTTTCAATTTTCATGTCAAAACTTATATGATAAACAACATATGTTTTTATCCATGTCAATACTATGGCAATTGCCAGAATCGAATGTTTTGGCCAATTAAAGGTCTTCATTCAACATCCTCCTCTAATCTCCCTTATCTTTAGTAAGATAATCGAGAGAACATTATTATATCTTAATACTTTTTTTACAATATCGCAACTTACAGTTCATATGCGTGAGTTATCATATACAAATGTCTCAACATTTCACATACCCTTTATTAGACGGATAAAACATAAAAAAGTTTCAAATTTTATCTATTTATTTTTAATCTCTTGAAAATGCCTTTATTCCAAAAAAAAATGATAACCAGTAAGATTATCAATTCCTCCTATTTAAATGGTTATTTATGCTTCGCAGCTTCCTGTCTAAGGATTAGAATGGCCATTTGAAAATCTTTTAAATCCAAAACACCGGCATTATATAATTCTCGAACTTCATCTTCCATTAACATGGCATCCGAAAGTCGATCTTTCGTATAAATATATGTCCCATATTTTTTTAGTAATTGCATAACATCGTATAAGTTTTTCATGACTTACCTCTTTGCGCATGACATATCCATTTATTTTGATCTGTTAAAATGATGTCCACTGGCAAATCATGATGTTCTTTTGGCACTGAGGGAACCACTTGTTCATCAAATGCTAATGAAATTGTTGGCCCTATATATTTCTGTAAGAAGCGATCATAATAACCCCCACCAAAACCAACTCTATATCCTAAAGCATCAAAAACAACACCAGGAACAATAAGGTAAGATATGTCTTCCGCATTTATTTTATTCGTAATTTCAGGTTTCGGTTCATGTAATTTCATATAGACAATTTCTAATTGATCGAACGAAGTAATTTCGTAAAATTGCATATCTCTTGTTTTAACATGACATTTTGGCACTGCTACACGAATGCCAAGTGACCAAAGATGTTCAATTAAACGCCAAGTATCAACTTCAGGAAATGAGGAAATGGTAATTCCGATGATTTTTGATTGAAGGATTTGTTCCTCATTCAGCAAACTTTGCGTAATTTGAGCAGAACGAGTTTGATATGTTTGTGAGTCCATTTCTTTTAATATAGCTAAGACTTCATTACGCATGATTGTTTTATCCAATTAATAACCCTCCATGAAAAAAACCAAAACCTCGCAAGGTTTTGGTTAAATGTTATTATTTTGTTTCACGGTGAACAGTCATTTTCTTTTCACGTGAGCAATACTTTTTCATTTCAAGACGTTCCGGGTTGTTACGCTTGTTTTTCTTAGAAATGTAGTTGCGCTCGCCGCAATCTGTGCAAGCTAGTGTAATATTAACGCGCATCTTTATCCCTCCCATTTAATCAGGATTCAAGTTATCATTTTTGAGCATGATTTATACGACTAACCTATTATAGCATAGCTACTGAAAAAATCTAGTATGAAATTAAACATTTCATTCAAAACTTCGTGTTTATGCTAAAATAAAATAAAGAAGCTAATTGAGGTGAGAAGTATGACACTAGAAATAATGATTATGGCAATAGGCGTGATATTAATTGTTTTTTCTTTTTTTATGAAGAGTCCGGTGAAACGCTTAGAAAAAGAAATTGAAGATTTATCAATTGATTATTATCAAGATATCAATCAACTGAAAAGACGACTAAAAGTTGTAGAAGAAGAACTGATGATTGATCCTAAAATTAGCTTGAAATCGAGTAAAGCACAAAAAAAGCCGATACATGAAATTTTGGTTAACCAAGTACTTGCACTTCATCAACAAGGATATAATGATGAGGAAATTAGTAAACGTTCAGCCCTTTCTATCGAACAAGTACATTCGGTAATCGGGGGTAAACGCTAATGTCATCTATAATGAGAGGTCTTGGTATTGGATTATTTACTGCTGGCATTTTATTTACATTTATCTCGGTTCCGAATTCTTCTGACGGTAGTACTACTGCACCTAACGGATATGAGCTAGTTAAGTCAGAAGAATTAAAGTCTTTACAAGAAGAGCTATCTACTTCAAAAGAACAACTGGCTCAAATACAGCTTGATTTAGAAGCTATGTCTAAAGAAAATAATACAGACGAACAAGTTGAAGAAGTTGATGATCCTTCATCTGATCAAGTAAAAACAGTTCTTATTATACGTTCTGGAATGACATCAACTGATATTAGCTCGATATTGGAACAAACGAATATTATTAAAAACCGCAAAGATTTTGATCAATATCTAGAAGACAAAAAGTTGTCAGAAGGTATTCAAATTGGCACATATGAACTCAATTCATATATGACAATTGCAGAAGTAGCGAACCTTATAACGAAATGACGATAAAAGGCTTATCCAATTTGGATAAGCCTTTTGCTTAATTGTTTAAGTCGTAATGGCGACCTTTTACTAAGTAGAATAATTGCTCTGCAATGTTCGTTGCGTGATCAGCTGAACGTTCTAAGTATCTACAAACAAATGATAATTGAGTGATTTGACTTAATTTATCAGGATGTTCTGCACCAACACTTAATAATTGCTGGATCGTTTCCCCATATAAGCTATCTACCTGATCATCAAGAGCTGCGATTTCTCTCGCTTTCTCCACATTTTCCTCAGTGAATGCTAGCATCACTTGTTCAAGCATGACAATTGTTTTATCTCTCATTTGTTCGATATTGCGTATTGGGTAGACAAATTCTGACTTCCCTACTCGAATTGTCTCTTTTGCAATATTCACCGCATAGTCCCCTACACGTTCCATATCATGAGCTGCTTTAAGCATAACAATCAATCTACGTAGATCGGTTGCTACGGGTTGTTGCTTAGCTAGTAACAAAATCACTCGATCATTAATTTCTTCTTCCATTCGATTAATATACATGTCATTTTGAATAATTGATAAGGCGATATCAACGTCTTGATTCAAAAGAGCTGTAATTGATTTATCCAATGTCGAGATGGAAAGCTTACTAAGTGCTATAAACTGTTCTTGAACACCACGAAGATCATTTTCAAATTTCTCTCTTACTACCATTATTCATTCTCCTCCTTAATCAACCAAATCGTCCCGAAATATAATCTTCTGTACGTTTGTCAGAAGGCGTAGAAAAAATGGTATCCGTTTGGTCAAATTCAATTACTTCACCGTTTAAGAAAAATGCAGTTTTATCTGAAATTCGAGCTGCTTGTTGCATGTTATGCGTCACGATAATGATTGAGTAGTTTTCTTTTAATTCTTGCACTAATTCCTCTACTTTTAAAGTTGAGATTGGATCTAAAGCAGATGTAGGCTCATCCATCAAAATGACATCTGGTTCGATTGCCAAAGCACGCGCAATACAAATCCGTTGTTGTTGCCCACCTGAAAGACCATATGCATTTTCGTGTAAACGGTCTTTTACTTCATCCCAAATAGCTGCACCTCTTAAGCTTTTTTCTACTATTTCATCTAACGTTTTCTTATTCTTGATACCATGAATTCTTGGTCCATAAGCAATGTTATCGAAAATAGACTTTGGAAAAGGATTCGGCTTTTGAAAAACCATGCCTACTCTTGTACGAAGCTCTTCTACATTATAATCACTATCAAAAATATTGCGATCTCGATAAATGATTTGCCCAGACGTTTTCACAGATGGGACTAATTCCACCATACGATTTAACGTTTTAATATATGTCGACTTTCCACACCCTGATGGTCCGATAATTGCTGTCACTTCGTTTTCTTTAATAGCAAGATCGATATTTTTTAATGCGTGATGATTCCCATACCATAAATTTAATTGTTTTGTATCATACACGATATTATTCATATTTACATTTTGATTTGAATCAGTTGTTTCTTTAAGTTGTGGTTTATTTAAGTTTACTTGAACCATGTTGAAACCCTCCCATGCCGCTATGGCTTAATACCTTTTTTGGAATTTATTACGAATCACTACTGCAATTGAATTCATGATTAATAAAAACATCATTAATACGATAATTCCAGCAGCAGCTACACTTTGAAATGCTTCCTGTGGTCTTTTCGCCCAGTCAAATATTTGCATTGGCAATGCAGTAAATTGACTTAGTAAGTTGTCAGGTAGGAATTGAATTATAACAGGAATCCCGATTACAACTAGTGGAGCAGTTTCTCCTATTGCTCGTGATAATGCTAATATTCCACCAGTTAAAATACCTGGAATAGCTGATGGTAATACGACTTTAGAAATCGTTTGCCATTTTGTTGCACCCATACCATATGAAGCTTCTCGTAATTCTTTAGGAACTGCCCGAATAGCTTCTTGTGATGCTACGATAATAACTGGCAAAATTAACAAACTCATTGTAAATCCTGCAGCTAAAATACTATTACCTAACGCTAACGCTCGTACAAAAATCGTTAAACCTAAGAGCCCGAATACTACTGAAGGAACACCTGCAAGGTTTGCTATATTCATTCGAATAAAATCATTTAGTTTATTCTTCTTTGCATATTCTTCTAAATAAATGGCTGAGCCAACTCCTAATATTAAAGAAACAGGAGCGATTACCGCCATCATCCAAAGGGAACCGACTAATGCAGCAACTATCCCTGCATTTTCAGGTATACGAGAACCAAAGTTAGTAAAGAAATCTATGGATATAAAGCCAATTCCTTGGCTGACAATTCGATAAAATAGTATCGCTAATGATAAAAGCGCGAATAATGTGGCCATGAAAAAGATGGCTTTAAAAGTTTTATTCAATATCATTCGGCTTCCCATACGCTTAACGACATTTTTATGATCAATATGACGCATTTTAATATTCCTCCCTAAACCGTTTTGAGATAGCATGAGCTAACCAGTTCATGAGAAGTGTAAATAAGAATAATGTGAATCCGACTGCGTAAATGGAATAATAGATTGTTGTGCCAAATCCTGCATCACCAGTTGAAACTTGAACAATATAAGCTGTCATGGTTTGAATAGAATCTGTCATATCTAAATCGAAACGAGGTGTTGATCCACCTGCTAACGAAACAATCATTGTTTCACCTATTGCTCTTGACACAGCTAAAACAATTGACGCCATAATTCCTGAAAGTGCAGCTGGTAATACTACTTTAACAGCAACTTCAAGTTTAGTAGCCCCTAAAGCTAATGCGCCATCACGAATTGAATTCGGAACAGATGTCATTGCGTCCTCAGATAATGAAGCAATCATTGGTAATATCATAATACCAACTACAATACCAGGGCTTAATGCATTGAATATCTTTAAGTCCGGTATGAATTGCTGTAATAATGGTGTCACAAAAGTTAAAGCAAAGAAGCCGTAAACAATTGTAGGAACACCAGCAAGAACTTCTAGAATAGGCTTAATGATTCTTCGTGTGTTATCACTAGCATATTCACTCAAATAAACAGCCGAAGCAAGTCCAAATGGTACCGCAACCACTACCGCAATAGCTGTTACTTTCAAAGTACCTGCAATTAAAGGAAGAATTCCAAATAACGGTTCCTTATTTGAAAACGGAAGCCATTCTTTCCCAAAAATGAAATCTAAGAATGGTACGCGTTGAAAGAACTCAATAGTTTCAAAAATCAGTGTAAACACGATCCCAAATGTCGTTAACACCGAAATAGATGCAATAAGAAATAATATAATAGGAATTGACTTTTCAATTCGTTTTTTTGCTTTTTTGCCTCTTTGCTCTTCAATCATTTGTTGAATCGATAATTTTTCAGTTTGTTCTGATGTAGCCATTTGAAATCCCCCTTTACCTAAAAAGAGAAGAGAGTAGCACCGCTGCTACTCGCCTCTTACACGCATATAACGTCTTATTTTAATCCTTCAAGTGCTTCTAAATCTTCTTTATAAGTCTCTTCTGGTGATCTTACGTATCCAACAGCTTCAGCCATATCGCCAGCGTTTTCAAGTGTGAATTTCATGAAGTCATAAACTGCTTCGTTTTCTTTTACAGAATCATTTTTCACATAAACGAACAATGGACGTGATAATGGTGAATATTCACCTGATTCAATTGTTTCGTTCGTTGGTTCTACTCCATCGATTGTTACAACGTTCATCGAATCTTTGTTTGCTAGGTAATAAGCATATCCAAAGAATCCAATGGCGTTTTTATCTCCTTGTACACCTTGCACTAAAACATTATCATCTTCAGAAAGCGTTGCTGCTTTAACAATATCTTCATCTTCAAGGATAATTTCATTGAAATAATCAAATGTTCCTGAATCTGTACCTGGTGAGTAAAAAACAACTTCTTCATCTGGCCATTCCGGATTAATATCTGACCATTTCTTTGTTGTTCCATCTTCAACCCATAATTTTTTTAAATCTTCTACTGTTAAATCTTTAGCCCAATCATTTTCTGTGTTTACAACGATTGATAATCCATCATAAGCTACTTCTAGCTCTGTATATTCAATTCCTGCTTCTTTTAATTTTGCAGCTTCTTCTTCTTTAATTGGACGTGATGCATTTGAAAAATCAGTTTCACCAGCGATGAATTTTTCAAAACCTCCACCAGTTCCTGATACACCTGCAGTTACTTGTACATCTGGTTGAACTCCTGCATATTCTTCAACTAAAGCTTCTGTAATTGGCGCTACTGTTGATGAACCGTCACCAGTTACCGAGCCAGATAAATTTTCTTCCCCATTATCTTTGCTGTCACCATTTCCACAAGCACCTAATAGTAGTGCTGATCCGATCATTGTTGACATCATAACGAATTTAAATTTTTTCATCTGACGAGTTCCCCCTAAGAATGGTTGTTTTTGCCTTACAAACACTACTATAAAGGTCCTATGTTGAGGACATATAAAGCTAATGTAAAGAGATTGTAAATAGAAAAAGCCATGATATTAAAATTATCATGGCTTAAAATTAAAATTCTATTCAATTGTTTCTTCCGTTTCTTCTTCTATCTCTTCTTTAACAAATACTGGTTTGATTGTTTGAATGGTTTTTGAAGCTTCTTCGTTCGTCTCACCATTTTTTTGCTTTATTTCAAAATAGGCATCTACTACTTCTCGAGCTAGAATCGTACCTGTACTTTCATATACACCGTTGAAATAAGGAGCATAAGGAATCATGACCGCATAGGCAATTTCAGGATTATCAAATGGGGCAAATCCAATATGTGTTGAATTGATCGCAGCTGTAATCTTTCTTGTCTCAGTATTGTAATGTATAGCTTGTGCAGTTCCGGTTTTCCCTGCTGCTTGAAATGGCAAATCACCAAAGTAAGATCTTGCTGATCCATTGTCACCAAAATACACTCGTGCCATCCCTTTTTTAATGTGTTCAATTTGAGTTTGTGTATT
Source organism: Bacillota bacterium (assembly GCA_018816185.1). GTDB lineage: Bacteria > Bacillota > Bacilli > Bacillales_A > Planococcaceae > Paenisporosarcina. The sequence continues at coordinate 32,183 of JAHIWI010000081.1, forward strand.
CTGAATTCGATTCAATACTGTCGGACCAATTTCTGTTACGAGCGGTCCCATCGTTACTCCATCTAGTGAAGGTTCTCTAATTTCTTTTACAACATGTGGTTTTACTCGATTGCCTCCATTAGCAATGGTTGAAACGTATTGTGCCATTTGAAGTGGTGTATACGTATCGTACTGACCAATGGTTAAATCCATTAGATTACCAGGTAGTCTGCCTGTTCCTGTTACTCCGGATACTTCACCAGGGAGATCAATTCCCGTGCGAACACCAAGGCCAAATTGAGCATATGAATTTCGTAAAATACTAAATGCCGCGAAATCATTATAATTTACTCTCATACTCTGTTCATATTGATAAACGGCATTCGCTAGTCTGAAGCCCACTTTAAACATGTAAACGTTGGAGGATTGTTCAATCGCTTGCAAATCACTCATCGCAATTCTTGACGACCGATTAAAAATGGAACTTTTGATTTTACCTTGTGCACCAATTTTTATTGGTTCATCGATTAAGGTTTCACCCATATCTATAACACCTTGTTCATATCCGGTTAACAATGTGGCAGGTTTAATGGTAGAACCAATCTCATATGCTGATGTGAATGTTCCATAAGCATAATCTAAAATTTCTTGTTTACCGGTTTCTTTATTCGTGCTTAATTGTTTTCCTACCATCGATAAAACTTCACCAGAGTAAGGATCCATCATCACAACAAATGCACGATCCAATAAATTAGAACCTTGTTTTTGCTTCATTTCTATTAATTTCGTCTCTACTAAATCTTCAATTTTAGCTTGGATTTCACTATCAATCGTTAGAACCAGATCCTTTCCAGGTTCCCCTTTGAAAACAGTCTCAGTGGACGTTACACTTCCCTTTCCATCTGTAATGTTTTTAACGACTGATTTTTGGCCTTGGAGGATTTCTTCATATTGTTCCTCAATATAACTTTTCCCGACCCGATCATTTCTTGTATAATCCCTCGCAATAAAATAATCTATACTTGAACGAGGTATCCCTTCTTTTGGTGAAGTTGTTCGACCTAAAATTGCGAGATTTGATTTAGGAACACGGACCCAATCCGTTGTTGTATTGACACCTTTTAAATCTCCCAATCTCTCTGAAACTCTCGCAAATTCTTCTGGACTTACCGTATCACTTTTAATAATTTGTGGAGACAAGGCATACCCTGAAGACATTTCACGAAAAATAGCTAATACTTCAAGCTCTTCATCAGAAAATGAATTTAATTCTTCTGGTGTTATTCGATCGCGAACAAGTTTATCAATTTGTTGTTGCTTTTGTGAAGTTGTTAAATCTACATTTTTATTAATAGCGTCTTGTTCTTTTTTAGATACTTTTTTATACGCATCTTCTGTGTTATTCATAATCCAAAAATCTTGCTGATCCCTTAAGGTAATATCATCTATCGATTTATCGATTAACGTGGCTAATTTTTCGGCTATTTCCATCATTTCTGATGATTTTGTTGTTTGCATTTTCGTATATGTAATGGCATTTTTAGGTTCATTATCGACTAAAATCCGACCAACACTATCATAAATTCTTCCTCTAGGAACACTTGAATTAACTGGTACTTCTTCCGTCCGTTCTAATGCACGTTTATATTCTTCGCCTTCTACTATCTGTAAATAACCCAATCTCAAAATGAGTATTGTAAAAAGTAAAAAGATAGAAAAAAAGAGGATATTCATTCGAAATGCGACATTTGCGCGAAGTTTGGCTTTGACACTTGCGGAGCGTTTTTTATTAGGTTTACGCAATTTTCATCCTCCTATTAACTAAAATCCTGTCTAACAGTATACCATTAATTGCAATAAAAAAGCACACCCCTAAATGACGATTTAAGGGTGTGCTTAGTTTCATGTTTAGTAAAATTATTTAGCAGATTCGTAACGTTTTGAAACTTCGTTCCAGTTAACAACGTTCCAAAAAGCGCCAATGTAATCTGGGCGACGGTTTTGGTAGTTTAAGTAGTATGCGTGCTCCCATACGTCTAAACCAAGTAAAGGTGTTTTGCCTTCCATGATTGGTGAATCTTGATTTGGCGTAGATGAAACTTCAATTTCACCATTGCTCACTGATAGCCAAGCCCAACCAGAACCAAAACGAGTTGTAGCTGCTTTTGTAAATTCTTCTTTGAAAGCGTCGAAGCTACCAAATTTCGCATCGATTGCTTCAGCTAGTGCACCAGTTGGCGAACCGCCACCATCAGCAGATAATAATTCCCAAAATAATGAGTGGTTAGCATGACCTCCACCATTGTTACGTACTGCTGTACGAGCAGCTTCAGGTACTGCGTCTAAATTAGCAATTAACTCTTCAACTGATTTACTTAATAAGTCATCATGTCCTGCAAGTGCATTGTTTAAGTTTGTAACATATGCATTGTGATGTTTTGTGTGGTGAATGTTCATCGTTTCTTTATCAATATGAGGTTCAAGTGCGTCATACGCGTAAGGTAATTGTGGTAATTCATAAGCCATTTGTCATTTCCTCCTAAGCGATTATAAGAATTGTTTTTACAATGTCTAGCGTATCAAACTTATGTCATACGTTCAAATATTAAAGACTCAATTATGCAAATTCAGTCTTTTGTCTGAACCGTTATACAACCCAAAGGAAAATAACAATCATGACAATCTGAACAATCCCTTTTGTAAGAACAGATGTTAAAAATCCCACAACTGATCCCACCCCTGTTTTAAGTGCCTGTTTAATAGAAGTTCTAGTAATCAATAATTCTGCGATTATAGCTCCAACAAAAGGTCCGATTAGGATCCCAAAGAATGGAATGATAAAGGGCCCAACCAGTAAACCAATGGTACTCCCCCAGATTCCGGCTTTACTTCCTCCATACTTTTTAACACCAAACGCGTTCGCCATCATATCTGCACCAAAAAGTAAAATCACAAATAAAATTTCGATTAACCAAAACCACCAAGGTAAATCCGAGAATGTAAAGAATAGTCCATACAATAAAAATCCACCCAGAATGAAAATGACTGCTGGTATAATCGGATAAACTAAACCGATGAATGCAATAATGAAACATATAATAATAAGTGCCCAACCAAGATATTCCATCTTCTTCCCCCATAAAACAATTTTTAATTGCAAATAAAAAACTCCTCTATATCGTGCCTTACATCATCTGAGATGTAAAGACACTAGAGGAGAAATTTTGGTTTATGCTCTTTTTCCTAGAACTGCTTCGGCAATATTTACTGCGTGATCACCAATACGTTCTAAGTTACTTACTAAGTCAACAAAAACAATTCCAGCTTGAGGAGAACAAACGCCCTCATTTAAACGCATAATATGCTTTTTGCGGAATTTGCGTTCCATTTTGTCGATTAAATCTTCTTGTTCTGCCACTTCACGTGCCAGTTCTGAACTTCCGATATCAAGAGCTTCTAGCGCTTTTTCTACCGTTTGTATCGTTAATACAAACATTTCAGTGATATCTTCCATCGCTTGATCAGTTAATTTCACACGATTACCAATTTGATAGTCGATTAACTCTAAAATGTTTTCAAAATGATCTCCAACTCGTTCAATATCACGCACAGTTTCCATTAACATGATATGTCGACCTGAATCGGCATTTGAAATTGATTCAGCTGAAATTTTAACGAGATAGTCTGTAATTTTATGATCTAAATTATTGATCGCATCTTCGAGTTGGTAACCCGTTTCTGCATGTTTTTTATTATTCGTTTTCAAATACTCAAATGATTCTTTTAATCCTTGCACACTAAAGTGACCCATACGAAGAATTTCTTCTTTCGCTTGCCCTATGGCAATAGATGGTGCCGTTTCAATAAAGTGTGGATCTAAATGTTTTGGTTTATATTCAATTGTTACTTCTTCACCTGGGATAAACTTCGTAACCAGGTAAGCCCAAGCACCAATTAAAGGGAACTGAATAATGGTATTAGCTACATTGAAAGTACCATGCGCAAAAGCAATTTGCATTTTTTCCTCTAGTCCTAAGATACCCGTTAACCATTCAATGTAAATGGTAAAAGGAGTTAATAGAACAAGGAATAGTATAGAACCTACCACATTAAATAACACGTGCGTTGCAGCGGCGCGACGAGCAGCAATTGATGCACCAATTGAAGCTAAAATTGCTGTAATGGTGGTACCGATATTGTCACCAAATAATACTGGAAGAGAAGCATCTAAATTTAAGATACCTTCTGAGTATAGACCTTGTAAAATCCCTACTGTTGCACTAGAGCTTTGTACAATTACTGTAAACACTGTCCCGACTACTACACCTAATATAGGATGCTCACTCATATTGATCGTTAAATCAATAAAGGCAGGTAATTCTCGAAGTGGTTTCATTCCTCCACTCATTAATTCCATCCCTAAGAATAAACCACCAAAACCAAAAATAACTTCTCCTAGGTTTTGAATTTGATTTTTCTTAAAGAAGAATATCAGGAATGCACCTAAAGCCATGATTGGTAATGCTGCTTCACCAACATCAAATCCAATGATAAATGCTGTTACGGTTGTACCAATATTGGCTCCCATGATTACACCAATTGCTTGGCGCAAAGTCATAAAACCAGCACTTACTAAACCAACAGTAATAACTGTGGTACCTGAACTCGATTGAATCAAAATAGTTACGATTATACCGACTAATACACCCATAAAAGGATTTGTCGTAAATCGATCTAAAATTTCACGTAATCGATCACCTGCTGCTTTTTGCAGACCATCGCCCATGTATTTAATAGAGAACAAGAAGATCCCTAGACCTCCAATGAATTGAAACAGCATTTCCTGCCAATTTAATTCCATTATTCAACTTCAGCTCCTAATTCGACAATTTTCAACATTCCCCATTATGAAGAATTCGACACCACATTGTAAAGGACCTTCACATAAAATTTACAATAACTTAACAATCAGTGCAAATTTGGTCTTATAGTTTTCACATTTCTATTTAATATAGTTATTTAATAGTAGTATGATTAGTTGTATAAGGAGTGATGTAGTTGTCTTTTACAAAATTATTTTTTGCTTCACTTTATGAACCTAAAAAAATGGCTGCCTTCAGGCTGCTTTCTATTGGTAAAGTTATTCAATATATCTTTATATTTATATCTCTCATCACGATTTTTTCTTTCATACAATTTGTTTTTGGTATAAATAATCAATCCTCTTCTATTGTTGGGTTGATTGAATATATAGAAGGAATGGCCTGGATTCTCTATCCTTTTGCTTTTATTTTACAATTTGTGATGTCAACATTGTTTGTATTTAGCCGCATTAGTATATTAGCCTTAGTTGGATTCTATCTATTAAAATTGATAAAGCGTCGCGGGGATTATCGTCATGTTTGGCGTACAGCAGCATTTGCCTACACGGTTCCTACTATCCTTTCTTTTGTCTTATTGTTCTTGGGAATGGGAGATACAATTATTTTCCTGGTGACACATTCTATTAGCTTCATCTACTTATATCTTGCATTAACCTATTATCCCGCCAAAAATCATAATCTCTCTTGATTCAACATATAAGTTGATAAAGGGGGATTTTCTTATGCGCATTATTGGACTAGCTACTTTAATATTACTTGTTTCCTATATAATAAAAGTTGATTTACTCGACGGAACAATTTCTCTTGCGGCATTTACACAAGAGGAACCTATATGTACTGAAAACGTCTATTATGATGTCTTTCCTGTTCAAACAGTAGAAAATGACACCATCTTTTCTTTATTTGCCGTCTATCCTTCTGAAACTTGGGTCAGTTTTCCTGAACGCTTAGAAGCTTTTTATCAAGAGAATCCACATTATCGAAATCAATCTTTACAATCTTTTGAAACAGTGCAAATTCCGATCTTCAAAAAAGAGTTATCCGCATGTTCTGAAAAGTGAAGTAACGTTTCTTCCTTGTCATTTCCTTTTCAAGACTGCTAAAATGTAGAGTAGTGAAGGCGTAATGCCTGAAAAGGAGAGAATCTAATGAGTGAACTAATACACCGTTCTAAAACTCGCCCCGTTCGTGTTGGGGATTTAACTATTGGTGGAAGTAATGAATTATTTATTCAAAGTATGACTACTACAAAAACACATGATGTTGAAGCAACTGTTGCAGAAATATTGCGTTTAGAGGAAGCAGGTTGTCAAATTGTACGCGTAGCATGCCCTGACGAACGTGCAGCAGATGCCATCGCGGAAATAAAAAAACGGATTAATATACCTCTAGTAGTAGATATCCATTTCGATTATAAATTAGCTTTAAAAGCAATCGAAAACGGAGCTGACAAAATTCGAATTAACCCAGGGAACATTGGACGTCGTGAAAAAGTTGAAGCGGTTGTCAATGCGGCAAAAGCTAAAAACATTCCGATTCGAATAGGTGTTAATGCTGGATCACTTGAACGTAAAATTATTGAAAAATACGGCTACCCTACAGCTGATGGAATGGTTGAAAGTGCCCTACACCATATTAAAATACTCGAAGACCTAGATTTCCATGATATTATCGTTTCATTAAAAGCATCAGATGTAAGTTTAGCTATTGAAGCTTATATTAAAGCGTCACAAGCATTTGATTATCCATTACATTTAGGGATAACTGAATCAGGAACTTTAGTAAATGGTTCTATTAAGAGTGCCGCTGGTTTAGGTGCACTTTTAAGCCATGGAATTGGGAACACCCTTCGAGTTTCATTAAGTGCAGATCCAGTCGAAGAAATTAAAGTGGCGAGAGAATTGCTGAAAGTATTTGGTCTTTCTTCAAATGCAGCAACATTAATTTCTTGTCCAACTTGCGGACGAATTGAAATTGATTTAATTTCAATTGCCAATGAAGTTGAAGAATATATTTCTACAATCAAAGCACCTATTAAAGTAGCTGTACTTGGCTGTGCTGTTAATGGACCAGGTGAAGCTCGTGAAGCAGACATCGGGATTGCTGGAGCACGTGGTGAAGGTTTGCTGTTCATGAAAGGGAAAACTGTTCGAAAAGTGCCTGAAGCAACGATGGTCGAAGAATTGAAAATTGAAATCGATAAAATTGCTCAAGAATATTTCGATAAGCAAGAATTAGAAAAACAAAACGTATAAAGGAGTCATTGCATATGTCTAACATTCGATTCGGTATCGATATTGATGGTACCGTCACATGCCCTACTTCTTTATTACCACATATCAATAAGCAATTTTCCTGCAATTTAGTTTTAGATGATATTAAGGAATATGATTTAACCAAGGCATTTCCTATTACACCAGATGAATTTTATCAATGGTTTCGAAAAGCCGAACCTGAAATTTATGCCACTTCCCCTATTCAAATTGACGCTCATTCAATTTTGACAAAGTGGAAAAAGGACTTTGAATTATATTTCATTTCAGCTCGTGGCCAAAATGTGAAGGATGTAACGTTTGAGTGGTTTTTAAACCAGAACCTAGAATACGATCACATTGAATTAATTGGTTCTCACGATAAAATTCAAACAGCAAAAAATTACAATATCGATGTATTTTTTGAAGATAAGCACGATAATGCAGTTGGACTCGCAGAAGAGCTTAATATCCCAGTTATTCTTTTTAATACACCTTACAATCAACAGCCTGTTCCAAATGGCGTTGTAAGGGTAGATAATTGGTTAGAAGCCGATACATGGATACAACATCATTTTATTAAAAATAAAGCGTGAGGACCCTTCCTCGCGCTTTTTACATGCTACATAAAGTAAAGAAAAGGTTGTGAATAAATGAAACGCTTCAAAGTAGTTATTCCTCTCATGGTTATTGTTGCGATTTTAGCTACATGGATTCTAGGAAAAGACCATAGTGCGGTTCCTCTTGAATCCAGAATTCTCATCACAATTGGTGGAACTTTAATATCTGGAATTATTTCATATTTTTTGTTAAGCAATAAAGAAGATCAAATTGATCCAAAACCAAAACAAAAATAAGTTAAAAGAGACCATTCACAGAAATGTGAATGGTCTCTTTTTATAAATGCTCCGAATACCACAAAAGAGTTACGTTTTGATGTTTCAATGGTAAGGAGCGTTGTAATCAGAAAAAATTTTCCCAGTTTATTAACCTATACATTCAGGGCATTTACCGTAAATCTCTAATTTATGATTATCAATTTGATACGCTGGCAGTTTTTCTTGAACAGCATCCATTGGACAAATATGAATCTCTTTTATTTTTCCACAAGACATACAGATGAAATGGTGATGATGATGGTCTGTTTCACACTGCATACGAAAGTGTCTTTCCCCCGATAACTCGGTTTCTTCTAATATACCGAGTTCCACAAATGTACTTAAATTTCGATAGATCGTATCAAAACTCATCCCCGGATAATCTTTTTTCATCACGTTCAATAAATCTTTAGCTGTTAAATAGCGATCATTTTCTTCAAATAACTCAAGAATTTGTTCTCTTTTATCCGTTTTTTTAAAACCTTCATTTTTTAAAACTTCCCAAGCTTTCGTTAAATTCATGAAGTAACAACTCCTTCGTCCTTCGTGACAACTTTTAGCCAAATCTTTTTACCAATTAATACGATTAAAAGAATACAGATAGAAGTGACAACTATTGTCCCACCCGGTGCAATATTTAAATAGAAAGCAGTAACCAATCCAATAATGACAGCCGTTTCACCGAATACCACGGCCAATAAAATGGCTTGTTTAAAACCTTTAGCTAAACGCATACTCGCAGCGACTGGCAACGTCATTAAAGAAGATACAAGTAATATCCCCACAATTCTCATACTTGCCGCTATAACCAATGCGGTAACAATCATAAATAAGATATGAATCCATTTCGCAGGTAGACCAGAAGCACGGGCGTATTCTTCATCAAACGAAAGAACAAATAGCTCTTTATAGAAGAAACGCAAAAACAAGATGACAATTAGTGCAATAATGACCACAATCCATAAGTCTTGTCGACTTACGGCAGACACAGAGCCAAACAAATAGCCAAAAAGATCTGCACTAAAGCCATTTGCAAGTGAAATGAAGATTGCACTGATTCCTATTCCCGCTGACATAATAATTGGAATGGCTAACTCTTCATAATGTTTATACAATCTACGAAGTCTCTCGATTAAAACAGAACCACTAACAGCAGACAATATTCCTAAATATAGTGGATTTAACATCGCAAACAAAGGAACCGTTTGGCTTAAATATAAACTTCCAGCAATACCAGCCAATGTAACATGACTTAGAGCATCGGCAATTAATGATAATCTTCGAACAACAATAAAAACGCCTAATAAAGGAGCAATAAGACCAATTATTAGGCCAGAAGCAAATGCATTTTGTAAAAATTCATAATTCCATAAAGCTTCAATCATGATTGCACGCCTCACCTTTCACATGATGAATTTTCCGAACAGAATGACCATACCAAGCCTCTCGGTCTTCATCACTCATTTCCTCAAATTCTTGTTTGAATCCGTGAAAATGAATGGTTTGATTTAGACAGGCAACATGGCTTATTCGATTTGAAACGGTATCCACATCATGTGTGACTAAAATCAGGGTAATATTTCGTTCACTGTTTAACCGCGAAAGCATATCATAAAACGATTGCACATGTTTATGGTCGATTCCAACAGTGGGTTCATCTAGCACAAGACATTTCGGATCGCTAACTAATGCCCTAGCAATAAAAACTCGTTGTTGCTGTCCCCCAGATAATTCTCCTATGGATTTGGAAGCAAACTTTTCCATGCCAACGGATGATAGAGCTTCTTGAACAAGATGATCTTTGCTGTTTGGTAATTTCTTAAACAATCCAGTCTTTTTAGCTAACCCGCTAGCCACTACTTCAAATACTGTTGCAGGAAATCCAGTATTAAAAGAATTGGATTTTTGAGAAACATAGCCAATCCACTCACGTTGTTTAAATTCTTTTGCTTCTTTGCCAAATAAATGAACAGTACCAGTAGATGGTTTAAGCAATCCTAAAATGATTTTCAATAAAGTCGATTTACCAGAACCATTAGGTCCTAAAATTGCTAAGAAGTCTCCTTGTTTCACTTGCAAAGATATATTTTTTAAAACAGCTGTTTGATCATATTGAAATGATACCTGCTGTAATTCAATGTCATATGGCGTTGACAAATCGATCGCCTCTTTCTAATTCAAAATCATTACGATTTACAAATGATTAGTATAGCGGACATTTGATTGATTGTAAACTCTAATATCTTGAAAGGAAGATGGAATGGATTTACTTGAATTTATTCAAAACTTGAAAAGTAAAAGTGATGATGAACTTGCAGAAATGTCAAAGGTCCTCCCCGTTTCTCTATCTAAAAATGAAATAAAAGGACTTAGACCTCTCTTAGATAAGGCATCCATTCATTGGGCATTTACTGGAATTCCTTCGTCTTTTAAAAAAGAAATTGCTAAAGTCATTGGCAAAACTAAAGCGAAAACATTATTCAACTTTTATAATGTTTAGAAAACGTGAATCAATGAAAGCAAAAAAAGAGATTCAAGCATAATTCTGCTTGAATCTCTTTCATCTTTAAACTCTTAATGCATCTATTCGGTCAGGTGTAAATGTTTTAGTTTTTAACATCTCAATCTCATATAAATATGGAGCAGTTTTATTCTTAGCATCTAGCCCTACAAAAGGTGTCTCAAGAATCTTTGGAACTTGTGTAAGACTTGGATGATGAACGATATAGGATAAAGCATCAAATCCAATTTCACCAAATCCAATATTCTCGTGGCGATCTTTACCCGCACCACGTAAATTTTTACTATCATTGATATGCAAAACTTTTAAACGGTCAATGCCAATTAACTGATTGAATGAAGCCAATACACCGTCAAAATCATTTACAATGTCGTAACCAGCATCATGTGTATGACAAGTATCAAAACAAACGGATAAACGCTCGTTATTTTTAACTCCGTCAAAAATTTGAGCTAATTCCTCAAATGACCTTCCGCATTCAGTGCCTTTTCCTGCCATTGTTTCTAATGCAATTTGTACCGGGTAGTCTTGAGAAAGGACTTCATTCAAACCTTCAACGATTTTAGCGATTCCTTCTTCTGTACCCGCTCCGACATGTGCACCTGGGTGCAATACAATTTGAGTTGCTCCAATAGCGGCTGTACGTTCTATCTCTTTTTGAAGAAACTCGACGCCAAGAGCGAAAGTCTCTGGTTTAAGAGAATTACCAATATTAATGATATATGGCGCATGAACAACAATATTTGACATGCCGTTTTCTTGCATGTGAGCTTGTCCTGCAGCAATATTCAAATCTTCAATTGGTTTTCTTCTTGTATTTTGAGGAGCACCTGTATAGATCATGAAGGTTGTTGCTCCATATGACTTTGCTTCTTCGCTAGCAGCTAAAAGCATATTCTTTCCACTCATTGAAACGTGTGAACCTAGTAACAAAACAAAAAACCCCTTTACTTTTTACGGTTTTTAATGCGTCGCTCTCTCTTTTTCACTTTGTCCATTTCCCATCTCATATTGCGTTTATATCCCGGTTTAACCTTTTTAGGTTTGCGGACCATTGATTTTGCTTTTGCATCTATTTCATCTGCCACTTTTTCAGTTTTACGATTTTTACGTGTGTGACGTTCTTTAAGTTCAGACCATTCGCCATCTTTTACATCTTTATGAACAAAAGGAATTCCCATTTTTTCAATACGAACAATCGCATCTTCATCTGTTGGTTCATATAATGTAATAGCTGTTCCCTCAAGACCAGCGCGCGCAGTACGGCCAACACGGTGGATGAAGAACTCTAAATCCTCAGGAAGTTCAAAGTTAATAACATGACTCACACCTTGAATATCAATCCCACGTGCAGCTAAATCAGTTGCTACAATGTATTGGTATTCTAAGTCGCGCACTTGTTTCATCATACGAGTACGTTCGCGAGGAGATAAATCTCCATGGATACGTCCAACACGATATCCTGCTTCAGCTAAATAATTAGCAACAGAGTCTGCATTCGATCTCGTATTTGTAAAAATAATAGCTAAGTAAGGATTTATTCCTTCCATAACTTCTAATAAACGTTTCTTCTTCGATTTACTTCTAACCGGAACAAGTGTGAAGTCAATGCCTTCAGCAGCTGGTTTTTTTAAACCGATTTTTATATGGACTGGTGATTCCATATATTTTTTCAAGAAAGGTTGCAATCTTTCTGGAATCGTTGCAGAAAAGACATACATTTCTAATGAATCTGGCATCTTCCCAGCAAAAGCATCAATTTCTTCAATAAAACCTAAATCAAAAGCAAGATCGGCTTCATCTACTACTAATATTGGAGCAGTGTGAACGAGTAAAGCATTCTCTTTTACAAGGTCACGAATACGTCCAGGAGTACCCACAACAATATGAGGTTGTGTTTTTAATTTATCAATCGAACGTTGTTTATCAGTTCCGCCGATAAATAGTTTCGATTGAATTTCAGTACCTTCTGTCAGACGATTCAATTCTTCAAAAATTTGTGAAGCCAGTTCTCGAGTCGGAGAAGTAATAATAGCTTGCAACTCTGCTTTCTCACTAATAATTCGTTGCACAATTGGAATTAAAAAACTGTGTGTTTTCCCTGTACCCGTATGTGCTTGACCAATTGCGCTTTTCCCTTTTAAAATTACGGGAATCATTTCTCTTTGAATAGGTGTTGGTTCAGTAAAACCTAATTTGCTAATTGCTTTTTGCAAAAAGGGTTGAAAATCATAATCTGCGTATTTGGACATTTGAGTCCCTCCTAACATACCTTTATATTACCACGTTTTTTGTTGTGAAGACCATTTGACAATGATAGTTGTTTCAAGACGTTACGTCAAATAACAGTTAATTTAGAAAGGAGGATATTATGCGTTACGAATCATTTTACCCATTTTCTCAAGGACAATATCAACAACCTCAAAATCCATTTTCATTTCCCCAAAATCGATTCTCAGGAGGTCCTCCCATTAGACCTGGTGGCTTTGGAAATAATAGATTTTTAAATTCACCACAAACTCAAATTCCCGGTGGATTACCTTCACGAATGGAACAATACTTACAAACCGCTGAAAGGTTCATGTCAACAGCCCAACAATTAACTCCCATGGTTAAGCAAGTAGCACCTATGGTTCAAAACCTTCCCGCTCTTTGGAAAATCTATAGAGGCTTTCAAAACATGCCCGATGTAGCGTCAAACGCTTCAGCAGCTAGAAGTGTTGCTAATGCCGCTAGCTCACTAGCAAACGGCGCATCTCAACCACGTATTTTCCAACCACCTGTATGAGTTTTGAATTAAACTCTTCTCTCCGTTATAATAGAAGTATTACTCTTGAGAGGAGTGCTCATTCACTATGCAAGTACTCAAAATTTCACCCCGTGGATACTGTTACGGAGTGGTAGATGCCATGGTAATCGCTCGTAATGCTGCGATGGATCAATCACTACCACGACCTATTTATATATTAGGAATGATTGTTCACAATAAACATGTAACAGATGCCTTTGAAAGAGATGGCATTATCACATTAGATGGTGATAACAGAAAAGAAATATTAGAGAAAGTTGATGGTGGAACTGTCATCTTTACGGCTCACGGAGTTTCACCTGAAGTTCGTGAATTAGCCAAACAAAAAGGGTTAGTATCGATCGATGCAACTTGTCCCGATGTAACTGTAACGCATGATTTAATTCGAGAAAAAACGAATGATGGTTTTCATGTAATCTACATTGGGAAAAAAGGACACCCTGAACCTGAAGGTGCGGTAGGTGTTGCACCAAACGCAGTCCATTTAGTTCAAACGATTGAAGATGTTGAACAATTAAATATTGTTGCTGACAAATTAATCGTAACCAATCAAACGACAATGAGCCAGTGGGACGTTGCAGCTTTAATGGAAAAATTAAAAGCCAAGTTTCCACATATTGAAGTTCATAAAGAAATTTGTTTAGCAACTCAAGTACGACAAGAAGCAGTAGCCGAACAAGCTGGAGCTGCTCAACTTCTTATCGTCGTTGGAGACCCGCTAAGTAATAATTCTAATCGTTTAACACAAGTGTCTGAAGAAATTGCAAACACCCCTTCTTATCGAATCTCAGATCTTTCTGAACTTAAACTTGAATGGCTTGAAGGTATCGATAATATTGCGGTAACGGCTGGTGCCTCTACACCAACTCCTATTGTTAAAGAAGTGGTTCAATTTTTAGAAAAGTATGATCCACTTAACCCTGAAACACATAGTCTAGCTCGAACAGTAAGTATTGATAAGATTTTACCTAAAATTAAAACACCTAAACCGGTAGATCGAATCGAGCCATATCCTATTTCATAACAAACAAGAGGCTATCCAATTATTTGGATAGCCTCTTTGATTATAGAAAAATATAAAGTGTTGATTTCCATTGCTGCGGACGCTTTCCGGAGGGCAAGGCTTTAGCCGCTTCCTTCGCAAGGCTCAGTCCAGGGTCTAAAACTCTTGCTAATCCTCTCGGAGTCGCCGCCTCCATTTCAATCAACAGAACTTCATATGAATTTGAAGATATTAAATTTTTATTCGAATTTAGATATAAACATTTGATTTAACTACGTCCTACATTGACTAATGGAATAGTCATTGTAGGACATGAAACTTTAATGTCTACAATCGAAGAGGGTATCCAACTTTTTGGATACCCTCTTTTTTATATAATTTGAAAAGGTTCCGTGGAAATAGTTGAAGGAATAAATGTGCATTCAAAATTTTTACTAATGCATAGTTCATTCATTTTTTCAGACACACCTTTTTTCATAATTGATTCAACATGATGTCCAGGATCAACAATGGATAAACCTGCGGCTAGTGCATCTTGGGCGATATGGAAGTACATATCACCTGTAACAAAGACGTCTGCACCTGCTCTTTTTGCTTTATGAATATAACTATTCCCATCTCCACCAAGAACAGCCACTTTATGAACAAACGTTTTTGAATCCCCCACCATTCGAACAAAGGGCACGGATAGTCTTTCTTTAACAAGCTTTGCAAATGACTCCAACTCCATTTTTTCTGACAGCACACCAATACGTCCGATTCCTTGAACATTGGTCTTAGTCTCAAGAAGCCAAATATCGAATGCTACCTCCTCATATGGATGATTTTCTTTCATGGCTTTAACAATTTTGGACTCTCTTGAAGAGGGAAAAACTACTTCTATTTTTACTTCATTGACCATTTCTAAACGATTCCTTTGACCAATCGTCGGATTCGCCCCATTTAATGGCTGAAATCTACCTTCTCCACTTGTTGAAAAACTACAACTATCATAATTCCCTATTTGACCAGCTCCGGCAGAAGCTAGTGCCACTCTTAGCATCTCTGAATGACTTTCTGGCACGAATACAGCTAATTTCATAAGTTTTTCAGAATATGTCTCTTCGAGAATTTGAATGTTTTGTAGTTGCAATGCTTCAGCTAATAAATCATTTACCCCACCTTGAGCAACATCCAAATTTGTATGGGCTGCATATACCGTTATATCATGCTTTAAACAAAGCTCAGCAATCTTCCCTGCAAAGGTGTCTGTGCGAAGGCTTTTTAATGGTCTAAAAATCGGAGGATGATGTGCAATAATTAGTTCACATTTTTTATCGATTGCTTCTTGTACAACTTCAGGAGTGACATCTAATGTGACAAGAACTTGATTGACAGACCTATTCAACTGTCCAATTTGTAAACCAACCGGATCTTCATCAAGTGCAAAAGCTTTCGGTGACCATGACTCAAGTAGTTGAATCAATTCATGACCATTTACTTTTTTCAAGTTGATATAGCCTCCTTTACAATTTGTAATTTCATTTCTAGTTCTTCTTTTTTCATTTTCACTTCTTGAGATAACTCAGCATCTTGAATTGCTTCTAGAATTCTTGTCCATTCTTGTGATTCTTTTTGCCATTTAGAAAGAAATACCTCTTTTTTTGATTCCATTAAGAATGGTCCTAAAAGAAGTTGACTTTGTGTTAAAGACATTTCACCTTTTTCAAGGACTAATATTTCGTATATTTTATTATCTTCTCTTAAAATATCTTCTGCAATAAGCTTCCATTCATTTGTGATGGCCCAATCTCGGATCGCTTTCGCATGAATATTTGGCTGTAAAATAAGTCGCTTAACAGTAGCTAATCGATCCAAATCATTATTTAAGATGGTTGCGATTAAGGGTCCACCCATCCCGGCAATCGTCACTGTATCAACCGAATCTTCATTTTCGATCGCTTTCAGTCCATTTGCAAACCTAACTGAAATATACTCTTCTAATTGCTCTTCTCTTACATGAGCTAAGGCAGAATCATATGGCCCTTTTGCTACTTCACCAGCAATCGCTTTTGAAGCGAGATTATTATGAATTAAATAACAAGGTAAGTATGCGTGATCACTTCCAATATCAGCCACAATAGATGCTTTTGGAACATAATGAGCAACTCTTGATAATCGCTCTGAGAGACGTTGTGCGTTCAACGAAATTCTCCCCTTTCTTTTACTTAGACTTTGAAAACTAGTAGTGATTTTTATTTTAATAAGTTCTGAAATGTTGCTCTTGTTAATAATTAGTGGTGACAGAAGGACTTTCGACAAATGCCAACCTATTAATAGCACCATTTTAGACAGATTTCCTATATGGAATTGTACCACAAACATGAAAAAACCCCTTGTCCTTTAAAAGGATAAGGGGAGATTTCTTATTTCAATGTTAAAATGTATTCAGCCATTTGCTCTTCTTGTCCTGGTAATAGACCACCAGGCATACCTGAACCTTTACCATTTGTAATGATTTCAGTTAATTCTTCTTTTGATAAAGAAGTACCAACTAAAGCAGGTCCAACGCCACCGCCTAAATCGCCGCCGTGACATCCGATACATTTACCTTGAGCAACTTCAGGGTCAAATTCTGAAGCATCACCTTCAGTTTCTTCTGTTTTAGCTCCGCCTTCTTCATGACCTTCAGCAATTTCAGCTTTTTTCTCTACACCCATAATTGATAGGAAGAAAATTAGTCCAATCCCGAAAGCAAAAATTAAAATGAAAGGAACTATTGGATTTTTTTGCATTGTGAAACCTCCCTCTTTTCGCTCATTCTTTTTCTAAAATAGAATCAGTCAACATAGTTATTGTACTGCATTCCTCTAAAAACGAAAAGTGTTTACACAGTTGTTTTTAATGATTGTGCCAATTTCGACAAATTCCCGAATATTAGCAACCAATTTCTCGGGCAATAACCATACGTTGAACTTCTGAAGTTCCTTCACCAATTTCAAGTAATTTCGCATCGCGCATATAACGTTCTACTTCATATTCCTTCATGTAACCATATCCACCATGAATTTGAACTGCTTGATCTGCGATTTGCATAGCAATTTCTGATGCATATAGCTTACACATTGATGCTTCTTTCGTAAATGGACGTCCTTGATCTTTTAACCAAGCAGCTTTATGAACCATCGTACGAGCTAATTCAATCTTCATTGCCATATCAGCTAATTTAAATTGAGTAATTTGAAACTCTGAAAGGGACTTACCAAATTGCTTGCGCTCTTTTGAATATTTTAATGCCTTGTCAAAGGCTGCTTGTGCAATACCAACTGCCATTGCCCCAATACCAATACGTCCACCATCTAAAGTTACTAGGAACTGGCGGAAACCTTCCCCACGCTTACCTAATAGATTAGCTTTAGGAACTCTTACATTCTCTAAAACTAATTCGGTAGTATTTGATGCATGTAAACCCATTTTTTCATAGTTATCAATTACTTTAATACCTTCTGCATCAGTTGGAACAATAATTGCACTGATTTCTTTTTTGCCATCTTTAATATCTGTGATTGCAGTAATAGCTAAATGTTTTGCGTAACTAGCATTCGTAATATATACTTTGCTGCCGTTAATGATGAAATCGTCGCCATCTTCAATTGCACGTGTTTGAGTGCCACCAGCATCTGAACCTGCATTTGGTTCAGTTAATCCAAATGCACCAAATGATTCACCCGTACTAATTGGTGTTAAATATTTATGTTTTTGCTCGTCTGTACCAAATAAGTTTAGTGGAGCTCCACCTAACGAAATGTGAGCAGAATATGTAATCCCTGTTGAAGCACATGCACGACTTAATTCTTCCGTTACGATTGCGAAACTAACTGTATCAGCTCCGGCACCACCGTACTCTTCACTAAAAGGTAAGCCCATCATCCCCATGTCGGCTAATTGTTTAAAAATTTCTTTAGGAAATTCTTTCGTACGGTCACGCTCTATCGCTCCTGGTGCAACGACTTTATCCGCAAATTCACGCATGGATTTGCGAATCATTTGATGTTCTTGCGATAAATCAAAATTCACTTATTTCAACCCCTTTAATTTTTAAAACGTTTACATTATTCATTATATCTGAAATATTCAAACAAACAAAATAAAAATCGGTCAATCCTATTGGACGACCGATTTTTTAAGAGAAAAATAGAAACAGAATGACTAATATAAAGCCAACTGCACCGGATAATGTGAAATAAGGTAATTTCAATAAAAGTCCTGAAACTAGCCACATTAAACAATTAGAAGCTACTAACCCTAGTAGAATAAAAGGATTTTCAGAAAAATAACTTAGCCAAATTTTAAATGAAAGGCCTAAAATGATGAGAGCATTACTAATATAGAGAAAAGGGATTAAAATTTTTTTCTTCCTAGATAGTTTTACCGCACTAATTAATAGAATAATGGCAAGAATACTGGCGATTATAAATGGAATCCAAACATAAGTGTCCATGATAAATAACATGACTAAAGTGATTATGGGTAACCCTAAGATGAAAAGAAGTTGAATTATTTTCCCCTTTTTTTCTTTAGCTAGTAAGGACTTTGATTGTTTATTTTCAAGCTCTACATCTGTTTCACCTTGTGCATAAAGTGCTGTTAAAAAGTCACAATACCGTGCTGGAAGCAAGGAATTGTGTTTCCAAAACTGTATTTCATTTAATATAATTTCTTTTCTATGTGTACTCAGATTGACACCCCTCTAATTGAGAGCTTTTTACTTACGATTATACCATTTCATGACATAAAGAAAAGACATCCTTTTACAGGATGTCTCACGTTTTTATTCTAAAAAGTCTTTTAATCGCTTACTTCTAGAAGGATGACGAAGTTTACGTAACGCTTTTGCTTCGATTTGTCGAATACGTTCTCTCGTTACCCCAAATACTTTCCCAACTTCTTCAAGCGTTCGAGTTCTTCCATCGTCAAGACCAAAACGCAAACGTAGAACATTCTCTTCACGATCAGTTAACGTATCTAAAACGTCTTCTAACTGCTCCTTAAGTAGTTCATACGCAGCATGATCTGAAGGCGATTGAGCATCCGAGTCTTCAATAAAGTCGCCTAAGTGTGAATCATCTTCCTCACCAATAGGAGTCTCAAGTGAAACTGGTTCTTGAGCAATTTTGAGAATTTCACGTACTTTCTCTGCTGGTAATTCCATTTCTTCCCCAATTTCTTCTGGTGAAGGCTCGCGTCCTAAATCTTGAAGTAATTGTCTTTGCACACGAATAAGTTTATTAATGGTTTCAACCATGTGAACTGGAATACGAATCGTACGTGCCTGGTCAGCAATCGCACGAGTGATAGCTTGTCGAATCCACCATGTTGCATAGGTACTAAATTTAAAGCCTTTTCTAAAATCAAATTTCTCAACCGCTTTAATTAAACCCATATTCCCTTCTTGAATTAAATCCAAGAAAAGCATACCGCGACCAACATAACGTTTTGCGATACTTACAACTAATCGTAAATTGGCTTCAGCTAAACGTTTTTTAGCTTCCTCATCTCCATTTTCGATGCGTTTTGCCAATTCTATTTCTTCGTCCGCTGATAATAAATCCACACGACCGATTTCTTTTAAGTACATGCGAACAGGGTCATTAATCTTAACACCTGGTGGCACACTTAAATCATTTAAATCAAATGTTTCTGTTTCCGAGCTTTTTTTCATTAACTTTTCTAAATCCTCTTCGTCGCCATCTTTACGACCAAGTTCAATACCTTTCGTTTCAAGCTGTTCGATAAATTCTTCGATTTGATCGGATTCTAACTCAAATACGGATAATTTCTCAGCTATGTCAGCAAAAGTTAATTCGCCATTTTTTTTACCTGTTTCAACAAGAGATTTTTTTGCTTCCTCTAATGTAACCTCTGTCTCGACCTCTTTTGTACGTTCAGACTTGTCCGCCATAAGTCTTCCTCCTTTTAAACCACATCAATTTACAATGTCGATAACGATTTTTTCAAATCGATAATTTCTCTGGCAATCTCTAGTGCGCGTTTCATATCTTGAAGTTTTTCAGCTTCTTTTGATTCGTGCATTTTCAATTGTATTTGAAGCTCTATACGATGCTTATTTATTTGACGAAGACAGTCAGAAACCTCTTCCCGAGCATGCTCAGGATCTCGTTCTGTCAACGTTGCTTCCATCACTAATTTACGTAACTCATTGTCATTTAAGCTTTCAAGAAATCGATGTGTATCTGCCTGAGCAAATTCATCATAAAAACCAATGAGACGTACAAATATTGCTTCATAAGGATCATGTATAAAAACATGTAATCCGTGCTCTTGATGTATTTGATCAACGATTTCTGCTTGATGTAGCATATGAGAAAGTAATAATTTCTCTGCTCGATCAATTGCTTGTAGCTTTTTGTTTTTAACAGGAGTCATCTCTTCCATCTTTTTAGAAGATGGTTTGGACTGCTGTCTCAGAGATTTGCCTTCAATTTTTCTAAATTGCTGATAAATAGCATCTTCAGAAATATTGGTTTCTTTAGAGAGTTGTCTTATATATAAATCTCTCTCAAGTGGTGAAGACTTCACTATTAAATGTTCTAACACTTCTTGAACATATTGAAGTGTATCATTTTCATATTGGAAGTTTTTATTTTTACGAGCTGCCATCATCATGAATGCTAAGTAAGCATGAGGACGGTCTATAATTTGAGTCTGAAAAGCTTCTGGTCCATATGTTTTCACATAATCATCCGGATCTAATTGATCCGGTAACAAAGCAATTTCAGTTTTGACATTTTCACTCATTAACAATTCGGAAGCACGTTTAGCAGCTTCCCAGCCTGCAGAGTCTCCATCATAACAAATGGTGACGGAATCTGTTAGTCGTTTCAACTTACTTACATGTTGTTGGGTCAAAGAAGTACCCATAGTACCTACCGTATTAGTTATACCCGCTTTTGCAGCAGCCATAACATCCATAAAACCTTCCATCACAATGACTTTGCGTTTTTTTCGAATGATTGGTCGGGCTACATCTAAGTTGTACAAAATTTTGCTTTTTTGGAAAATAGGAGATTCTGGACTATTCATGTACTTTGCGTCTTGAGAATCTTTCTTTAAAACTCTTCCTGAAAAGCCTATTACGTGTCCAAATTCATTTTTTATAGGGAACATAATTCGCTCCCTGAACCTGTCGAAATATTCATCCTTATTCTCTTTTCGAATAATAAGTCCACATTTCTCCATCTCTGCAAGATCAAAACCCTTACGAGCTAATAAAGTCGTTAAGGAATCCCATCCTGGTAAAGCCCACCCTATACCATACTGTTCAATAAGAGCTTTCGAAAATCCTCTTTCTTCTAAATAATGAAGAGCTTGTTCGCCCTCTTCTGTATTTAAAAGAAGATGATGATAATAGTCCATTGCAAATGTATGGGCTTCTTTCATATGACTTTCTTCTTTTGAAACAGGTTCTACAGAAACTGTAGATTGTTCAACTTCTAATTCTATTCCGACTCTGGCACCTAATTTGCTAACTGCTTCTTGAAACGGAATTTGTTCAATATCCATAACAAAAGTAATCGCATTGCCTCCAGCTCCACAACCAAAACAATGAAAAATTTGCTTATCTTGTGTTACAGAAAAGGAAGGTGTTTGCTCTCCATGAAAAGGACATAAACCAAACCAGTTTCGACCGCGTTTGGTTAACTGAACATATTCACTTATAACATCGACTACATCGTTAGCCGAACGGATTTGTTCGATCATTTCTTCAGGAATTCGTTGCATATTTTCATCACCATCTTTGTAGTCTAAGTATTGAATTCGAGATAACCGATGAAAATCCTGCAAGATTCGACAAAAAAATAGAATTTCTCTTTAAAAAACCACGTTCTTAAACATTTTTACCACAATTTTTTATTATAAAACGTTTTTTATGAAAAATCTATCTATTTATTTGAAATCAAAAGAAAAAACCCTCCCTAACCGGGATGGTTTAAACTTACTGAATCTTGCTGAGAATAAGATTAGCCGTTTCTTCAACTGCTCGATTTGTTACATCAATAACATGACAACCAATTTTTGATACAACTTTATCAAAATGAACAATTTCTTGTTTAATCCGATCCAGTTTAGCGTAATTAGCATCATCATTTAACCCTAGTGCGATTAAACGTTCTTTTCTAATTGAATTTAATTTATCTGGCGAGATGACTAAACCGAAACATTTAGCTGGGTCTACTAGGAAAAGTTCTTCGGGAGGTTCCACTTCAGGTACTAGCGGAACGTTAGCTACACGGTATCTTTTATGAGCTAAATATTGAGATAAAGGTGTTTTAGATGTACGTGATACACCAACTAAAACAATATCTGCTTTTAAGAGTCCTCTGGGATCTCTACCATCATCATATTTAACAGCAAATTCAATCGCTTCTATTTTTTTAAAATAATCATCATCTAATTTCCGTACTAATCCTGGTTCCTCAAAAGGAGTTTCGGACAAATCGTCTTCTAGTGTATCGAGTAACGGACCCATTAGATCAATCGAACGAATTCCTGTTTTTGCTGATTCATTCAATAAGTAAGAGCGCATTTGTTTTCTTACTAACGTATATAAAATCATTGCGTTTTGTTCTTTTGCTAAATTCACTATTTCTTTCAAGTGATCAAACGTTTCAATATGAGAAAAACGCTTTAAAGAAGTATCCTGTAGCCCAGGTCGGAATTGGCTAACGGCTGCTTTTGCAACTAATTCTCCAGTTTCTCCAACTGAGTCAGAAACAATAAATATATTGAGTCTCTTCATTTTATTCATCACCTCAAATATCATGATTTTCTGCAAGCGACAGAAAAGCACCTGTTATATTCGTTTTAGTTAATCTGCCAATTACCTCATACCCATCAGAATGCTCGTGAACGATTGGTAAAGCATCAATTTGTTTATCAATTAACATTTTTGCTGCATGAATTAACGAATCGTGTTTAAAGCAAAATGTAATATTCGGCATTCTCGTCATAATAATATGAACAGGAATTTTGTTAAGATCTTGCTGACCTAAGCTTGTACGAAGCAAATCTTTTCGTGAAAGCACTCCGGTTAAGTAAGCATTCTTATCTACAACAAATAATGTGCCGACATCTTCCAAAAACATTTGACAAATCGCATCGTACACAGTCATATCTTCAGCCACTACAACCGGAATCGATTGAAAGTCGCGAACCTTCATATTCATCATACTATCTTTGACAGCTTGACCTGTCTTTTTACCAGAATAGAAATAACCTACGCGTGGTCTTGCATCTAAAAAACCAGCCATTGTTAGTATGGCTAAATCTGGTCTTAATGTAGACCTTGTTAAATGTAATCGCTCTGCAATTTGTTCACCAGTAATGGGACCATTGCCTTTAACGATTTGTAAAATATCTTCCTGACGTTTATTGAGTTCGATCGGACTCACCGCCTCAAAAAGTGTTATACTCAATGTTCAATATTATATACTAATTAAGTACAGTTATCTAGTGCCTAGCTCATGTAGCGAAAATGATTTTATTATGATACAATAGAAGCAATTAAATAAGACGAAGATGAGAAAATAAGTAAGGTTCTACCAAAGCGAGCAGTGTCGGTGAAAGTCTGCAAACGAACTTGAAAAGGCGTCTCGGAGTCATGATTTATGAAAGTGGATTGCTTTTTGCAATCAACTGGGGTGGAACCGCGGGTATTATGCACTCGTCCCCGGACATGTAACAATGTCCGGTGGATGGGTGCTTATTTTATTTTTTGGAGGGATTTTAATGTCAATTTCAATGGAACAAGTAGTTAGTTTAGCTAAACATAGAGGATTTGTATTTCCTGGCTCTGATATTTATGGTGGTTTAGCAAATACGTGGGATTACGGTCCTCTTGGTATCGAATTAAAAAACAATATTA
Organism: Bacillota bacterium; assembly: GCA_018816185.1. Classification (GTDB taxonomy): domain Bacteria; phylum Bacillota; class Bacilli; order Bacillales_A; family Planococcaceae; genus Paenisporosarcina. Next base: position 56,433 of record JAHIWI010000081.1, read on the forward strand.
AAAAAGCATGGTGGCGTAAATTTGTTCAAGAGTCTCCTTATAATGTAGGTCTTGACGCAGCCATTTTAATGAACCCAAAAGTATGGACTGCTTCAGGTCATGTTGGAAACTTTAATGACCCGATGATTGATTGTAAAAAATGTAAAGCCCGTCATCGTGCTGACAAAATCATTGAAGATGCGTTAGATAAAAAAGGCATTGAAATGATCGTCGATGGGTTATCATTCGAGAAAATGGAAGAACTTATTAAAGAACATGATATTAAATGTTCAGAATGTGATGCTCAAGACTTCACAGGTATTCGTCAATTTAATTTAATGTTCAAAACTTCTCAAGGTGTTACCGAATCATCATCAAATGATATTTACCTTCGCCCTGAAACAGCTCAAGGAATCTTCGTAAATTTTAAAAATGTACAGCGTTCTATGCGTAAGAAAATGCCTTTTGGTATTGCTCAAATCGGTAAAAGCTTCCGTAACGAGATTACTCCTGGTAACTTCACATTCCGAACGAGAGAATTCGAACAAATGGAACTCGAATTTTTCTGTAAACCAGGTGAGGATTTAGAATGGTTCTCTTACTGGAGAGAATATTGTAAGAACTGGTTGTTAAACTTAGGCATGAACGAAGACAATATGAGATTACGTGATCATGATGAAGATGAATTATCTCATTATGCGTCAGCAACTACTGATGTTGAATATAAATTCCCATTCGGTTGGGGCGAGCTTTGGGGTATTGCAGACCGTACTGATTTTGATTTAAAACGTCACATGGAACACTCTGGAGAAGACTTTAATTACATCGACCCGATAACGAATGAACGCTATGTTCCCTATTGTATCGAACCATCATTAGGTGCGGACCGCGTGACACTAGCATTCTTATGTGATGCTTATGCTGAAGAACAATTAGAAGGAGATGACAAGCGTACGGTTTTACGTTTCCATCCTGCAATTGCACCAGTGAAAGCAGCTATTTTACCTCTATCGAAAAAATTAGCTGAAGGTGCTGGCGAAGTTTTTGCTGATTTGAGTAAATCCTTCATGGTGGATTACGATGAATCTCAATCCATCGGTAAACGCTACCGTCGTCAAGATGAAATTGGGACACCATTCTGTATTACGTACGACTTCGATTCGGTTGAGGATGGCCAAGTAACAGTTCGTCATCGTGATTCAATGGAACAAACTCGTATGGCAATTACAGAAGTAAAAGCTTATATTGAGAAACATTTAGAATTTTAATCTTCACAACAAAAAACGCCAGGTCAGTCTTCCGATTTAGGAGACTGGTCTGGCGTTTCTTTTTCAGGAAATAGAAGCGGAGTTCGTTCAAGTTGATCTAAAAAGGAACGTGATTTTAACCGTATTCCTGTTTGTTCATCATAAATAGTCCGAACTATTTTTTTAATAAACATTTTGGTTTCCTTTTTTAACGTAAGCTTACCTACTTGATCGATTGGAACCGTGTAAAATGTTCGAATTAACTTAACTTGTGATGGTGTCAAACGAATTATATACGGGTCAATTTCAAAACAACGATGGCAAAGGAAACCAATTTGTTGAAATGAAAATGCAAATTCTCCATCTGTCGCTTTACAGTTTGCGCATTCGTGTAAGGTTGGATAAATACCGGTTACTGGCAACATTTTCCACTCGACAAACAACGCAATTGCCTCCGGGTCATATTCTTCGGAAATCGCATGTAAAGAATTTTTCAATAAATTAAAAATAGCTGCCTGTGGAGTTCGGTCCTCTACTGCTCGATCAATTAATTCCACAATAAAGCTGGCATAAGCAGTCGCTTCGATATTTTCTCGAATATGCCGATACGATTCGACTTGCTCTCCCTGCTGAATTGTCCCCATCCCATTCCCCTGCTGAATCAAAAAAGACCCATGAGTAAATGGTTGTGTAACGGATGCTAACCGACTTGCAGGTTTTTTAGCACCTCTTGCCATCGCAGTGATTTTACCCGTTTCACTTGATAAAAGTGTAATAATTTTATTTGTTTCTCCATAATCACGTGTTTTTAAGACAATGCCTTCTACTCGATTTAGCACTGAACAACACGCCTTTCTTTAATACTCGTCGTCGCGGAAACCAAAGTCACGTAGATGAGTAGATTTATTGCGCCAATCCCTTTGTACTTTTACCCAAATTTCTAAAAACACCTTTGATCCAAGAAGCATTTCAATGTCTTTACGTGCACGAACACCAACTTCTTTTAGCAAGGCTCCTTTTTTACCAATAACAATCCCTTTTTGTGAATCGCGTTCAACCATGATTGTTGCGTTAACGCGAATCATATCTTTTTCAGGATCTTTAGCAATCTTTTCAATCACTACTGCAATAGAATGCGGTATTTCTTCATGAGTTAAATGCAAAACTTTTTCACGAATTAATTCTGAAATAATAAAACGTTCAGGATGATCTGTTACTTGATCAGCCGGGTAATATTGAGGACCCTCTGGTAAGTGGTTACTTAACACACCAAGAAGTTTTTCGATATTGATTCCTTCTAAAGCTGAAATTGGTAATACGTCTGCAAAATCGTATTCTTTTCTAAACGATTCAATCACACTTAACAATTTGTCCGGGTGAATTAAGTCAATTTTATTCATAACTAGAAATACAGGCGTTTCGTTATCTTTTAGCATTTCTAAAATATAACGATCTTGTTTACCTATGCGATCCGTTGCATCCACCATCAGTAAGATGGCATCCACTCCGCGAAGCGTATTTTTGGCAACCTTCAGCATGAAGTCCCCTAATTTGTGTCGAGGTTCATTTATTCCAGGTGTATCGATAAAAATCATTTGTTCTTTATCAGTTGTTAAAACACCTTGCACTTTATTTCTAGTCGTTTGGGGCTTGTCACTCATAATTGCGATTTTTTGACCGATTACACGATTTAAAAAAGTCGACTTCCCTGCGTTTGGACGTCCAATGATTGAGATAAAGCCGGATTTGTACCCCTTATTTGCTTCCAGCATAAGCTAAATCCTCCGGAGAAAATGCTCCAGGTAACAATTCTGCTACCGTTGTTTCATGAACATCGCCTTTTAGATTAATTAAGTATACAGGCATATTAGGTTCACAGAACTCCGCAATGACTTGTCTGCATGCTCCACAAGGCGATACAGGCCCGTCTGTGTCTGCGACAACTGCTATTGAGGCAAAATCACGAACGCCTTCTGAAACGGCTTTAAACATAGCTGTACGTTCTGCACAGTTCGTCATGCTATAAGCTGCATTTTCAATATTACACCCATGATAAATTTTCCCGTCTTTCGTTAATACTGCTGCACCAACTTTAAATTTCGAATATGGGACATACGCGTTTTCGCGTGCGATTTTTGATTCTTCCATTACTTGCATTTTATCCATCGTTCAAACACCTCAATTAAATATTTCCATCCACTTTGGTAAAAAGATGAGTATTCCGATTATAGCACTTGCACAGGCAAATACAAGAACAGCAGCAGCGCTCATATCTTTTGCATGCTTAGCTAAAACATGTACCTCAGGTGAAGCTAAGTCTACGACACGTTCTAATGCCGAATTTATTAATTCAAGGCTTAACATTCCAGCGATGCAAAGCACAATGACCGTCCACTCAACTAAAGTTATTTTGCTCAATATACCTGCAAATATAACGACAACAGCTGCTATTAAATGAAAACGAAAATTTCGTTCATATTTAATAACTTGTTTAAATCCTTGAAATGCAAAGCCAAATGAGTCAAAGAAATTATTGCTTTTCATCCAAATCACGACTCAATCCAAAAGACAGCAAAATCTCTTCTTGTTTCTCGTTCATTTCCTTTTCTTCTTCTGTCTCCATATGATCATATCCGAGCAAATGAAGGAAACCATGAACTGCTAAAAAACCAATTTCCCTTTCATAACTATGGCCATAATCTGATGCTTGTTCTTTTGCCCGTTCCACTGATATTAAAATATCACCGAGTAGTCTTGGTGCACCAACTGCCTTAATCTCCATTTCACCCTCTCCGAGTTCTTCCATTGCGAAGGAAATGACATCCGTAGGCATATCTTTTCCACGGTAATCACGGTTAATCTCTTGGATTTTGTTATTGGTAATGAAACTTACAGAAAGCTCACTGCCTTCTTCTATTCCTTCTGAAACTGCAGCATGATTAAGCATGCGTTCAATTAGTTCTAACGTTTCTTTTGATAATGATTCAGTTTCGTCAAGTAAATCTAATTCTAAATGCATAAGTTGCCTCCTTATTGTGGGTATTCTATACGAGAATGGAAAATTCCGTTTAACGTCTCACAAAGAACTCGTTCAACCGTTTTTAATTCTTTTATCGTTAAATCACATTCATCGAATTGGCCATCGTGTAATTTGTCTTTAATAATTGCATGCACAATCCCTTGTATCTTTTCTTGAGTAGGTTCTTTCATCGAACGAACAGCTGCTTCGACACTATCAGCAATCGAAATGATTGCCGTTTCCTTTTTTTGAGGCTTCGGACCAGCATATCGATAGTCTGCTTCATTAATGTCATGGCCTTCTTCTTTCGCTTTGATGTAAAAATATTTTAACAGACTTGTACCATGATGTTGTTCGGCAATATCAACAATTTCTTTTGGCATCTTGTGTTTTTGAAGCATATTCGCACCGTCTGTACCATGAGCAAGGATAATATCTCTACTCGTTTCTGGAGGAAGAGAATCATGCGGATTTGCGTGACTCATCTGATTCTCGATAAAGAATCCAGGGCGTTTCGTTTTGCCAATATCATGATAGTAACAACCTACTCGAGCTAATAATCCATCTGCACCGATCGATTCGCATGCTGCATCAGCTAAGTTAGCTACCATGACACTGTGATGATAAGTCCCTGGTGTTTCCGTTAATATTTTCTTTAATAACGGATGATTAGGATTGGATAATTCAATTAACTTCATGGCAGATATTAGTCCGAAAGCAGACTCGAAAAATGGTAATAGACCAATCGTCAAAGCACCTGACAATAAACCAGACGTAAATGCTGCGATCCCATAAAATAATAACTCAGACAACCCATAAACCGTTTGATTCATTAGTAGATAAAATGCCATGAACACTAAATTCACAACAGCTACGGCCATACTCGTTTGAAGCAAATGAGACCGCTTATCTATTCCCTGAATGACATAAAGCCCAGCTAATCCACCAAACAAAATATACAAAGCGATTTCCATTTGTAGCACAGACGAGTATCCTTCTTGGAAAATAATGCCCGCCACTGCAGCTGTTAAAAATGCCATTAATACACCAAATCGTTCGTTTATTAATGATCGAACTAACATTGGAGCTAGAGCGGTGGGAAATAAAAAGGCAATCGTAAGATCAAAATTCTCTGACACGAGACTTATTAATTTCATACCTGTCACAGATAGGATAAAGATCAGCATAGACACAATTAGGACGCGTTGTTTTTCATCTTTATCAGCATTCCATTTTTTTAATTGGACATAAAATAGCCACATGCATAATGCAATAAATAAAAATAACCCAATTGCAGGTTTTAACGAAGACTGATTATCCAACATGCCGACAAGTTTTAACTGACGATATATTTCTCGATCAACAATTTGTCCTTCACGAACGATAACTTGTCCTTGCAAAATTTTCGTCGGTTCCACACTCGCCTTTACCTGTTCAACTCTTTCTTCAGTTAATTCTTTATTAAGAACTTCGTTTTCAACAATGCTAAATCTTCCAATAAATACGACCGTGGGCAAAACATTCTCGGGAATCGATAAATCTCCTCTTAACCGTCTTTCAATGTCATTTTTAGCCGTTGCCACTTCTTCTACTCTTATCGGATCACTCATAATCATTGATACGGTAGAAGTTACTGAATTTCGTAATTCCATCAAGTCATTGTTTTCCATTAATAATAGAGAGCTTATTGCGTCATCTGAGAAACGGAGACCTTCCCCTTCTGTTCCTAGCACACTTAAGTTCTCTCGGACTTGTGAAATATTTTCTTCCATTAATTCAGAATCATATGTATCTGAAGTTTTGACATCTTGAATTAAATCAAAAATGGACGTAACAAGAGCTGCACTCTTTTCGCCGCTTTGTTCAGAAAACTGATAAACATTTTCTACTTCTGATGCAATTCGGTTACGTTCTTCTTCCGTTTTAATCGGATCTTCTACAGTTTTTACCGAGCGAATCGTTTCATTTGAAGGTTGTAATAAAGCAATGTCATACTTTTCTGGACTGACACCTGTCAACATGAGTAAATAGACAATAATACCTGTAAGAATAAGGGCAGAAAATGTAAAAGTTCGATACCCAATCTTTCCTTGTATTTTTTTATTCCAGGTTTGCATTAATTCACCTCAATCTCTAGCTACTAGTTTACCAAGAATATTCAAACTTATCACACTTTATAAATCTAAACTTCCCAATGATGCATTTAAGAGCATACATACATCCTTATACGGAGAACCTATGGGATTAGATTCATGTAACTTTTTAATTCATATAATTATTCTACCAATAAATTCTAATTAGTGAAAACAAAGAAAAACAGCGGTCCTTATTCAGACGGCTGTTCTTCGTATGCTTGTATTATTTTTGCCACTAATGGATGACGGACTACATCTCCCTGTTCGAGCATTTGGAAGTGGATTCCCTTTACGTGACCAAGTATTTTTTCAGCTACAATTAAACCAGACTCGGCTCCACGAGGTAAGTCGATTTGTGTTTTATCCCCAGTAATAACCATTTTGGATCCAAAACCGAGGCGTGTTAAAAACATTTTCATTTGAGCTTTTGTTGTATTTTGAGCTTCATCCAAAATGACAAAGGCATCATCTAAAGTTCTACCTCTCATGTATGCAAGAGGAGCAATTTCAATGGTTCCTCTTTCAATAAATCGAGTCGTTTGTTCAGTTCCTAAAATTTCATGCAAAGCATCATATAATGGGCGAAGATAAGGATCTACCTTTTCTTTTAAATCTCCAGGAAGAAAACCAAGGCTTTCACCAGCTTCAACTGCTGGACGAGTTAAAATAATTCGTTTTACATGACCATTTTTTAGGGCTTGAGTAGCGAGTACAACAGCTAAATAGGTTTTACCAGTACCGGCTGGACCAATACAGAATGTTAAGTCCTTATGACGAATAGCTTGAACATATTCTCGTTGTCCAATTGTTTTTGCCCGTATTGATTTCCCTTTTACATTGCGCGCAATTTCTTCATCGTAAAGTTCTGAAAAATATTCTAGCGTTCCATTCGTACTCATTTCAATAGCAGTACTCACATCACGTTGATTTATATTTATACCTTTACGTATCACCAAAAGTAATTGTTCGATCAGTTGTTTCCCAATTTTTTGTTTTGATGGATCACCCGTAATTCGTATGGATTCGCCGCGAGTAATTATTTGAATATCAAGTTCCTGTTCAATTACTTTCATATTTCCATCGGATATCCCCAATAACTGAATTGCTTCATTAGGGTCTTGAACGTGTAATTCTGTCAGTTGATCTTCCTGCATGCTCAGTCTCCTTGGTGGATCGGTCGTTTTTGTGCAATATTATCATTTATGTAATACAATACTTTCCCTTTTACTTTATCATTTGACCAGGCGATGTGTAAAATCTTTTCCTGTTTAATCTGTCCATTTGATGATAAGGAAGCATTAGATTTTATTTGAAGCAATGGTAAAAATGAATTTTGAATCCACTCCTCATCTACAATTTGAGTTTTGTTTTCATATATCAAATGCGTATCCACTTTAAAAACATTTCTTAAAAATTGAACAAACGAAGGTATAGAACGTTTTTCATTATAAACTTCCCAAGCATGTTTCACGTTAAAAAATGTGACTTCTTTTCCTTTTAACTCTTTATATTTGATCGTTTTTGGTAATTCAAACGAGACTTCCATCCAGTAATCAGCAAATACTCTACCTTCAGCACCTACCACTTTTTCTATGTTTCCTTGTTTAATGATTCCTGAAGCCAGTAAATCTCCTTTTTGGACCGTTTCATGAATTTGAACTACTCTCTCACCTGATTGCAAATCGTAATACGTAATGACCCCTTTGCGCGTTGCTATCAAATCTGATGGCGTCTTTTTTGGCGCATATTTAATTTCATTCACAGGAGCAGGAACTACCTCAAAATGGATTGAACTACCTTTGCGATTAATGTGAATCCAAGATAAATCTTTATTATTCGCTAGTAAAGATTGTCTTATTTCTCCATCACTTGGAATGTCATTTTTAAGAGTCTGTTCTTTTACATTTAATTTTAATAGCTCGGATTGAATTTTTGCTTTTCGTTCTTCTGAAACATCTTCAATTCCAACTTCCCAAACTACATGGGAAAACAAGTATGGAACTAGAATAAACAGCATTATTCCTAGCCATATATAAGTTTGAAATTGAATAATATGAATGGCATCAGGACGAGACATGTTCAACTTAATGCCATATTTTTTTCTAATGTTTTTTATTTTTTTCAAGTGAATTTCATGAAAGGAGAATTTCAGTTCTTCTTCGTTAGATGATAATTTAATTATGTCAACTTGTTGTTCTCTTAGTGCTTGTAGAAATGTAAAAACACGAGGTCCTTTTTTCACACGACAAACAATTAACCGTTTCTGTGAAATTTTTTTACTCATTTTCTTTGCTCTTTCTTATTTCTACATGTTGAATATTGCTAACTTCAATCCTAAGTTCGCTTCGATTCATTGAAAGGACTCGAATTTCTCCAGCCTTGAGGAATATATCAAATCCTTCACCATGAAAATGACCTGAATGATCGGTTAACTGGAGTAATTCGAAAGGTCCCTTAAAAGATAAATGTTGAAAATTTTCCATTTGTATAATTGGAATCAGCTCTAAGTGTTGATTAATCAAAAAAAGACCTCCTTATCTTCAGCTTATGCTGAAAAGAAGAAGGTCATGAGTTAACGTTTAGATTTTGGTGGAGCTAATATTTCTGAAAACACAATGGCCTGAATCACTTCATGACCTGTTTTAGGTAACAAAGATGGTGCTGCTATTTTCTGATTACGCACAGTTTTAGTTTTTTGATGTACAGATAATCTTCCAGTTGATTTTCTAGCAGTGTCTTCGCCCACTTTAGTTGGATTGATTTCAGACATTGCTGGGTTAGTTCGCTCAACTGGTGGTGACATTGGTATACTTTGACGAGAACTCTCTCGATTTGGCGACCTTTGCTTCTGTACTTCTTGAAACACTTCTTTCGCATAATCTTCAATTCTTCTCGCAGACTTCTGATCCAGGGGTTTTGACATAAAGGGTTTAGTTTTGCCATCTGTATCCTCAGTGTTTTTACCTTTAGTAATCATACCGATTACCAGCATAATGATTGCAAAAATGATTCCTTCCAATGTCTCATCCCTCCTTCAAGAGTTAATAATCACTACTAGTCTTGAGTGATATCATTCTGCGTTTTATCTTTGCCGATTTTACTAATTGAATCTCTCATGCTTGTATCAGCTTGAACATTTTTATAATTCATATAATCCATTACGCCAATATTACCTTCGCGTAAAGCTTCTGCCATTGCTAATGGTATTTCAGCTTCAGCACCAACAACTTTCGCACGCATCTCTTGTACTTTTGCAATCATCTCTTGCTCTGTTGCAACAGCCATTGCACGACGTTCTTCTGCTTTTGCTTGCGCTATTTTCTTATCAGCTTCTGCTTGCTCAGTTTGAAGTTCAGCACCGATATTTTTGCCGATATCTACATCCGCAATATCAATCGATAAGATTTCAAAAGCCGTACCCGAATCAAGGCCTTTTGATAAAACAGTTTGTGAAATCATATCGGGATTTTCAAGGACTTTCTTGTGATTCGTACTCGAACCAATCGTAGATACAATACCTTCACCAACACGAGCAACGATCGTTTCTTCACCTGCACCACCAACTAAACGGTCGATGTTTGCACGCACTGTAATTCGTGCTTTCGCTTTTACTTCAATACCATCCATTGCCACACCAGCAATAAATGGAGTTTCAATAACTTTTGGATTTACAGACATTTGAACTGCTTCTAACACGTCACGACCTGCTAAATCAATAGCAGCTGCGCGTTCAAAAGGTAATTCAATGTTTGCACGATGAGCTGCAATCAACGCATTCACAACACGGTCAACGTTACCACCAGCTAAGTAATGACTTTCCAGTTGATTATTTGTAACCGTTAAACCCGCTTTATGTGCTTTAATTAATGGGTTCACAATACGAGATGGAATTACTCGACGTAACCTCATACCTACTAATGTAAAGATACTGATGCGAACTCCTGCAGCTAATGCTGAAATCCATAATGCAACTGGTACAAATGTAAAGAATATTGCTAGTAATATAAATGCAGCAACAACCAATAAAATAATACCGATTGTGCCTCCTGTAATGCCTTCTATCATACTAATTCCTCCCCTTCTTTCATTTCTCTAACCACTGTTCGAGATCCTTCGACTTTAATGATTTTCACCATTTTCCCACGATCAACATAGCCACCCTCAGTAACGGCATCAATTCTTTCCCCGTCAAGCATAATGGTTCCAGAAGGACGCAAAGGTGTCATACTTTCTGCAAACTTTCCGAGTAATTCAACACGATTTACATTCGAAACGTAGCCGTGTTCCGTGTCGGTTGCGTCTGTAAGAATAATCTTGTTGAAAAGTTTTAAATTCTTTCCAAAGAATTTCATGATAATCACCATTCCCACTATTGCGACCAATAATGCAATCAACACAGAAATACCCATGTGAATCACATTTCCTCCCGCAAGAATTATACCACCAATAATTAGTGCTAGTCCTATTATACCAGCAATGGCACCAGGTAAGAAGAACTCTGCAATAACAAATCCAACACCAACTATAAATAGCAATAATGATTCATACCCAGCTAAACCTGCAACCATATGTCCAAAGAAGAATAAACCTATTGCGCTCAGACCCATGAATCCTGCTACCCCAAAACCTGGGGAATACAATTCAACTATCAACCCTAGACTAGCAATTGATAATAGAATGGGCACAATAATTGGGTTCGTTATAAACCTCGCCACTTTTTCAGCAAAAGTTTCATTAACTGAAACAATCGTTGAATCTGATAAGCTAAGCTTCTCTAATAACTCATCGAATGAGTTAACAGTCCCTTCAGAGTATTTTACTGCTAAAGCTTCTTTAGCTGAAAGAGTTAACAGCTCTCCTTTAGGTGCTCGGTATTCCGGCATATCTACAGAATCATCTGCCATAGCGAGGGCATATTGAGGATCCCTTTCAGATGATTCAGCAGCTGTTATCATCGACGTCGACCAAGCGCTTTTCGCTTTGACATCAGCAGCATTTCCTGCTCCATCAATTACTGCAGCAGCACCAATTCGACCGTTAGGAGACATATAGATTTCGTCCGCATGTAACGCGATAAATGCTCCAGCAGACAACGCATCATCATGGATATATGCTATTGTTCGTAACGAAGTTTCATCCATTAACTTTGCAATATCTGCAGCAGAATCTACAAAGCCTCCTGGTGTATCAATATCTAATATAACCAGTTCCGCTCCAGCTTCTTCTGCTTCATCAAAAGCTCGTTCAAGAAAAGCATATAACCCTTTTTCAACTTCGTTTTGTATGGGTATGCGATAAACTTCGGCCGCATTTACGGGCAAACTTGGTAACAACAATAAAAAAGACATAACGAGCAGTAAAATTCCACTTATACCTCGAGTCCTCTTCATAATGATCCCCCTTATTTTATGACAAAACGTCGTCCATTAGTATGTACGGATGAATAGATAAAAAGATTCATTTATTTCACAATAAATTTATAGATAAAATCTACTTTACACATTTTTCATCCCAATAAAATAAGCCAGAAAATCAAAAAGATTTTCTGGCTTACATATAGGCTTTCTTAGTCATCAAGTAGTACGTGTTAAGAACGCAGGGAATATGGGAATTTGTCCACTTACGTTTACGCGCAGCTTCTGATTTCTGTTACGCTTTACGTTTGTTTCTTCAAAATCATGAGCAAAATATTGGTAAGTCGAAAATTAGAATTTACGTTTACGCGCAGCTTCTGATTTCTTTTTACGCTTTACACTTGGTTTTTCATAAAACTCGCGTTTTCTTACCTCTTGAATTGTACCACTTTTAGAAACAGTACGTTTGAAGCGACGAAGAGCATCTTCAAGCGATTCGTTTTTGCGAACGACAGTTTTTGACATCTCTCTTTCCCTCCCTCCGAACACACATCAATACACGACCTAGTGTCATGTACTCTAGAATTATATCGTAAACTCTTAATTAGGTCAATACGGTATATCTAATTAATAGTCAGAATTTGAAGTTAAACCTTGCACGATTTGTACGCCTGAACTAGCTCCAATACGAGTAGCTCCTGCTTCAATCATTTTTTCAACGTCTTCTAGGCTTCTAACTGCTCCAGAAGCTTTAACGCCTAGGTCCGGTCCAACAACTTCACGCATTAATTTCACGTCTTCTACTGTTGCCCCACCTGTAGAAAAACCAGTTGACGTCTTAACGAAATCCGCCCCAGCATCTTTAGAAAGTTGACTAGCAACTTTTATTTCTTCTTTTGTCAATAAGCAAGTTTCTAAAATTACTTTTACAATTGCTTTACCTTTTGCTGCTTCTACAACAGCTTCAATATCACGTTTAACTAGTGCAAGATCTTCAGATTTTAATGCTCCTACGTTTAGGACCATATCTATTTCTCCAGCACCATTTTGAATAGCATCTTTTGTTTCAAACGCTTTCGTTTCAGGAGTTGATGCACCTAGTGGGAAACCAATAACTGTACATACTTTTACTGGAGTTCCAGTTAATAGTTCAGCAGAAGTCTTTACCCAAGTTGGATTAACACATACTGAAGCAAATACATATTCTTTCGCTTCTGCACAAAGTTTTTCTATTTGTTGTTTTGTAGCATCTTGTTTTAATAATGTATGATCGATCATTGACGCGATATTTTTAGTCAATTAGTTTCACCCTTTCGGAAGTTGTCCGTACCTCTTCATTTTAACATGCAGTTGTAATAAAAGTAAAAGTGTTAATTCGATTAGGAGCATACATGTATTTTTTACAGGGATTACCGTTTATTGGAATGGAGACGACGACTCCGAGGGGAATAGCAGGAGCTTTAGACCCTGGACCAAGCTCGCAAGGGAAGCGGCTAAAGCCATGCCCCCCCGGAAAGCGACCGTCGCAATGAAAATCAACACTTTTTATTCGTCTACAAGCATATCTTTCCCTATAGTAAAAAGTTATATAAGTCATATAGTAAAAATTAATGAAAACCTTTGCTATTCCAATTCATACGAAATTGCTGAAAGAACATATAAAGGAGCCGTTTCAGCTCTTAAAATCCGAGGACCAAGAGAAATGGAATGGAACCCCTTCTCATGTAATTCAGAAATTTCTCTTCTAGATAAGCCACCCTCTGGACCGAAGACGACTAGTATTGAATCAAACTTCAACGCTTCTTTTAATTGATCAACCAGCCTTTTTCTATCGGTTAGTTTTGCCTCTTCTTCATCAGCTACATAAAGACAATCGTATTTTGACGACATACTGAGAAGTTGCTTAAATGATAACATGTCACTTATTTGTGGAATTTTATTTCGGTGTGATTGTTCAGCAGCTTCTTTCGCGATCTTTTGCAATCTCTGCTGCTTTTTCAGACCTTTTGAAGAATCCCATTTTACAATTGAACGTTCTGCATCAAAAAGTACTAACTCATCCATACCAAGTTCTGTGCCTTTTTGTGTAATTAAATCGAGTTTTTCACCTTTTGGTAAACCACAACAAATCGTGATTTTTTTCGGTAACTCATTACTCTTTAAAGGACCTTCAATCATTTCAACTTGAACATCTTGTCCTTCAAAGCCGATAATGACAGTCTTATATGCAACCTTTTCCGTAACGATGATGATTGAATTACCTTCTTGCATCCGCATAACTTTTTGAATATGTTTGGCATCATCACCTGAAATAAGTAATCGATTATTAATAAATGGAAGTGAACTAAAATACCGTTGCATCCTCTTTTATTCCTTTGCCGGTTTCTTCGAAAGAATTGTTACCCAGTCTTCCATCATCATTACTTCGTCAATAATGAATCCAGCTTCAATAAGTGACTGTTTTACATCCTCTTTCTTAGCACCGATAATTCCGGATGTAATATACATTCCACCGTCTTTTACCACCTTAAATGCATCATGAGTAAATGACATAATTATTTCTGCCAAGATATTAGCAACGACTACATCTGCTGGTTCCTTAACGGTATCTAATAAGTTTCCATGAACAACTTCCGTTGTACCTTGGACTTTATTTAATTTCACATTAATTTTTGCAGATCTTACAGCCACTTCATCTAAGTCAAGGGCATGAACATGCTTTGCTTCAAGTAAGGCAGAACCAATTGCTAATACACCTGATCCCGTACCGATATCAATTACAGTGTCTCCTGGTTTAACCGTTTTCTCCAAAGCTTGTAGACACATAACGGTTGTTGGATGTGTACCAGTTCCAAAAGCCATCCCTGGATCAAGTTCAATAATCAGTTCATCCGTCGATACTGGTTCATATGTTTCCCAAGTAGGAACGATGGTAAAGCGTTCTGAAATTTTGACTGGGTGATAATACTTTTTCCATGCTGTCGCCCAATCTTCTTCATTGACTTCACTTATAGTTACGACATTATGACCTAAATTAATATCAAAGTTAACAAGGTTATCAATCGCGAGCTTTATTTCTTCAACAGTTTCACCTAAAAAGCTGTTTAAAGGTAAGTAAGCTTTTACAATAACTCCTTCTTTAGGGAAGTCATTCGGATTAAGCTCATATATTTCACCAAAAATATCTTCACGATCACGACTTAATTCTTCTGAATCCTCAATTACCACTCCACTTGCGCCTGCTTCATGAAGAATATTTGATATCGCTTCAACAGCTTCGTTTGTTGTATGAATCGAAAGCTCCGACCATTTCACCTGCGTCAACTCCTTAATCGCCTTTTATTGTACGTTTAATTTTGTCGAATAATGAACTACTTTGTTCTTCAGGAATATCCCCACTAACTTCAGCAAAATCACGTAATAATTGTTTTTGCTTTTCTGTTAATTTTGAAGGTGTCATTACTTTTACAATGACGTGCTGATCACCCATGCCATACCCATGAACATTTTTAACACCTTTTCCTTTTAATCGGAATTTTGTTCCAGACTGTGTGCCTGCAGGGATTTTTAATTTTACTTTCCCATTAACAGTCGGTACTTCGATTTCGTCACCTAGCGATGCTTGAGGGAAGGTTAAACGAAGTTCGAAATAAATATCGTCTCCATCTCTTTCAAAACGTTCATGCGGACGTACACGGAATACAATATATAAGTCACCAGCTGGACCGCCGTTCTTACCTGGTTCACCTTGACCGGTTACACGCAATTGTTGTCCATCATCTACACCTGCTGGAATTGATACTTTAATTTTTTTACGCTTCGTAACTGTTCCTTGACCATGACAGGTTGAGCATTTGTCTTTAATCAATTTTCCAGTTCCTTGGCAGTGATGACAAGCTCTTCGATTCACCATGCGACCGAATGGTGTATCTTGAGTTACGTTTAATTGACCAGTTCCTTGACAATGTGAACAAGTTTCTGGTGTCGTACCCGGTTTTGCTCCATTACCATGACATGTGTCACACGTTTCATCTTTAGGAATTTCGATTTCTGTCTCTTTACCAAAAACAGCTTCTTCAAAGTCAATCGTCATGGAGTATTGAAGATCTTCACCTTTTCGAGGTGCATTTGGATCTCTACGACGAGAACCGCCGCCAAAGAATGAACTGAAAATATCTTCAAAACCAAATCCATCTGCTCCTCCACCAAAACCTTGGTTTGGATTTGCATGTCCGAATTGATCATATTGTGCTTTTTTCTGATCATCACTCAATACTTCATAGGCTTCCGAAATTTCCTTGAATTTATCCACGGCATTGTCATCTTTATTAATATCAGGATGATATTGTTTTGATAATTTTCGATAAGCTTTTTTAATTTCTTCTTTAGAAGCGCCTTTTGTTAAACCAAGGACTTCATAGTAATCTCGTTTATTCATTTTCCACTCTCCGTTAGCCTAAAATTAATCGTTCATATTGCAATCAAGATGTAATTTTCTCCACGAAAAAACACCCTTATAATTGCGGGATAAGGTTAATTGTAGCATGTAGACTACGTCAATGCCAAAGACATTGAAAAAGCCAAAGCTGGAGTTCCAGACTTTGACTTTTCGGTTGTCTTACTTGTCTTTGTTTTCTTTGTCTTCTTCATTTACTTCTTCAAACTCAGCGTCTACAACACCATCGTCTGCTGTTGAACCTTCAGCACCTTCAGCTGCTTGAGCATCTGCTGCTGCTTGTTCGTACATTTTCATTGTAAGAGCTTGAACAATTTCGTTCAATTTATCTTTTTTCGTGCGTACATCTTCTAAATTCCCTGCTTCAAGAGCTGTTTTCAACTCTTCTTTTGCTTCTTCAGCTTGTTTAACTTCTTCTTCAGATACTTTTCCTTCAAGATCTTTTAACGTTTTTTCCGTCATGAATACCATTTGATCCGCTTCATTTTTCAATTCAGCTTCTTCTTTACGCACTTTATCAGCTTCAGCGTTTGCTTCTGCTTCTTTAACCATGCGTTCGATTTCTTCATCAGTTAATGCAGTGTTAGATTGAATCGTAATATTTTGTTCTTTTTGCGTTCCTAAGTCTTTTGCTTTAACTGTAACGATACCATTTTTATCAATATCAAATGTTACTTCAATTTGTGGAACACCACGTGGTGCTGGTGGAATATCCGCTAATTGGAAACGACCCAATGTTTTATTATCTGTTGCCATCGGACGTTCACCTTGAAGTACGTGAATATCTACTGCTGGTTGGTTATCTGCTGCTGTAGAGAATGTTTGAGATTTTGATGTAGGAATCGTCGTATTACGTTCAATTAACTTCGTAAATACGCTTCCCATCGTTTCAATTCCAAGTGAAAGTGGCGTTACGTCAAGAAGGACTACATCTTTAACATCACCAGTTAATACCCCACCTTGAACTGCTGCTCCCATTGCTACTACTTCATCTGGATTAACACCACGATGTGGTTCTTTGCCAGTTTCTTTTTTGATAGCTTCTTGTACTGCTGGAATACGAGTAGAACCACCAACCAAAATAACTTTATCGATTTGAGATGGAGAAAGATCTGCATCTTTTAATGCTTGACGAGTAGGAACCATTGTACGTTCTACAAGAGAAGCAGTTAATTCATCAAATTTTGTACGGCTTAATGTGATTTCTAAATGTAAAGGACCAGCTTCTCCAGCTGTGATGAATGGTAATGATACTTGTGTTGAAGTAACACCTGATAAATCTTTTTTCGCTTTTTCAGCTGCATCTTTCAAACGTTGCATAGCCATTTTATCTTTAGACAAGTCGATTCCGTTGTCTTTTTTGAATTCAGTAACGAAGTAATCCATTAATAATTGGTCAAAGTCATCTCCACCAAGACGGTTATCACCAGCAGTAGACTTAACTTCAAATACGCCATCGCCAAGTTCTAAGATTGAAACGTCAAATGTACCGCCACCAAGGTCATATACTAAAATTGTTTGGTCTTGATCCATTTTGTCTAAACCATATGCTAATGCTGCAGCTGTTGGTTCATTGATAATACGTTCTACTTCTAAACCTGCGATTTTACCAGCATCTTTAGTTGCCTGACGCTCAGCATCATTAAAGTAAGCAGGAACTGTGATTACTGCTTTTGTTACTTTTTCACCTAAATAATCTTCAGCATAACCTTTTATATATTGAAGAATCATTGCTGACACTTCTTGAGGTGTATATTCTTTATCTTCAGCTTTCACTTTAAAATCAGTACCCATATGACGCTTAACAGATTGAATTGTGTTCGGGTTTGTTATTGACTGACGTTTTGCTACTTCTCCAACTTGACGCTCTCCGTTTTTGAAAGCTACAACTGATGGAGTTGTACGATTGCCTTCTGGATTTGGAATAACTTTTGGCTCTCCGCCTTCTAATACTGCTACACATGAATTTGTTGTTCCTAAATCAATACCAATTATTTTACTCATTTATAATTTCCTCCTAGATATATGAAAATATTAATTTTATTCGTTTACTTTAACCATTGAAGGTCGAAGTACACGATCTTTGTACTTGTACCCTTTTTGGAGCTCTTGTAACACGACACCAGATTCTTTCGAATCATCCGTCTCTGTCATCACTGCTTGATGCAAATTAGGATCAAAAGATACCCCTTCAGCATCAATCACTTGCAAACCTTCTCGCTCAGTGGCTTCGACAAGTGTTTTATAAACCATTTCTAACCCTTTTCGCAGTGACTGCGATTCTTCCGATACAGTCTCTACTTGCATAGCACGTTCGAAATTATCTAAAACGGGCAATAAGTTAGAAAGAATTCCTTGCGATTTATACTTCTCCGCAGATTCACGATCTAGCTGTGCACGACGTTTAAAGTTCTCATAGTCTGCACGTAGACGTAAATGTCGGTTAGTTTCTTCATCTAACTGCTTTTGAAGCAATTCTAATTCAGAAGGTGCTTCGTTTGTCATTTCGTCATTTGATTGAGTTTCATCTTGATTAACAACTTCATTGTCTTCTACAGACTCTTCTTCTAAGTTGTTTACTACTTCTTTTTCTTCTGATTGTGACAAGTTTTGTTCCTCCTTCATTATCCTGAACCTCTCAGTATTCGAGTAAGTTCACGAGACAAATCGCTACTCATAACATCTAACAGAGTAACAACCCGTCGATAGTCCATTCTTGTTGGTCCAATTATAGCAATAGAACCCATTTGTTCTTCCCCAATGGTATAGGATGCGGTAATGACACTACAGTCTTCCATTTCCAAAAGGGTATTTTCAGAACCAATACGAATATGAATACCCGCTTGATTCGGTGAAAACAAAGTTGAAATTTGATTTGCTTGGTCCATCATCGTAATAAGGCCACGAGCTTTTTGTAAATCACTAAACTCAGGATGATGGAGCAGTTTGGATTTGCCGCCGTAAAACACTTTTTCTTCTTGAGGACTCAAAATTGCAGCTCCAAATGAAGACATAAGCTCGCCATATCGACCGATATGTTGTTTTAACAGTGCGGATGTTTCTTTTTCAAGCGCATGGTGTAATTCATGTAAATGAACACCTATAAGTTGTTCATTTAAAATGTTTACCATTTTTTCGATATCTGACGCTGTTAAACCTTTTGGCAATTGGAATAGTCGATTCTCTACGTGGCCAGAATCTGTAATGATTATGGCCACCGCCGAATCATTTGTTAAAGGCACAATCGAAAATCGCTTCACGCGATGCTTGCGAACATCAGGTCCTAACAATATCGATGTGTAACTTGTTAATTCGGATAAAATCATAGCTGTTTTTTGAATGACTTGTTCCGTTTCAACCATTCGTTCTTTAAATACAGATTGTATTTGCAACATATCATCGGATGATGCAAGTTGAGGCGTTAGTAAATGATCAACATAGAATCGATACCCTTTTTCTGAAGGAATTCGACCTGACGAAGTATGCGTTTTTTCCAAATAACCTAACTCTTCAAGGTCAGCCATTTCATTTCGAATTGTTGCAGGACTATACGGAACTTCCTCTTTTTTAGAAAGCTGTCGTGACCCCACTGGCTGAGCTGTGTGAATAAAGTCATCAACTGTTACTTGAAGTATAAGCAATTGTCGGTTCGTTAACATAATATCACCTCTGTTAGCACTCATCTCTTGAGAGTGCTAATACTCATACATAAATTATCAAATTCAAGGAGGAAAGTCAACGAATACGACACGTTATTTTTCTAAAAAAGTTTGAAAAATTTCATTTCCAATAAATCGACCTTGTTTTGAAATAGCAATGGACTCTTCTGTACTTATCATTGTGCCATTAGAAATATGTTTAGAGATGACTTCGCCATACACTTCGTCCAGTGTAACTCCAAACTTTTCATTGAAATGGATCCGATTGATTCCGTCAACTTTTCTCAACCCTAAAAACATTTCTTCTTCCATTTGTTCAGTTGGTGTTACTTCATGAGAGGACTGAATTGGGAATGCACCTTCACTAACCGTATCAATATACTTTCGAATAGGACCGATATTTGCATATCTGATTGTTTCTACATACCCATGTGCTCCAGCTCCAAATCCCGCATAGTTCACATTTTCCCAATACAAATTATTATGTTGAGAGTGATAACCTGTCTTAGCAAAATTACTGATTTCATATTGATGAATTCCTTTAGATGCCATCTGATTTATTAACCAGTCATACATATCAGCTTCTAAGTCTTCACCTGGTAACATCAACTTACCTTTTGTCATTAAATTATAAAAAACTGTTTTCGGTTCAACTATTAGCGAGTACGCAGAGTAGTGTGGCAAATTCAAATCCAAAGCTTTTTGTAGCGTATCTTTCCATTGATCCATCGTTTGCCCCGGCAAGCCATACATTAAATCAATACTAATGTTCTCAAATCCGATATCTTTCGCCATTTCAAGTGTCTTATAAACATGATCAGTCGTATGGGTTCTTCCTAAGCGTTCCAAAATGTCTGAGTCAAAGCTTTGAACACCTATACTTAATCGATTGATTCCATTCTTTTTCATAACAACTAATTTCTCGAATGTAAGTTCGTCTGGGTTAGCTTCTGAAGTGAATTCTTGAAGATGATCGAGTGGAATATATTGTTGAATTAAATCAAAAAGTCTTTGTAATTGTGCGGGACTTAATGCAGTTGGGGTTCCCCCACCGAGAAATATCGTTTTTACATGTAATAAATGTCGGTATTTTTCAACAAACATTTTCATTTCAAGACCTAAGGCTTCAATATAAGCATCAACTGGTTGGTTTTTAAAAAAGACTTTATTAAAATCACAGTAGTGACAGATTTGATGGCAAAAAGGAATATGTATATAAATACCTTTAATCACAAGATCCACTCCTTTCTTTTTGATGTGTTATTTATCAATATTAAGTACTAGGACATTGTAGGCAAAACATCATTCATTAAATTGAGCTTTCTTACACAAAAAAGAGGCTAAATTGCAGCCTCTTTTTCTTTGATCTAAATAATAAAGTACAAGTTTTGTAAAAACAGTATAAGAAAATCATAGCTTGCACCATTTTTGGTGCAAGCTTTGTTTTTCTAATATGAAATCAATCTTCGTCCATTTTCAATACAGCCATAAATGCTTCTTGAGGAACTTCGACTGACCCGACTTGTTTCATACGTTTTTTACCTTCTTTTTGCTTGTCCAATAATTTACGTTTACGTGATATATCTCCACCATAACATTTAGCTAATACATTTTTACGTATCGCACTAATTGTTGATCGAGCGACAATCTTCTGACCAATCGCTGCTTGGATTGGTACTTCGAATTGTTGTCTAGGAATTAATTTCTTTAATTTCTCAACAATAATCTTTCCACGCTCATAAGCAAAATCATTATGAACAATAAAGCTTAATGCATCAACTTGTTCAGCATTCAGTAGAATATCCATTTTCACAAGCTTAGATGGTTTGTAACCAATTAACTCATAGTCGAAAGAAGCATATCCTTTTGTACCAGACTTTAATTGGTCGAAGAAATCGTAAACCACTTCAGAAAGCGGAACTTCATAAATAATACTTACACGCGTTTTATCAATGTAATCCATGGTCATGAAATTCCCGCGTTTCTTTTGGCAAAGCTCCATGACAACACCTACAAAATCGTTAGGAACCATAATGGTTGCTTTAACATAAGGCTCTTCAATGCGGTCGATTTTTTGAGGATCAGGCATCATAGAAGGATTATCAACTTTTTTAATTTGTCCATCTGTCATATGCACGTCGTAAATAACACTTGGTGCGGTTGTGATAAGGTCGATATTAAATTCTCGTTCCAAACGTTCTTGAATAATCTCCATATGAAGAAGACCCAAGAATCCACAGCGATAACCAAATCCTAATGCTTGTGATGATTCAGGCTCAAATTGAAGAGCAGCGTCATTAAGTTCAAGCTTCTCTAATGCATCACGTAAATCATTATATTTTGATGTATCAATTGGATACAATCCACAATAAACCATTGGGTTTAATCTTCTGTAACCCGGTAAAGACTCTGATGCAGGGTTGCTAACACTTGTAATTGTATCCCCTACTCGAGTGTCTCCCACATTTTTAATAGCCGCCGTTATAAATCCTACATCCCCTACAGTTAATTCCTCACGTAGAGTGGCTTTTGGCGTAAATACACCCGCTTCTATCACATCGAATTCTTTCCCAGTAGCCATCATTCGAATTTTATCTCCCGGACGAACAGTACCTTCCATTACGCGGACATATGCAATAACTCCACGGTATGGGTCATATAAAGAGTCGAAAATTAAAGCTTTTAATGGAGCCTCTGGGTCTCCAATAGGAGCAGGGACTTTCTCAACAATTTGCTCTAAAATTTCTTCGATACCGATTCCTGCTTTCGCAGAAGCTAAAACTGCTTCAGACGCGTCCAAACCGATAACTTCTTCGATTTCCCCGCGCACTCGCTCTGGATCAGCTGCAGGTAAATCAATTTTGTTGATAACAGGCAAGATTTCTAACTCGTTATCCAATGCTAAATAAACATTCGCTAGAGTTTGTGCTTCGATTCCTTGCGCAGCATCTACAACTAAAATGGCACCTTCACATGCTGCTAAACTTCTCGACACTTCATATGTGAAATCGACATGTCCTGGTGTGTCAATTAAATGAAAAGTATAATCTTCGCCATCTTTTGCACGATAAGTTAATTGAACCGCATTCAATTTAATTGTGATTCCACGTTCACGTTCTAAGTCCATTGAATCGAGAAGTTGTGCTTTCATTTCTCTTGAAGTCAATGCTTTTGTTTGCTCTAAAATTCGATCGGCCAATGTAGATTTACCGTGATCGATATGGGCAATAATTGAAAAGTTTCTAATGTTCTGTTGACGTTTATTACGTTCTTCTCGATTCATGTGATGTCCACTCCTAATTAAACTATTTCAAATTATAGCAGTGAACACACATTTCTTCAATGTTAGGTTGCTTTCGTATTTTCAAACGCGATAGAAATCGCTTTTGCAATGACTGCAATCGTTCTGTTAATCTCTTCTTCCGTATTTTCAATACCGCCTAGTTCAATCAATATAGAATGTGGTGAAAGGTCTTGATTATAAATACCATTCCCACTATCCTTCGATTTCGTAATGACACCTCTTGAGATATTCGGAATAAGACGATTCATCTCTTGTGATATGAGTTGTGCATAAGATTCATTCATTTTATAGCTCGGATGCTCTGTTCCGACAACTAAAGCAATACGAGCATAGCTTTCATTATTTGATGTAATCGTAGTCACTTTATGTTTGGCAGAATCCCGATGTACGTCAAGAACAAGATCATATGATTTAGTCCCTAGTTGTTTTTGTAAAACTGGACGTATAGCAGAATACGCTTCGTGAAATTGTCGATTTGTGTTTTTCATTGCCGTCATATTGTCAAATGGTAAAACATCCACTTCTACATTATTTAATAAGAAGTGCTTTGTCACCAAATCACTAATATTGGTGATATTACTTGATGAATGATAATTGGCAATCACACCAATTTCTTTTTTGATGATGGGATGAAAAGCTTCGTGTGAATGTGTAAAAACTAATAAAGCTTGTAATGGAGCATTCTCTTCTTTTAGTGGAACTTCTTTTGTCACATTTGCTGCATAAGCAACTGGCCGCGTTTCTACTTGTTCTTTTACTATAGGTTCAAATGCGAGAATTGGGATTTTAACAAATATTATGGGCAGTAAAAATAAAAAAAGATAAAAACTTATAGCTTTTTGAACTGTTTTTCGCATTAATCACCCCTCCTTCCTACAGATTACGTAGGATTAAGGAGTGATAGAACTAAAAACTTTCCCTTGAAGCCATTTTGATACACTAACTTGAATAAGGTCTGCATGCTTAACAACCCATGAGTCAGACTCTTTAGGAGTTACAAATAATTGTTGATGCTGTGGAGGTAATACTTCTTGTAATAATGCTCGAATCTCTTCAGAAGACCATCCACTCCATTCGCCAAATATTGGCTTGATTGCTTCAACATCAATTGGGACATCCGTACTTCTTAACCATGAGCCAATTGAAAGAGCTGATGAAGGGTTGTTTGCAGCTCCGATTTGACTAGAAATTACTTTAAATACGGTTTCAATCGCGTCGACTACTAGGACTGGTGCGTCTACTACCATCGGTACGCCGATTGCAGTAACAGGAACACCTAGTGATTCAAACGAAATTTCACTTCTAGCATTCCCTACACCTGACCCGGGGTGAATACCCGTGTTTGTTATTTGAATTGTTTTACACAGTCGGTCTTGATTTCTCGCGGCTAATGCGTCAATTACGATGATTAAATTTGGTTTTACATGTTCAGCCATCGCTCTAACAAATTCGCTCGTCTCTAGCCCGGTTTGCCCTGTAACCCCCGGAGCATATACTACGACCTGTCCATGCTCAAAAGGCATAGTAAACATGTCCTCATGGAAGCGATCAATGGCGAATGGACCGATTGCATCTGGTGTGATTGTTCGATTACCTAGACCAATTATGAGTATTTTCGAATCAGCGGTAAGATTTAATTCTTCATGGATATCTTGCAAAGATGAAACAAATTGTTGTTCTAGTTCTTTAAAGCCTTCCTCATCTTCTGCTGAAAGTGTTGGAACAGACAAAGTAATATACGTTCCAGCTTTCTTTCCAATACTGGCAGCTCCTTCAGGGTCAGTTTTAACTTCCGTAATATGAACTCTGCCTTTTCTCTCTTCATTCATCTCGATTCCAGGGGTTTCATATAAAGTGTCTTTCTCTTTTTTCGTTCGATGTTGAACAACTTCTGTGGCTTCATCAATCAAATCAGTTCTTAATAAACTTTGTGGATTCATAATTTTCACCTCAAAAAAAGTTTGCCCAAGGTGTCAAGTAAATATTCTTTGCGTGAATCTATTGCAATTTAAGTTTTGGTTTGCTAAAATAATGCTTGTTGTATTGAGAATTAAAATCTAATACGTAAAGCAAACAGCGCCTTATATTAGCGCAAAAGCTGATACACGAGAAACTCTGTATCTCGAATTCTTTTTAAAACAATTGCATGTTAAGTAAGTTATCAATAATTTTAGTGATACTGACCGATCAATGCCATGTGTTTTGAACAGAATGACTTTTTAGGAGGTGAAAGATATGCCAAACATTAAATCTGCGATTAAACGTGTGAAAACGAATGCTTCTGCAAACGTACAAAACGCTCACAACAAATCGACAATGCGTACAGCAGTTAAGAAAGCTGAAACGGCTTCTCTTAATAACGAAGAAAACGCAAAAGACCTTATATTATCTGCTATCAAGCAAGTTGATAAAGCAGCTTCTAAAGGATTACTTCATAAAAACACAGCAGCTCGTAAAAAAGCTCAGTTAATGAAAAAAGCGTAATCATACAAAAGACCAGATTCGATTATCGAATCCGGTCTTTTTTTCGTTCATAGGTGAATTAAATGATAAAGAAAAGGTTAAATTTTACTCATTAGTAAATACTCTAAAATCCGATCACGGTTACCACTACTCGTTTTTAGTTTCAAATCCGCATCAGCCAATCGATGCATGACATGGAGTAGGCGTTTTTCATCAATGGGATTTCTACTTTCGACAATTAACTTTACTCGATACGGGTTAACTTTCAGTTGCTTGGCAATGGCTTGTGCGTGATAGCCCTTTTTTCTTAAATACGTTACATTCGACATAAGTCGTATTTGGGAAGCTAATAAACCTGTTAGTTTAATCGGTTCCTCTTTTTGTCTTAGTAAGTCATGGTATACGCTTAGTGCAGTACTTGTGTCACCACGTAAATAAGCATTTAGCAGTTGAAAGGCATCCTGTTCCAGTGTTTTCGACAACAATATTTCGATTATTGAAGTCGAGATTTCGGATTCTTCACCTAAATAAATGGCCATTTTCTTTATTTCAGATTGGAGTTGCACTAAATCATGTCCAATTACTTCAATTAATAATTGAACCGCTTCTTCCCCTATTGTTTTCCCTTCATGTTGAACGGTAGATTGAATCCATACTCTTAAATCATTTCCTTCAAGAGACTTTGCTTCTAAAAAAACAGCTTTTTCTTTCATCAATTTAGATATTTTCTTACGTTCATCCATCTTTTCATAAGGTGCTATAAAAATGACGATAGCCGTTTCTGATTGATGATTCATCCATTTTTCTAAAGCTTTTAAATCATGCTCTATTTTTTCTTTCCCTTTTTCTGTCGCTTTTAAAAAAGAAGCATTTTTTGCAATGATTAATTTTCGTTCAGAAAAAAATGGAAGTGTGTCAGCTTCTTCTATTACGTATTGAACAGGTACTTCATCAAGATCGAACACGATTACATCTGTTTCTTCTTTTTGATTTAACGATTGTTTCATCCGACGAATCGTTTCATCAAAGAAGTAATGTTCTAAACCTACTAAAACATAAACGGAACTATAATTACCTTGTGATATCTTCTTCCAGACAGCTGAAAACATAAAGAACCTCCCATTTATCGCTTCTTATGTTATTATACATGAAATCTTTCCTCTGCTGTCTTTGAACAAAATGTGTCATAAAGTTGAAAACGCTGAAAAAATCTGCTTGTTTATAGATTTTTTACCGAGAATCGCTTATAATTAATTTGAATTAGGAGGGGTAGCAATGAACGAATTTGAAAAGAATGTCCAAACCCGACGTAATGATGTAACGGATTCAGGTGTTGGATTTGTTGTATCATTTGTTTTCTTTGCAACGATTTTCACCATTGCGACTGTAATTGACTTCATTACAAAATAAGTGATTATCTAAGCACAGTGATTTTTGATGATAAGAATAACTGTTGAAAAGAGATTTGTCGTATAGACAGATCTCTTTTTCTACTTTTATTTAACCATAGTTGTTTCCGATCTCATGTTTCCATCCTCAAAATAAACGCTAATCGTTCCATACTCCGCAGTTGATAAAGTTGTTAAGGATAACTCATTAAAACGCAGTTGCACCTCTTTATGTGGATGTCCGTATCGATTATTTTTACCCGCTGAAAATACAGTTAGCTGTGGACTTAAAACTTCAATGAATTTTTGGGAACTTGACGTTTTGCTTCCATGGTGCCCCGCTTTTAGCAAATGAATATTTTCAAGTCCTATTTCGTAAGACTTTAATACCTCTTCTTCCCCTTCTTTTTCTAAATCTCCTGTAAATAAAGCACGAAATCCTTTATGTTCAAGAAATAACACAAGCGAATCATTATTCCCTTCATATTGTGTATCATTTGGTGATAAATAGTTTAAGGTCGTACCTCCAAGAATCCAGTTACGCCCTGCTATTTGTTCTTTGATTACGATTTTTTTCTGTTTAGCCGAATTTAATGCATCAAATAACGCTGTTTCTTCCAATATACCTGGCGTAACATGAATCTCTTTTATGCGTACTTCTTCAATAATTTCCTCAGCACCTTCAATATGATCACTATCAGCATGCGTCCATACAAAAGTATCTATTTTAGATATTCCTTTTCCTTTTAAAAACGGGACGACTACATTTCTTCCTATCTCAAACGGAGAAGTAGTACTCATCCAACTTTCTTGTTCAAACCTTAATAAACCACCTGAATCAATTAAGATAACTCCTCTTTCATGAGGCATTTGTATGACTGTCGAATCGCCTTGTCCGACATCTAAAAAACTGATTTCTAGACTCGAGTTGAACATAGGACTCACTTCAATTAACAATATTGGAATACCTAGAGATATAAACAACTTTAATAAATTCTTGTTTTGTTCCAATAGAATAAATGACCAAAACACCCCAACGAAAGCCAATGTTAAGAGGAATAATGAAGGTTTTCCAGGGTTCCATAACTGATAAGGTATATCACTACAATACAGAATGATTTTTGTTATTGTCGTCCTCAAAGGTTCATATACAATGAAGAGATAATTAGCTACTGAAGGAACAATTGCAGAGAGAAATAAGAGCAGAACATTAATTGGCAAGATAATAAATGAAAAAAGAGGGACAAATAGTAGATTCATGATGAAGGAGGAAATGGAAACTTCATAGAAATGGTAAAGAAGGATTGGAAACACGCCGATTTGACACAGAAAGGTAATTAAAAAAGATTTCTGTAAGATTGAATATGGTCGAGCTAAGATCTTTGACGAAAAAACTAATGCCATCGCTGCTGCATATGACAATTGAAATCCAACTTGTAGCAATACGCCAGGTTGAAAAAATAAAAATCCCAACAAGCTTAAACCAAGCGCATCATCTGCAGAAATTTTCTTCTTAGCAAAAGTTAATAGTAATACGAGTTCCGATACAGAGACTGCTCGCCAAACCGATGGTGCCCCACCCGCTATAATTCCATAGATAGGTAAGCCGATGATTAAAATAAATAAGACACTTTGCTTACGAAAATGTAGACGAATGAGCAATTCGTAAAAAATAAACGATAAAAACACAATATGTAAACCTGAAATGGCAAACAAGTGTGTTATCCCTAGTTTTTGATAAGCTCTCTCCTCTTCTTGCGTGACATCATCTCTTAAACCAATTAAAAGTGCTTTCGCTTCTGGGGCTAGACTCCTTGGAAACGCTTTATCTATAAATTGTTCTGCTTGAAATCGTCGAGAACTGATTAACCCCAATACTCCATTTGGTTTGTTGTAGTTAGACCATTGAGTTACTTCAAACATTCCTATAGCGCCGTGACTCTTTAAATAGGTTTCCATACTAAATGCATATTCGTGCGGTGGATTTGGAACATCTATTTCCTTTCCGATAAAATAAAATGTTGATCCTACGAGAAATTGTTTACTAAAACTTATCTTTTCTGCTTCTGAGCTAAACCGATATGAAATATACCATTTCTCTCCTGAATCTGTCTTCGCATACCCTTTCAAGTTTCTGCCATTGATGGAGTAAGTGCTTGTCCAAGTGAAGTTAGATTCGGTTAAAGATTCGCTTTTCGTTATGTCCGTTTTATATAAGGCATTAAAGAAGAATGAGACACTAAGTAATACATACAAGCTAAGAAAAATATATGACCTTTTCTTAAAAATAAAC
>JAHIWI010000366.1 GCA_018816185.1 Bacillota bacterium
GCTGCACTAGCGAATGATACAGGACTTATTGGTATTGCACCTAATGTAGATTTATACAGCATTAAAGTATTAAATGAATTAGGCGTCGGAACAACAACGAGTATCGTAAAAGGTATTGAGTGGGCAATCGAACAACAAATCGACGTTATGAACTTAAGCATCACGACAACCACGGATGATCCAATCATTGAAAATGCATTAAAAGTGGCTTATGACAAAGGAATACTTTTAGTTGGTGCCGGAGGAAATAAAGGGACAGATCCTGATAATATGGTTACCTATCCAGCGCAATACGATTCAGTCATTGCGGTTAGTGCGGTGAATACAGATTTAACAAAATACCCACAAAGTTCAGTGGGACCAAAGATCGAAATTGCTGCACCAGGTGCAAATATTTTTAGTTCATATCCATCAGAATGGGATTACCTTGATGGGAAGCAAGATGGTTATACTCTTTTATCAGGCACATCGATGGCAGCACCACATGTCACTGGAGTCCTAGCCTTATTAAAAGAACGCTTTCCAGCGATGACGAATGTCGAAATACGTAATCTATTAGGTGGAATGACAAAAGACTTGGGTGAACCTGGTCGTGATCCGATTTTCGGTAAAGGACTTCTTCAATATCCAAAAAATATTCCTGGCACACCAGAAATAGTGAAACAGACGAGCTCTGGTAAAGTAGACATATCTTTAAAAACACCAAATGTCAGTGTATCAATTTGGAGAAATGGCATGAAAGTACCACAAACCAATGGTTCATGGTCAATCTACGGAGTAAAAGGTACTTACCCAGTTGATCTCGGGTACACAACGACTAACGGGTTTCCGGTAAAAGAAAGAATAATGATTTCGTTAACTGAGCCGAATTATACCGATGTAACAACCACACAATGGTTCAGTCAGCATATTGGATACTTGGCGAATAAAAACCAAATCGCAGGATACCTTGACGGTTCGTATAAACCATACCAGATCATCACAAGAGCAGAAGCTGCAACTTTACTAGGACGAGCTTTGGAATATGACGGAACACAAACAAGTACAATATTCAAAGATGTTTCAAGTGATTCATTCGCTTCAGGCTATATTCAAAAAGCAGTAGAAGCCAATATCATTACAGGCTATGACGACGGAACATTTAAGCCAGGTAAAACAGTTACTCGTGCTGAAATGGCCATCCTCATATCAAAAGCATTCCAATTAACAACATCACCTTCAACCCAAAACACATTTAGCGATGTATCACCTTCAATGGCATCATACGCATATATTTTGCCAACGATAGAAGCCAAAGTAACAAAAGGATACTCAGACGGGACATTCAAACCATACGAAAACATGACAAGATCTGAATTCGCTGCATTCCTAACAAGAGTTCAAACAGACGAGATACAGTAAATAAGGTGCCAGGTACACACACGATTTCAACCAACAATCGATTGAAATCGTGTGTGTACCTGGCACCTTTACGTAATCTTCGTCATAATTCTGCAAATAAACAAATAACACACTAGTATCACCAGAAAACCCACAAAACAGCATTCCCTCTAATAATTCATCAATTTTCTGACTTTTGTTACACAACTGTAATGAAACCGTAACCTCACTTTAAACAAATCTTTGTTAGAATTCTAATCAGGTTGTTAAAACTATAGAAAGATTCAGGGCATGACAAAATGCACCTAGAATCTAACACAAAACTTTATCGAGGTGGAAAATGAAGAAACGCGTGATTCAAATGGTAATAGTAGCTTTACTTATCTCAATTGCTCCGTTCATGACGACTCAAGCAAGTGCAGCCACTGGAAACGAAATAGTGAAAATCGCCAATTCTTTATTAGGTGTACGTTATCAAATGGGCGGAACCACACCAACAGGATTTGATTGCTCAGGATATACTTCATATGTATACAAAAAAGCAGGCATAACTCTTCCAAGAACTTCAGTTTCACAATACGGAACAGGGAAAGTCGTTTCAAAAGCTAACTTACAAGCAGGTGACCTTGTATTCTTTAATAACTTAGGACCTGGGATTACACACGTAGGAATTTATGTAGGTAACGGAAGATTCGCATCAGCAGAATCTGAAGGGATCACAACAAGCAGCATCAATGACCCATACTATTGGGGTAAATATTATGTAGGTGCAAAACGCATTATCAACACAACGGTAACAGCAACTTCAACTCCAGCTTCTGTTTCAATGAGTGATGTATACAAAGATGTACCACTTGCGCATCCAGCATTACAAGCCATTCTGTCATTAAGTCAAGATGGAGTTATTAATGGATATAAAGATGCAACATTTAAACCTGAAAATTCAATTACTCGTGGTCAAACTGCAGCAATGGTTAACCGAGTATTAAACTTAAAAGCGCAAAACCCAGTTAACTTCACTGATGTATCAACAAGCAATGACTTTGCATCAGATATTGCAGCAATGAATGAGGCAGGTATTCTTCAAGGTTACTCAAATGGGAAATTTGGTGTATATGAGACGTTAACGCGTGCTCAACTGGCAGTTATTGTGGATAGAGCTTTCGCAATGCAACAAAAAGCAGACGCAACAATACAAGCCGCATCAGCAGCTTCATACCAAGATGTGCCTGAAACCCACTGGGCAGCAGAATCTATTCATGCTTTAAAAGTTATAGATCAAACGAAAGTATTCCAAACTTCTACCTATAAACTTAGCAGTGAGGCTTCAAGAGCTGAATTCTCAGCAGCTATTTATAGTGCAACTTCAAACTAATAAAATTCTTAACAGGCATGCCTCTTCTTGGCTGCCTGTTTTTATTATTCCCATTATATGAAACACTTAAACATGTTATTCCAATTTTTTTTACTATTTGTTGTATTTTTTTGTTAAACTATTAGTAGATTGATAAACACATACATAGAGTTGAAGGGAGAAACAATGAGAAAACAGATCATAGCTATAATCACAGCATTCGCACTAGTGTTGTCCCTCATGCCCAATGCAAAAGCCGCTGACGAACTAACAGGACTTACTTTAGAAGATGAAATGCGAGCAATGCTAGCACAGGGAATTATTAAAGGATATTCCGATGGAACTGTCCGACCGAAGGATGATGTAACACGGGAGCAATTTGCCGCTTTTATCGCTCGTGCAATGGATTTGCCTGAATCAGAACCTACTTTCATTGATGTGAACAAATCCTCAGCTTTAGTAGGCTCAATAGGAGCAGTTCAACAAGCCGGAATTATGAAAGGGACACTAGACCTTAGATTCCAACCAACAAAGAAAATCTCTCGTGAAGAAATGGCAATCACAATGGGGCGTGTTCTTAAAATGGAAGCGCTGATTATTAAGGAACCAGTTCAGATTATCATTGCAGACGCATCGAGCTTCTTCTCTGACGAAGGACGTCAAGCTGCACAAACAATCGCATCTGCAAAAATTATGAATGGATATGAAGTTAATAAAGCTGAATCTACATATAACTTTAAGCCAAAAGATATTTCTAAACGTGACCAAGTATCGGCAGTAATATTCCGTTACTTAGAATTGGTAGCAGCTCAACCAGCTCCGGAGCCTACTCCGAATCCAGTTCCGACACCACCAGTTGATCCGACTGTTTATCAAGTTGCTTCTATTAAAGATGGTGCTCTAGTTAAAACAGCAACGGTATACAAAACGTACGACGAAGCATTAGCTGCGTTCAATTCTTCAACAATGAAAGCCTTATATAAAGGCAGTGACATTATTAAGGTTAAATCGGGAATTGCCTATGCGGCAGATAAGACATTAAATGTTGTAGACACAACAACAGTTTACAATAGTACATCATTAACCAATCAACTAACGTATACAACAGAAGGTCGCGAACTAAAATACAATGGCAGCGGTCCAGATTATGTCATTGTTCAAGTGGGTGGATCTATAGGTTATGCAAAACATAGCGATGTGGATTTAACACCATCAGAACTAATCACAGGCCGAGATCGTTATGTCAAAAATGGTTCAGGTATGCTTAACCATTATGTATATAACCATGTTACGAAAAGATCTGATTTCTACACTGTAGGACCTGCACCTTCAGAATTAACAGCTTTTGTGGATTATTACAGTTATGATGGCGTTCAATTTTACAACAATTCTAATTTAACTGGACTTCAAACAACTTATTATCCATATTTCCAATTCCAGTCAGTTCGCCAACCGTCGAATTACACAGCGGAAGAACTAGATGCCTATATTATGAATATTCTAGCTGAGAAACAGGCAACTGGGATAACTCGATATAAAGACGCGACGGTTAATTCTAAATTAGTCGGTTTAGGCTCTTATTTGAAAGAAATGGAAGGACTACATCGTGTGAACGCTATGTTCATTTTGGCAGCTGCTATCCATGAAAGTGACCACGGAATTAGTGCGAACTCTTTAACGAAAAATAATATTTTCGGAATTAAAGTGTTTGATAGTAGCCCTGAGCAAGGAACGAAATATCTGAAAGTGGAAGATAGCGTGAATGCATTTGTCACAAAATACATCAATGGGAATTACGGTCCTCAAACAGGTGCATATGCAAAAGGGATGATTCCTGGAAACAAATCTGTTGGATTTAATGTTCATTATGCATCTGATCCACATTGGGGAAGTAAAATAGCAGGTCATATGTATCGAATCGATACATTCCTGGGAAGCAAAGATTACAAGCAGGCAAATCTTGCTGTAACAAACCATACAGGCGTTGTAAATGCACGTTACGCACCAGAAGTATCATCCATAACACTAGCTTTCACATACAAAGCGAAAGATATTGGTTTCAATAAAATCTTTGGTTATCCTCTTGTCGTAGTAGAAGAAATGCAAGGCACTGACGGATATGTATGGTATAAAGTATTATCTGATCAAGTAGCACCAGCAGATCCAGTATGGATTCGTTCGGATATCGTCACTAAAATTTCATATTAAAAAACACGAAGTCTCTGATGTTACTAAGGGGGGACTTCGTGTTTTTACTTCCTGTTTATGAAACCCTTGCCAAGGGAAATATTACATGATTGAGAGTGGATTAATCATGTAATAATAATAGAGAAAGGTACGCTTTTGGTTGGTAAGCCATTGAAATCTTTCAAAAAAGGTGCTGAAGCAATTTTGCTTCAGCACCTTTATCCTATCCATTCTAGAAAACCTCTCGATATTACCTACATATTCAAATGTATCTTCAAAGAATCCTGAACTTCTTTCAGTTCAGCATCATTCATATGGTAATACCAAACACCATTCGTTTTACCGCCTGTCCCTTTTTCGAAATAGAGCTGTTCCACTTTTCCAACTGCATCACGATAATTGGCTTGAACATCAACCATTTCATCAAATTCCATATTCGTT
The DNA here is from genome assembly GCA_018816185.1 of Bacillota bacterium. Lineage (GTDB taxonomy): Bacteria > Bacillota > Bacilli > Bacillales_A > Planococcaceae > Paenisporosarcina. Next base: position 5,363 of record JAHIWI010000366.1, read on the forward strand.
CTAACATTAGCTCCTAATGCATTAAAGATGCTCCGATAATTTAACAAACTATTAACGGAAGCACCTTCCTTCATGATCGCTTGAATAACTTGTTTCTGACGGTTTTGACGACCAAAATCACCTGTTGGATCTTCATATCTCATTCGAACAAATGCTAAAGCTTCTTCACCACTCAAGTTAATGTTACCGACTGGGTAATCGTAATTACCTACTGAAAAGTCTAGTGTGTTATTAACCGTTACACCACCAACAGCATCTACGATATCTTCAAACCCCTCCATATTAACTTGAACTACATAATCAATAGGAATATCTAATAATCCCTCTACAGTATCCATGGACATTCCCAATCCACCAAATGCATAGGCATGATTAATTTTGTCTTGTGTCCCTTTACCAACGATTTCTGTATAAGTATCACGAGGAATACTGACCATCTTCGTAGATTTTTCAGTAGGGTTAACTGTCATAACGATAATCGTATCAGAACGACCTGCATCACCTTCGCGTTCGTCTACACCTAACATCAAAACTGAAAATGGATCTTTTTCATCAAAAACAACTTTTTCTTCGCGTTTTTCAGAAACTTCACGTTTAATGGGTTCATGAATTTCTTTTAATGTTGAAGTGAAACTAAAATAAACACTTAGAATATAGGCTCCACCAATCAGTAATAATACGCCGAGTATTCCTACAATCCAAGGCCACTTCTTTTTCTTCTTTTTCTCATCCATTCTTTTCATATCTTATCCTCCGTCATTTACTAATAAAGTAACTACTCAATGTATTAGCCCATAGATTAGCACCTTTACTATTTACAGTCGTGCGATCTTCAGAAAAATACGTTTGTAATTGTTCATCTGTTATTCCTGGCCATTCTGTCCAATGATCGATAAATGGAATTCCGTTAGCTAATGAGTATTCCTTCAATGCATTAACTTCGACCGGGTAATAGACCGAATTATAAATAGGGTAACTCGGTTGCAAAATAAGCTGAGCATCAGAAACCTCTGTTTGAATAAATTCATTGATCGATAAAATGGTTTCAAAAGCATCCTCTACAATTACCACTCCATTATTGTTTACAGTAAATGGTTCAAAGAGAACAAGATCATAGCCCTTTTGCCAGTCAACATCTACATCTTCAATTTGTTCCTGGAATTCAGTGACGGAACCATCAAAAGGTACCACATCTACCTCCATGAAATCTCCGTATGATGATTGAATATTAGTTTGAAGTATTTCAGCATAGCCAGGTTCGCCCATGTTCAAAGCTTCTGAACCCAAGACTAGCATTTGAACATTTTCTTGTTGTTCAAATCTGTTAAGAATGACTTGTTTAGAAGACTCATCAAGATTTTGAATCAAACCAGTAAGCGACTCTAAATTCAACTTTCCTTCAACTTCTTCCTCTTCATTTGGTTCCTGTTCATCAGATTTTTCTTCTTTAACAATTTCGGTTGAATGATTTCGAGCTGAAGCATTGTTTGCAACAGATTCAATTCGAGCTTGCCATACTAAATAAGAAGTAATAAGTATAATGACACAACCAATCGAGACGATTGCCAAGATTGTATTTTTAATTTTCATTAGAATCCCCTTTCAAATAAACATACTCCTAGTTAAAGATACCATATTCATGAATCTCCTCCTATTATACGCCAAAAATAGACACAGCCATTATCCATTTTCTATGATATAATAGACAAGATTATCGAAATGTACATAAAAAAGGGGTAACTTGTCGAATGGAAGAAACTATTAGTCTTCAAGATTTAGCAAAAACGTTACGGAAAAGACTGTCACTAATCGTTATACTGACGATTATGGCAATTACAGTTAGTGGTCTTATAAGTTATGTTTTCTTAACACCAATTTATCAAGCATCTACACAAATTTTAGTCAATCAAGAAAAGGTAGATGCAACTCAATTCAACGCACAAAATATCCAAGCCGATTTACAGTTAATCAACACGTACAATGTTATTATTAAAAGCTCCGCGATTCTATCAAAAGTAATAAATGAATTAGACTTAGATACTTCACCCGCAGCGCTATACAGTCAAATTACAGTGACTAGTGAACAAAATTCACAAGTGGTAAATATTGCGGTGGAAGATCCAAATCCAGGACAAGCGGTTGATATAGCAAATACGATTGCAACCGTCTTTCAATCAGAGATAAAGACCTTAATGAACGTAGATAATGTGAATGTGTTAGCACCTGCAGAGTTACCTGAAAATCCATCACCTGTTAAACCGAATCCAGTTTTAAATATGGCGATTGCAGCAGTAGTTGGATTAATGCTAGGTGTAGGAGTGGCATTCCTCTTAGAATACTTAGATACAACGATTAAAACAGAACAAGATCTTGAAGAACTATTACATTTACCTATGTTAGGTCTTGTTAGTCCAATACCGGATAAAGATATGGCACAAGCACAGTCAGAACAAATTATTCAACGGAGAGTGAGGGCTTAACAATGGCGAAAAAGAAAAAAATCATACAACAAATGGCCAGAAAATTAATCACTCGTGCAAATCCGAAGTCTTTTGTTTCTGAACAATACCGAACAGTCCGAACAAATATTAATTTTTCAGTCCCTGACAAAGAATTACAAACACTATTGTTTACCTCAGCATCGCCGGGGGAGGGGAAATCGACAACTGCCTCGAATCTAGCGTTCACTTTTGCTTCTGAAGGCAAAAGAGTGATATTGATCGATGCTGATATGCGTAAACCGACTGTTCACTATACATTTCATTTAACAAACACCATTGGTTTATCTAATCTGTTAACGAGAAAAGCAGCTTTACAAGATGTTATTAAGGATAGTGCAACAGATAATTTGCACATCATTACATGTGGTCCTATTCCACCTAACCCCGCTGAGCTTTTAGGTTCTAAAACGATGGATCAAATGATTGAAGAATTGAAAAGTGTTTATGATTTAATTATTTTTGATGCACCCCCTGTTTTGTCAGTAACTGATTCTCAAATACTGTCAAACAAATGTGAAGGTACAGTATTAGTTGTAAGCTCGGGAGAGACTGAAAAGGAAAGCGCTAGCAAGGCAAAGGATCTTTTATTGTCTTCAAAAGCAAACATTATCGGCACAGTACTTAATAACTTCACGTTAGGGAAAGAACATCATTATTATCAGTATTATGGGACATCTGAGTAAAAAGGCTTGAAATAGCCTTTTTACTTTTTTGCTATTTATATACCTATAGGATAGAGGGACTAATTTATGATTGATATGCACAGCCATATATTGCACGGAGTAGACGATGGACCCGCTAAATTGGAAGAATCTATATCTTTGTTAAAACAAGCAGTAAGTGAGGGGATTACTGGAATTATTTCCACTTCACATGCTTACCACCCGCAATTTGATGTTAAAAAAGAAGTAGTTATTAAACAGGTACAGTCTTTAAACGCCTTAGCAAAAGATCTTAACTTACCGATTCAAATTTATACCGGTCAAGAACTTAGGTTAAAAGACAATACGGCAAGTGAAATTATTTCGGATGCTGCTCTAACTTTAGCGGGCTCGAAATACGTACTTTTGGAGCTTCCTTCGCAAGGAATACCTGCTTATACGATTCAAATTATTCAAGATTTATTGAACCAAAACAAGATTCCTATCATCGCTCATCCAGAAAGAAATAAAGCGATTGCTGAAAAACCAAGTAGACTTGCTAGATTAATAACTCACGGAGCATTAGCACAAGTTACCGCAGGAAGTTTAGCAGGACATTTTGGGAGATCAATCCAAAAAACAGCTTTACAGCTTGTTGACGCTCATTTAGTCCATGTATATGGATCAGATGTTCACAACAGTTCAACAAGACCATTTTTATATAATAAAGGACTCGACTATTTGGATAAACAAAAGCGTCATGAACTAACAGATATCCTTCTTGAAAATAATTCGAGAATCATTACAAACCAAGATTTTATCTTACTTGAACCAGAAGAACTAGAAAAACAGAACTGGTGGAAAATATTTTCCTAATTTAACTAGGGAATACAGTACACATTCGACATGATTCGGCAAAATACCCCTTGACGTACGGTGTAAAATTGGAAATGTATTTACATTTATTTTTTAGAAAAATTATTAAATAGAAAGGAATTGATACAATGACAATGAAAAAAAGAGTTTCTATGCTTTTCTTTGTCGATTCTTGTGTCGTTCTATTTTCTTTGTTTTTCGGGTATTTCAAATATCTACCAATCAATTCAACTAGCGATCCTTTAACAAATGGTTATTTTATTGCGAGTGGGGTTTCTTTGTTAATCGCTCATCATGGATTAGCGTGGTATTTAGGGTTATATCGAAAAGTATGGGAATATGCATCGATTGGAGAGTTGAACTCAATATTTAAAGCAGTATCTGGTTCAATTGTAAGCCTAGCAATAATCCAATTTACCGTAACGGGGAATGTATTATTCAGACCATTACTAATCACTTGGATGCTACATATCATCCTTATCGGTGGATCTCGTTTATATTGGAGAATGTGGCGAGACACCTATTTGAAAACAAAACAGGTAGATCATAAGAAAACATTAATTGTTGGCGCTGGAGCCGCAGGAACTATGGTGGCTCGTCATCTATTAAATAACCATTTCTCTGACTTAAAACCAATTGCGTTTATAGATGATGCGAGGTCAAAGCAAGGACTTGAAATATATGGAGTACGAGTAATGAGTGGTTTAAGTAATATTAATGATGTCGTAAAGGACAATCATATCGAGCATATCATTATTGCAATTCCTTCTCTTTCAAAAAGCGAGTTAGCTAATTTAACAAAAATGTGTGTTGACACTGGAGTTCGTACACAAACGATTCCACACATTGAAGATATTGTAACAGGGAAGGTTTCTGTTAATGAAATACGTGACGTGAAAATAGAAGACTTACTTGGTCGTGAAGAAGTCAAACTTGATATGAAAATAATAAGTGAGAAATTGACAGGTAAAACGATTCTTGTAACAGGAGCTGGTGGTTCAATCGGTTCAGAGCTATGTCGTCAAGTGATGCGTTTTAATCCTAAGCAATTGATTTTGTTAGGACATGGAGAAAATTCGATTTATTTGATTGATCAAGAATTGAAGAGTGTATTTGGTGACATGGTGGACCTTAAACCTGTTATTGCTGACGTGCAAGATCGAGAGAGAATATTCGATATAGTGGAAGAATATAGACCAGACGTGATTTATCATGCTGCTGCACATAAGCATGTACCTTTGATGGAAGGTAATCCAATGGAAGCAGTGAAGAACAATATCTTTGGAACAAAGAATGTCGCGGAGGCTGCGGATACGTTTGGTGTTGGAAACTTTGTACTTATATCTACTGATAAAGCTGTTAACCCGCCGAACGTGATGGGTGCAACGAAGCGTTTTGCTGAAATGATTGTTCAGAACTTAGCGAAAGACAGCAAAACGAAATTCGCAGCAGTTCGTTTTGGAAATGTATTGGGATCTCGTGGTAGTGTTGTACCACTTTTTAAAAAGCAGATTGCTAAAGGTGGGCCAGTTACAATCACCGATTCCCGTATGACTCGTTATTTTATGACGATACCTGAAGCATCACGTCTAGTTATTCAAGCTGGAACTCTTGCTAATGGCGGTGAGGTTTTTGTTCTAGATATGGGTGAACCGGTTAAGATAATTGACCTTGCCAAGAACTTAATTCGACTTTCTGGATATGCTGACGGTGAGATAGAAGTTAAAGAGACTGGAATACGTCCTGGAGAGAAGCTATATGAAGAATTGATGAATGAAAGCGAAAGACAGAGTGAGGTTGTATTTCCTAAGATTTATATTGGGAAGGCAGTGCCGATATCGAAGCTTGAGCTTGTGTATTTGTTAGAGAAGTTACCGTCCCTTTCGGGACATGAGTTGAAAGAAACTTTGGTAGGGGTTGCTAATCAGAGGAATGTTGAGGTTAACCATTCAGAAGTTATAGATTTTGTTGGGTGACTATGGACTTGTTAGAGCGTCCTTTTATTTTAGTGAGTAGATGTCAAATCATCTTTACTTAGATGGTCTAGCAATTTTGTGAAAGAAAGGGGAACAAAAAATGTTCTCGGTTATAAAAAGAATTGTAGATTTTTCACTATCTTTAACAATTATAGTGAGTTTGTCTGTTATTTTCCTTCTATTATGTATAGTCATCAAACTGGATTCTCCAGGACCAATTCTGTTTAAGCAGAGACGTATTGGAAAAGGCAAAAGTGAATTCAACATTTTGAAATTCAGAACAATGAAGATCGATGCACCGAATGATATGCCTACTCATTTACTTGACAAACCCGATGCTTACATAACACGAGTAGGTAAATTCCTTCGTAAGACGAGTCTGGATGAACTTCCTCAATTGATTAATATTCTTAAAGGGGAAATGAGCATCATAGGTCCTAGGCCAGCACTTTGGAATCAATACGATCTGATTGCTGAACGTGATAAATATAAGGCAAATGATGTGCTTCCTGGACTGACGGGTTTGGCTCAGATCAGTGGAAGAGATGAGCTGCCGATTGAAGTGAAGGCGAAGATTGATGGGGATTATGTTCAAAAGAAGAGTCCAGGTTTGGATTCGGAGATTTTTGTTAAGACGGTTTTTAGTGTATTGAAAAGTGATGGGGTTAAAGAGGGAAAATAAAGCAATTGAGATAAATTGTTATTAAGCAAGGATGATTCGATTGAAAAAGGTTATTCTGTATGTCGGAAAATTCGATCTTCCTAATGGCACAGCAGCCGCACAAAGAGTTAATGTTAATAAAAAAATATTACAAAATCTACATTATGACGTAAGATTTATTAGTACGTTTGAAAGTGATGTAGATATAAAAGAATATAACAAAGATTTTAATATTAACTATATTAGTGAGAATAAATTGTTATTTGATATTACATATTTAAAAAATATAGTAATCGAAATAGGAGAAGAAAATATACATTCAATTATTTTTTATAATTTTCCAAGCATTGCATTATTTAGAGTAAATATGTTTTTGAAAAAGAAGAATATAAATGTATACTCCGACTGCACAGAGTGGTATGGTACACCGCCTAGAACTACTATTTTAAGAAAAGTAATTAAAACGGTAGATACTGAAATTAGAATGAGATATGTTCATAAAAAGCTTGATGGTATAATTTGTATTAGTACCTACTTAAAAAGATACTATGATAAAAAAGGACTGAAAACTGTATTAATTCCAAATGTATTAGATTTATCTGAACAAAAGTGGAACATTACGGACTCAAGAAATGATGCCACAAATATAAAACTCATTTATGCAGGTAATCCAGGAAAAGATTTTGAAAAAGAGAATTTGGATTTGATAGTAAATGTATTTAACAATGAAACATTAAGTTTTTTTAATATCGAACTTAACATTTTGGGAATAGAGAAAGATGAGTTTACGGAGATTTATATAAAAAAATACAAGAAATACCCTAAGTTGAATAAAATAAGTTTTGCCGGACGTAAAACTCATTTAGAAGTACTGGAAAATGTGAAAAATAGTGATTATTTCATTTTTTTTAGACCCATTTCCAAAGCAAATAAAGCAGGATTCCCTACTAAATTGGTAGAATCTTTTGGGACGTTAACCCCCGTTATTACAAACGATGTGGGAGATGTTTCAAGGTATATAAACAATGGAGTAAACGGTTATGTATTAAATACCAATGATATAAATATATTGGCAAAAGATTTAGCTGATATATTAAAAAAACATCGTATGTATGCTGTATTTCAAGATGAGTTGAAAATAAATAATCCATTCGATTATAAAAAATATGTTGCCGATTTTGATGAATTCATAAATAAAATGTGAGAGAAGGATAAAAATGTTTAAAAACAAGACATTACTTATTACAGGTGGTACAGGTTCTTTCGGAAACGCTGTACTAAATAGATTCTTGGATACAGACATTAAAGAAATTCGTCTTTTTTCAAGAGATGAAAAAAAACAAGAGGATATAAGAAAGCGTCTAAACAATCCAAAAGTTAAATACTATATTGGAGACGTAAGAGACGTCAACAGTATAAATACAGCAATGAACAATGTGGATTATGTTTTCCACGCTGCTGCGTTAAAACAAGTACCATCATGTGAATTTTTTCCGATGGAAGCTGTTAAAACGAATGTATTAGGTACTGAAAATGTTCTGAATGCTGCTATACAGAATAATGTAAAAAAAGTTATTTGTCTATCAACTGATAAAGCGGTATATCCAATCAATGCCATGGGTATCTCTAAAGCAATGATGGAAAAGGTTACTGTCGCAAAATCGAGAACTGTAAGTGTTAATGATACAAATATAAGTGGGACACGATACGGTAATGTTATGGCTTCACGTGGTTCAGTTATTCCACTATTTATTGACCAAATCAAGGCTGGTAAACCTTTAACTATCACGGATCCAGAAATGACGAGATATTTAATGTCGTTGGAAGACGCGGTTGAACTAGTGTTGTTTGCTTTCTTGAATTCAAATCAAGGAGATATCTTTGTTCAAAAAGCTCCTGCTTCTACAATTGGTGAACTTGCACACGCACTTATAGAACTGTTCAAAGTGGATAATACAATTGAAGTAATAGGAACTCGCCACGGTGAAAAATTATATGAAACTCTTCTTACAAGAGAAGAAATGGCTGTCGCTACAGATATGGGTGGCTACTACCGAATCCCTGCTGATAACCGGGACTTGAACTACAATAAATATTTCACAGAAGGTGAAGAAGAAATCTCAGAAGGTTGGGAGTACAACTCCCATAATACACATCGTCTATCAATTCAGGAAATTAAAGATTTGTTACTCACACTTGATGTAGTAAAAGAAGAACTGGCAAAAATGGGTGTTACACAATGAGAAAAATTTTAGTGACAGGTGCAGATGGATTTGTCGGTAAAAACTTGGTAGCAGAGTTGAAAAATCAAGGACATGAGAAATTATATCTATTTAGTAGAGGGAACTCTTCTGAAGACCTTGTTAAATTTACGAAAGACTGTGATTTTGTCTTCCATCTAGCAGGCGTTAACCGTCCTCAAAATGAAAGTGAATTCATGGAAGGAAATCAGGGCTTAACTTCTCACTTGCTCCAGTGTCTTGTTAAAAATGAAAACAACGCTACAGTATTAATGACTTCTTCGATTCAAGCAGAAAAAGACAATCCATATGGCCAAAGCAAAAAAGCTGGAGAAGATGAATTGTTTGCCTACGCAAAAGAAACAGGAGCAGATGCATTTGTATATAGACTGCCAAATTTGTTTGGTAAGTGGAGTAAACCAAATTACAATACAGTAGTAGCTACTTATTGTCATAACGTTGCGAGAAATATAGATATTCAAGTTAACAATCCTGCCGCCCTATTAGAGTTGGCTTATATTGATGATGTGATGGAAGAGTTTCTGAGAGCTTTACAAGGAACTCCTACTATTAGTGAGAAGTATTGTGTTATTCCAGTTACTCATAAGGTGGAGTTGGGGGAGTTAGCCAAGCGGATCAAAAGCTTTAAAGATAGCAGAACCACTTTGGCTGTTCCAGCAATGAGCAATGAACTGACGAAGAAGTTGTACAGCACTTACCTAAGTTTCTTGCCTGAAGATCGTTTTTCTTATGATTTAAAGATGAATGTCGATAGGCGGGGTTCTTTTACTGAGTTCCTCCGCACCCCTGATCGCGGTCAAGTTTCGGTTAACATTTCAAAACCTGGTATTACTAAAGGAAATCATTGGCACCATACAAAAAACGAGAAGTTTTTAGTAGTAAGTGGTAACGGTTTAATAAGGTTCAGAAATATTGATTCAGAAAGAATTATCGAATACTACGTGACTGGCGACAAGTTGCAGGTAGTAGATATCCCAACAGGATATACACATTCAATTGTGAATGTAGGAGATACGGAATTAGTTACAATTATGTGGGTGAATGAAAGTTTCGATCCTAATAAACCAGATACCATATTTTTGGAGGTATGATAATATTTTAAAATTTGTATACGAGCAAAAAAATTAGCCCATATATTATGCTTATTCCTAATAATAAAAATAAAAATAAAAATTAAGGTTTAAAGTTTCATGATTTATCGAAACAAGTAACACTTTTCGATATTGAGGTTATATATTTTTTATGAATTATAAATCCGTATTATCACATTATGAAATCATTTTAGAACCCGAATTGAAAACATAAAAAAAGATTGTTATTACAATTCAAAACTAGATAAGCGGTATAAATAAAGTGAGATGGAGAAAAAAATGTATAAAGAAGAGATATTGTTTTTAGGTGGAGTTTTTCCGAAACATTTAGAAAATGAAGTCTTTAAAAAAAGTAAGGGCAATATGCAGAATGCGGCTAATGCACTTCAATGGAATATTATAGAAGGTTTGGAAAAAAATTTAGGAAGACCGATAAATTTGATGAACTTAATGTTTATAGGTTCTTATCCTCAAAAATATCAAGACATAAGAATAAGAAAAACATTTTTTTCGCATGCTCAAGGAGCAAAAGATGTAAATATTGGTTTTTTTAACTTAACTGGTATAAAACAATTTTTATTAAAAGCAGCAGTCGAAAAAGAATTAATTGTGTGGGCGGAACAAAATAAAAAGTCGAAGAAAATATTAATCATATACTCAGCTCAGAGTTTCTTTTTGGAAGCAGCATATAATTTGAAAGAAAAATATAAAGAAATTTCAATATCTTTAATAGTACCGGATCTTCCAGAGTACATGAGCTTAGAAAATAAAGAAAGTTTTTTTAGAAGCATTATAAAAAAAAGAAATCAAAAAATTATTGCTAAAAAAATAGATTCCGTAGATAGTTTTATCTTACTAACCAAGGATATGGCTGACTATTTTAAAATTAAAAAGCCTTATGAAGTTATTGAAGGCATGGTTAAGAGTAGAAAGATTGATATAAATGAGAAACAAATTTTTGGGAAAAATAATATAAAAACGGTAACTTACACAGGAACTCTTACAAAGAAATACGGAATTATGGATTTGGTCTATGCATTTATGGATATTAAGAATGATAATTATAATTTAGTTATTTGCGGTAGAGGAGAAACAGAAGATGAAATTAAAGAACTTGCTAAAAAAGATTTAAGAATTAAATATCTAGGTTTATTACCATATAAAAAAGTTCAGAAATTACAGGAGAATTCCACTTTGCTCGTTAACCCTCGAAAGAATAACGAAAGTTACACTAAATATTCTTTTCCTTCTAAACTACTTGAATACCTATCATCCGGTACACCAGTACTTGCTTATAACTTAGATGGAATACCGAAAGAATATGAAAATTATATATGGTATTTAAAAAATGACTCACAGATTCATTTAACAAAAAAAATTATTGAGTGTTGTGAAATGAGTGAAAGTTCTTTGAGGCAAAAAGGATTAGAAAACATTAAATTTGTTAATCAAGAAAAAAATTCAATTATTCAATGTAAAAAAATTTTGAAATTAATTAATATAGATTCTCAATATAATTCCTTATAACTGTTTCATGAGATAATTAAATTTAAGAAAAAGTAGATGGGAAAATGAAAAAAGCTGCTTTAATATTAGCCGTGATTATAGTGTTATCTAAAATGTTGGGGCTTTTAAGGGATATTACTTTATCATACTTTTACGGCGCTTCAAGTATAAGTGATGCATATTTAATTTCAATAACAATACCTGTAGTTTTATTCGGTTTTATTATAACTGGTATTTCTACTATTTATATTCCAATTAATAATGAAATTGAAAAGCAACATGGGGGTTTACGGGCAAATGCTTTTACTAATAACCTGGTAGTGGTTATTACTATAATAATCACTGTTATTATTACTTTTGGAATGATATTTACAGAACTTCTAATAAACGTTTTTGCTACAGGCTTCGATGGTGAAACAAAAGAAATTGCGATTTACTTAACTAAAATTAATTTATTTGGGATTTTTTTTACAGCGTATATATCGATTTTTGCTAGCTTTGTAAATATTAAAGGGAAATATATTATAACTGCTTTTATAGGGATTCCACTAAATCTTATAGTGATTTCATCAATAATAATTAGTTACTATGGGGAGAATATAAAAGTTCTAGCTTTTGGTAATGTATTTTCGTTAATAATTTCCTTCTTTCTACTTTACACATTTGCGAAAAAAGAAAAATACAAGTTTTATATACAATTTAATCCATTTGATTCGTATCTAAAAAAAATGATTCTAATGGCTATTCCTGTTATGCTCGGAGTTTCTATAAATGAGATTAATGTGATAGTAGATAGAACAATTGCTTCGACTTTTGAAGATGGTGGAATTTCTATATTGAACTATGCAAGTAAAATAAGTGGATTTATTCTAGGTATTTTTATACTAATATTTAATACTTTAATGTTTCCTCGTCTTTCAAAAATGGTTGTTAATAAAGAGAACAGTGGATTTATGCATGTGGCTAATAGAACAATTATAAGTATAAATTTTTTACTTATACCAGCGTTAGTAGGAATAATGATTTTTGCAAATCCGATAATTGAAATTATATATGGTAGAGGAGCAATGTCAGAGAAATCTATTTCTGAAACTTCTCGCGCACTATTTTATTATTCTCTAGGTATATTTGGTCTTGCTTTAAGAGAAGCCTTATCCAAAATGTTTTATGCCGTTCAAGATACTAGAACTCCTATGATCAATGCAATAATTACAATTCTATTAAATATAATTCTAAATATTGTTTTATCTAGAGTTATGGGGCTATCAGGACTAGCATTAGCTACAAGTCTATCTGCCATATTATGCTCAATGTTACTGTATTTCAGTTTCTCGAAAAAGATAGGAAAACTGGATAATAAAAAGATAATACTTTCTTTTCTAAAGGCGTCAATATCAACATTACTAATGGCAATAATAGCGGCCAATAGTTTTATCTACCTTCAATCCTATGTTAATTCGATTATTTCTTTAATCATTGCTATTTGTATTGGCGTACTTTTTTATATTGTATGTTTGTTCTTCTTAAAAGTTCCTGAAGTAAATATATTAGTTAAGAGCGCTAAAGATAAAATGGTGAATTAAATGGATAATAACAAAATTAGCCTATAAGATTATATATTCATTTGATTTTTTTCGGAAATTTAAAAATAATAACATTATAGATAGGAGTAGTTTTTTTGCATATTTTAGTAACTGGAGCAGCAGGTTTTATAGGTTCTCATTTAATTAATAAGCTTTTGGAAATGGACCACACAATTATTGGTATTGATAATTTTAATAGGTATTACGATGTTAATTTAAAGTATGATCGAATAAAAAATATCTCAAGTAAAAATTTCAAAATGTATGAATTATCTATAGAAAATTCTATAGAATTAGAAAAAGTATTTGAGAAAGAAAGTCCTCAAATTGTAATAAATTTAGCAGCTCAAGCTGGGGTAAGATATAGTTTAGAAAACCCAAGAGCATATATAGATTCTAATATAGTAGGTTTCTTAAACATTTTAGAATCAAGTAAAAATAATAAGGTCGATCATCTTATATATGCTTCTTCAAGTTCAGTGTACGGCGCGAATACTTCTTTGCCTTTTTCAACGGAGGATAATGTGGATCATCCTTTAAGTTTATATGCAGCTACAAAGAAATCGAATGAGTTAATGGCCCATACATATAGTAATTTGTATAATCTATCAACGACAGGGTTAAGATTTTTTACAGTATATGGACCATGGGGTAGACCAGATATGGCACTTTTTAAATTCACAAAAAATATTATTGAAGAACAACCTATAGATGTTTATAACAATGGCACTATGATGAGAGACTTTACATATGTGGGGGATATAGTAGAAAGTATTAGCAGATTGATAATGAAAAAAGCAACACCGGACACAAGTTGGGATAGCGAAAAACCAGATCCAAGTTCAAGTTACGCTCCCTATAAAATTTACAATATAGGAAATAATAATCCTGTTAAATTAATGGATTTCATAGATGCTATTGAGGAGAAAGTCGGAAAAAAAGCAATTAAAAACTTTTTGCCACTTCAACCGGGTGATGTACCTGCGACGTATGCTAATGTAGAAGACTTATACAAAGATATTAATTTTCGACCACGAACAACAATAAAAGAAGGTGTTAATAGTTTTGTAAATTGGTATTTTGACTACTACAAAATTTAAAAATAACCTAGTTTAATAATTAAGTTATTCTGTGCTTCAGAGGAATGGAATGAATTTAGATGAAAGAGAAAATTAACTCATTAGTTTTTGCTATTCTATTAATTGCGGGGCTTGGATTCCCTACTTCAGTTGAAGGTAATATTTCAATTGAACTGTCTATTTTACACAGTTTCCTTTTAATTTTCTTATTATTTATCTTGTTAATAAATAATGGAATTATTATTGCAAACTTGTTTATAGTTTTATTAATTAATCTATTACTTTTAACTTTCACTTTATTACAAGTGCCACTTAACAACCTTGAGAGAATCTCATTGGGAGCTTACTTACCATATTTAATATTCTCAATTCTTTTATTAATAAATCTAAAAAAAATTCATTTAAAATCACATACTAAAATAATGTTTCTAATAGTAAATATAGTAAATATTTTATTAGGACTAACTATAATTAATGATGTCCAATATATTGAAAAATTTTTGCTTAATAATTATTCACTCGGATATGACGAGTTATTAACGAATATGTTAATTCAAAATAAACCAGTTACATTTTTTGGAGCACACTCAATTGCTAGTTTTATGAATTTTATATTGTTTTATCTCAATTTCACTTCGTTTAAAAGAGAAAAAAACAAAATTTCGCTGCTATTAGCTTTAGGTAACTTGACAATAATTTTTTTCTTAAACTCTGTAGCTGCATATATATTTTTTGCAATGGGAGTTATTATTTTATTAATATTTTTCTTGGGGAAATATAGACTTTCTAATTATATTTTAGTTTTTTTTCTTCTAGGAATTTCTATATTTTTATACGGGGAAGTTAAAGAAAATTTAGCCAAAGTTTTTGCTTCAGAGAACAATGGTTTTCTAGGTAGATATTCTTCTGCGGGAATATTACAAAATAATTTGGATTACATTTCAAGTAATCTTCTTCCTATTGGTTTGTGGATATCAGACAATTTATATTTTACTGATTCAGGTTATATTTTAAATTATTTAAAAGGTTCACTATTTTTAGTTTTATCAGTATATACAGGATTGTTCATTTTTTTAAAGAAGAATTTATTAAGTAGGAAAATATTTATTCAACTCTTTCTATTACTTATGATTTTCGAAATCGCATATCCATTTATAAGTTATATAAGACTGCTTTATCTTCTTCCATTCTTTATAGTATATTTAAATTATTTATCAAGAGAAGAAATTAAAAATATTTAGTAATACTTATTAATTTATATACAGAATATTTTTCTATCATTACCTTAAAATATGAAACGAGGAAACTTTATGAAAAGAAAAATTGGAATAGTAGGATTAGGGTATGTTGGCTTACCAGTAGCAGTGGCTTTCGGTAAAGAACATCATATTGTCGGATTTGATATTAATAAAAAACGTATTTCTACATTAATTAGTGGAATTGATTACACAAACGAAGTAACACATGAAAATTTGAAAGAAACCAATATTTACTACACTACGAATGCATCTAAACTTAAAGAAACTGATTTCATCATTGTGGCGGTACCTACTCCAATTAATGAGCATAATCAACCTGATTTAATTCCATTAATAAAAGCTTCTGAAACGGTAGGACGTAATTTGTCATCTGGAACAATTGTCGTATATGAATCCACTGTTTATCCAGGTGCTACGGAAGAAGTATGTGTACCAGTACTAGAAAAATTTTCTGGTTTAACATGTGGACAAGATTTCTTTGTAGGGTACTCGCCTGAACGTATTAATCCTGGCGATAAAGAACATACATTTACAACTATTACAAAAGTGGTTTCTGCACAAACACCAGAGGTTCTTGAAGTTGTGGCGGATACATATGCGAGTGTTGTTACAGCAGGTATATATAAAGCAAGTTCTATTAAAGTAGCAGAAGCAGCAAAAGTAATTGAAAATACACAACGCGATGTCAATATCGCCTTGATGAATGAACTGGCAATGATATTTGATCTCATTGACATAGATACGGCTGAAGTATTGGCAACTGCGGGAACAAAATGGAATTTCCTTAACTTCACTCCTGGATTGGTAGGTGGACATTGTATAGGTGTAGACCCTTATTATCTGACACATAAAGCGCAAGCTGTTGGATATCAACCGGAAGTTATTTTAGCTGGGCGCCGAATAAATGATGGATTAGGAAAATTTATTGCCCAAACTTTAGTGAAAAAAATGATTAAACATGGCATTACAGTACAAGGTGCTATTGTAACAGTCCTAGGACTAACATTTAAAGAAAATGTACCAGATCTTAGAAATTCAAAAGTAATTGATGTCATACGAGAATTGCAAGAATACGATATAGAGGTTCAAATTACAGATGCCGAGGCGGATTCTGTAGATGCAGAAAGTGAATATGGTATTTCGTTGATTCCATATCAAGATTTAAAAAAAGCAGCTGCGGTGATTTTAGCTGTCCCACATAGAGATTATCTAGAAAAATCATGGGATGGGATTCAAACTTTACTGTTAAATAATAAATCTGGAATATTAGTTGATATTAAAAGTGTTCTTCCTTTGGACCAAAAAATTGAAGAAATTGATGTTTGGAGACTTTAATAAGAATTTGAGGTTAAGGAGATAAAAAATTCAATGATACTAATTACAGGATTTACGGGAAATACGGGCTCAATAGTATTGAAAAGATTATTGAAAACGACTAAACCGGAGGATATTATTGGTTTTTCAAGAAAGAAATTAAAGAATAATAATTTCAGCATCAAAAACTTTGTTGGAGATTTAAATGATTTTAAATCACTAGACGAATTATTTCGAAAATTCCCTATTAAATCTATTATTCATATTGCTAATATAAAATACTCTCCTGTACTATTACAAAAAGCAAATGAATTCCACATAAAAAAAGTTGTTCTTATTCATACTACAGGAGTTTATTCTAAATATAGAAGTTATAGTACATTATATAGAGAAATAGAATCTGAAATATTAAATAATTCATATCCAAACACAAATTATCTAATATTAAGACCAACAATGATTTACGGAAATCATCGTGATCATAACATGCATAAACTCATAAAATTTATAAACAAAAGCCCTGTGTTTCCAGTTTTTGGTGATGGGTCTTCGTTAATGCAACCTGTCCATGTAGAAGATTTGGCAGATGCCATCATTGCAGCTCATCAATCAGAAGAGCTTATTAATGAAGATTTTGATTTATCAGGCGGAAGCGTTGTGACTTACAAGGAAGTTATTACAATAATCAAAAATGGGTTAGAGAAGAAAACAAAATTACTTTATATACCAATTAAATATGCTATTTTAGGCGCAAAAATTTTAGGGAAAGTAATGGCTAAACCAATTATATCTGTTGAACAAGTGGAGAGGTTACAAGAGGATAAAGCATATTCAAACATTAAAGCTATGGATTTGTTGGGATATAAACCGAGAAACTTTAATGAAGGTATAATCCAAGAAATTAAGATTTTAAAAACAAAAGGTATTATTAAATGAAAATATTACAAGTTACGGCTGTAGATTTTACAGTGAAAAAATTTCTCTTGCCTTTAGTAGACGAGTTAAACAAAGATAATTATGAAGTGCACATAGCATGCAATATAAATGATATTGGTCGAGAACTAAGTAATAAGGGATATGAGCTTAAACATATTCCTTTCTCACGAAACCTCAATGTAGTAAGCCATATGATATCATTAATAAAAATGATTGTTTTAATTAGAAAAGAAAAATATGATATTGTTCATTCTCATACACCTGTAGCAAGTTTCATAGCTAGAATGGCTGCAAAAATTACAAACGTTCCTTTAAATGTTTATACAGCACATGGTTTTTATTTTCATGAAAACATGAAACCACCAGTATATAAAATTGCATATTCATTGGAGAAAATTTGGGGTAAATATTTTACTGATTATTTGTTTTTTCAAAGTAAAGAGGATTATGAATTAGCCGTGCGAAATGGATTTAATATGCCAGAGAGGCTTATTCATATAAATAATGGAGTATCTGGTAAACGGTTTAATCCTGAAGATTACAATAAAGAATTATTAAGAGAGAATTTAAATTTAACAGGTAAAAAAGTAATTTT
Organism: Bacillota bacterium; assembly: GCA_018816185.1. Classification (GTDB taxonomy): domain Bacteria; phylum Bacillota; class Bacilli; order Bacillales_A; family Planococcaceae; genus Paenisporosarcina. Next base: position 23,642 of record JAHIWI010000366.1, read on the forward strand.
ATTTGTTGGTAGATTAGTAGAAGAAAAAGGAATAAAAGAGTTATTAAAAGCGTTTGATATTCTTTCTTCTCGTCACAATAATATCGAACTTCTCTTAGTAGGAGGCGGGGTGACTGGAGATCGAGACGGTCTTTCACCTCTGGACCTGATGGGAAAAATGCCTGAAACAACAAGAAAAAGTATTCATTTGTTAGGTTTAAGAGATGATATACCAGAGTTAATAGCAGCTTCAGATATATTTACGTTACCTTCTTATAGAGAAGGTTTGCCAAGATCAATAATTGAAGCAATGGCTATGGGAAAACCAATAGTAGCTACCGACATACGTGGTTGTAGAGAAGAAGTGTTTGATGAAGTAAATGGTCTACTATGCAAACCTAGAGATGCAGAATCATTAGTAAACTCTTTAGAAACTCTTTTACTTGACGAATTGATGACTAAAAAATTCGGTATACAGTCGAGAAGAATTTTTTTAGAAGAGTTTGAAGAACAAAAAGTTTTGGATCGTCAAATGAAAATTTTTAATGAATTTCGAAAAAACTACTTTTATATTCAGTATAATTAACTGAACATATAGTTTTTCTTTATACGTTTTTATAACTTTAACAATAATATTAGAAATCATTAAGTTCTATAAATGAGAAGTTTAAGTAATTAGACGTAATAGAATTTAGGAATGAGTTATGATTACTTTATATACAATAAATAAATAATAATTCTTTGTGAATGTAGAAAAAATGAATTTAGTTACAGTGATATTGGTGAACTAAAGCTTTAATATTGTAAACCCTGTTACTCATTATTTGGAGGTTCAAAGATGAAGAAGTTAAAAGTAATGACTGTTGTTGGAACAAGGCCGGAAATCATTAGACTTTCAGCAGTCATCAATAAATTAAAGGAATCTAATGCAATCGAACATATTCTTGTACATACAGGCCAGAATTATGACTATGAACTGAATGAGGTTTTCTTTGAGGATTTTAATTTGAGAAAACCAGATTATTTTTTGAATGCAGCGAACGGCACAGCAGTTGAAACAATCGGAAATATTCTCGTAAAAATTGACCCGATATTAGAAGAAGTTAAACCAGAAGCCTTATTGGTACTCGGCGATACAAATAGTTGCCTGTGTGCAATTGCTGCGAAGAGAAGACAGATTCCTATCTTCCATATGGAAGCAGGAAATAGATGTTTTGATCAGCGTGTTCCGGAAGAAACAAATCGTAAAATCGTCGATCATACAGCTGATATCAACTTAACATATAGTGATATTTCTAGAGAATATCTGTTAAGAGAAGGAATACCAGCAGATCGGATTATTAAAACTGGCAGTCCAATGTATGAAGTTCTCAATTCAAGAAAAGAAGATATTGAGAAATCTAATATAGTCGAGAAATTAAATCTAATAGAAGATAAATATTTTGTAGTATCAGCTCATCGTGAAGAAAATATCACTTCTGAAAAGAACTTCCAAGATTTATGTGAAAGTTTAAATGCGATTGCAGATCATTATGGTATGCCGATAATCATTAGTACTCATCCTAGAACACAGAAAATGATTGATGCTAGAGGTATTAAATTCAACCCTCTAATTAAGACCATGAAACCATTAGGTTTTAATGATTATGTGAAACTTCAAATAAAAGCTAAAGCGGTTTTAAGTGACAGTGGAACAATTAGTGAAGAGTCTTCTATTCTTAATTTTAAAGCCTTAAATATCAGGCAGGCTCATGAAAGGCCAGAGGCTATGGAAGAGGCCTCGGTAATGATGGTAGGTCTAGAGAAAAATAGAATATTACAGGGATTAGAAATATTGGGAATTCAAGAATATAATACTTTGAGAAAAGTGGATGATTATTCAATGCCTAATGTAGCAGAAAAAGTTTTGCGAATTATACTTTCCTATACGGATTATATTAATAGAGTAGTGTGGAAAAAATAGATGGGCCGTTTATTTAAAAGAAAATTTTCATTTATATTTTAAACCAACATAATTAATTGGACAATATAGAACCCGTGTGAAATGGTTCACTTCGAACAAGTTCTCAGATCAGATTTTTCCATACGCAATAACATTATTAAAGCGAAACTAAATGTGCGATGTAAAAGGTGAAATGAGTGGTCAGTTAATATTCGCGTCCATGTGGTAGAAACTATTCCAAATATTCACTACAATTGTATGAATAAATGGACCCTTCCAATCAGACGTAGATCTGTTGTAACCGCTAAAATAAAGTGAACAGTTTTCGCTCATTTCAAATGAACACTTTTTGTCCAATCAATCCTTCCTGTAAACTAGTATTATCTGTTTGTAGGAGGAAGCATATGGAGGAAAAACGATTGTTATATATAGAGGTACATCAGCAGAAGAAGCAAGGATTGAGAATCTCTCAGATTTCAAAAAGGACAAAACTAACAAGAACAACGATCTATAAATATCTTGCTCTAGACTTTGAGGAAGCAATTGAAGAGTTTGATCACACTAGTAGGAAAAAGTAACTCGACGAATACCAGGATTGGATTGTCAATTGGCTAAGAGAGTATCCCTCTTTGAGTGGAGCGCAGATATATGATTGGCTACAAGAGAAGTCTCCAGATATTAATATAGTGTAAACGCTAAAATAAAATTGACAGTTTCCGCTAAGATACTTTCTACACTTTCGCCAAATAGAATCAACCTTCTAAAATATTCGTGTCCCTGTGTTTGTATTCGCATCCCTGTGTTAGAAACTAATCAAAATATTCACTACAATTGTATAAAGAAAATGGCCCTTCCAATCAGGAGTAGATCTGATAGTAAGGGCCGTTTGTATGAAATCTCAAGAAATGGAATAGTCAGTATTGTATCTATCACAGGGAAAATCTAAAACTCTAGTAGTGTATCCGTACCATCAACATGTGGATCCTCCTCAACTAGTTGTCGATAGGTGAGGCAATAATGACAATAACTTTGATTCGTTTTCTCATAAGGTGGTGGTAGGAATTCCTTCAATAGTTCTCGATTTTAAAAAAGAAGGAGTGGGTAGTGACTCATCCCAATACAGTGGAAAGGAACTGTATGGATAGAGTTCTAGACGTTCGACCATAGGAAGTGTCGTATCAATTGGATTACGATGGATGTAACTACTAACTACTAACTACTAACTACTAACTACTAACTACTAATACCCCTAGTCTACTATCAACTTCCTTGGTAAAATAACATTTTTGATAAATACGTCCAATATGGTGATAACGTTTTGAATAGGAAGTACTGAAGCGTTTGTTGATGAGTACCATAATTTAAGGAATCTCTTACAGGCTTGATAAAACGTGGTAGTGATTGGACATGAAACATTTAATTCGCATCCCTGTGTAAGAAACCAATCAAAATATTCACTACAATTGCATAAAAAAGCGGCCCTTTCAATCAGATGTTAGTCTGATAGGAAGGGCCGTTTGAATGAAAACACAAGAAATGGAATTGTCAGTATTGTATCGGACACAGGGAGAGTCTAAAACCCAAGTGTATACGTACCATCAACATGTGGATATTTTGGTGCCTCCAATCAGATGTCGATTTTTTAGGAAGATCAATTTGTATGAAAAACTAATATTCCCGACCCTGTGAAAGAAACTAAAATATGTGATTTATAGCTGCCATAAATTTTCAATACTTTAGACCAGATTAGTTTCTCAGTGTGGAAAAAAGAGCAACATACAAATGTAATAGTATAATGCTTATTCATTCCACTATCAGTTACTGAAAGGGTACTGGAAAAGCAGTTTATTCCGATAATAAATGTATGTGGTCTTGCGCCTGCATTGGTTACAGAGAGCATATCGAATGTAGTAATCAAGTTTCACTTCTTCGTTTACAATTTGCGGGGTGCATCGACAAACTCTTTGCTTATTAAACATAAAATCATTCCTTTACTTTAATTTAAGCTTATGAAAAGCTGTTACTAGTAAATTTGTCAATACGCTTTAAATAAAAAATGTAAGAATTTTGTTACCGTCAACCCCAATTGAACATTTTTAAAATATTCGCGTCCCTGTGACAGAAACTAATCAAAATATTCACTACAAATGTATAGAAAATGGCCCATCCAATCAATTGTTAATCTTAAAGGGAGGGGCGTTTGTATAAAAACTTAAGAAATGGAATAGTCAGTTTTGTATCGGTCACAGGGAGAGTCCAAAACCCTTATGTATCCGTACCTTCAACATGTGAATCTTCCTCATCTAGTAAATTTCTAAGTGTAGAACTTCATTAACAAAATCTTCTTTAATCCAATGAATACTTTCACTCTTTTTGAAAATTGTTACACACTCTTGAATATCAGACAGCAAATCGTCTTCAGTTTTTAATTCTATTTTATTGGTTGAGTTATCGAGTAGAGCAAATGGCCATTCCAATCAGGAATTGATCTGATAGGAAGAGCCGTTTATATGAAATCTCAAGAAATGGAATAGTCAGTATTGTATCTATCACAGGGAAAGTCTAAAACTCTAGTAGTGTATCCGTACCATCAACATTTGGATCTTCTTCTACTAGTTGTCGATAGGTGAGGCAATAATTACAATAACTTTGATTCGTTTTCTCATAAGGTGGTGGTAGGAATTCCTTCAATAGTTCTCGATTAAAAAAAGATGGAGTAGGTAGTGACTCATCCCAATATACTGGAAAGGAACTGTATGGATAGAGTTCCAGACGGTTTACCATAGGCACTTTTGGATCAAATGGATTTCGATGGATGTAACTGCTAACTACTAATAACCCTAGTCTACTATCAATTTCCTTGGCAAAATAACGTTTCTGATAAATACGTCCAATATGGTGATAACGTTTTGAATAGGAAGTACTAAAGCGTTTGTTGATGAGTCCATATTATTAGCCAAGTGATCTCTTACAGGCTTGATAAGAATGTGGTAGTGATTGGTCATGAAACAATAAGCAAGAATTGTAAATGGAAATTTAATATGTACATGTTGAAAGGCTTGTAAGAGCTCAAACATATCTTCTTTGGTACCGAAAATGTTTTGACGATTATTACCGTGCATAATGACATGGTAATATACATTCGGATTAAATTCTCTCTTCCTCGTCATGTAATTAAACCATTCATCTCGTAATAGCAGCATGCACGAGAGAACCTTGAATTTTCCATTCCAGTGCTTCCTCGATTGCTAAATCTGACACGGTATCTTCACTATCAACATCGGAAATGGTACGAGCCAATCGCAGGATTTTTATTGTAGACCTACTGCTTAATTTCTCCTTAAAACAAATTTCTCCCACCCTTAGTAATTGGGTATCTGTAAATTTTACCTTTTCCTCAAACAACTTGATTGGAACAATGGTATTAATCAATCAGGTACCTGTGTGAAAAACTATTCAGATTATGAACTACAATTGAATAAAAAGCTATTAGAATCCAGCAAACAAGACGTTGTTGGATTCTTTTTTTGTATAAAGATGTAATCGTAGTTATTTATCGTAAATTTTAGGTGCCACCCAGAAAAGTAGGAAAAGGACAGTGAATGTAACTAGTATTCACTTGTACTGGTCTACTAGAAACTAATCAAAATATTCACTACAATTGTATAAAGAAAATGGCCAATCCAATCAGTTATAGATCTGACTGGATTGGCGGTTTGTATCTGTCACAGGGTTAATATTCACTTCCCTGTAACAGATACTAATTAAAATATTTACTACAAATGTATAAAGAAATTAGCCCTTCCAATCAGATGTAGATCTGATTGGAAAGACCATTTGTATGAAAACTCAAGAATTGGAATAGTCAGTTTTGTATCAGTCCCAGGTAGCTCAAAATCAAGTCCCAAGAAAAGTACTTTACTCACAACACAGCTTTTGGAATATTCATAAACTACTTATCGTGTTCGACTTGAGTTGACAATTCACATAATAAGACAAGATTATAGAATTATATCGAGAAATTTTGAATATTATTTTGGTGGAGGTTCGGTGAATTTAAAAGGGAAAAATTTTGATAATTTAGTCATATGAAATAATCAAGAACCGAAAAGTTGATTTAATTACGTAGTTAATATAACAGTACTTATTTGTAATATTTTGTTGTATAGTGTTATTGTTGGTAATATTTCAAGGAATAGGAGAATGGTATAATGGGATTCTTAGGATTAATAGAAATTGATGTTGACCGACTTCAATATGAGGTGATTTCTGACCAGTCTCGTTTAAAGTTAACTCGACTCATTCGAAGTCTTTGTAATTGTGAAGATAGTAATCTCCAACTTTTAAGACAGAATCGTTATGTAAATCTAGCTAATAACGTACTAGGAAAGCCTATTTATGTGTTGGAATCTGATGATATGGGAGATTATCAAATGGCTGAACATTCTTGGCATTTCGGGGAAGTTGAACTTATTATGAGAAGACCGAATACTACAAAGCTGATTGAAATACTGGCAGATATGATTCAAGATCGTCTGTTAGACGTTGATGAAGTTAATGGAATCCTAAGCGAAGATGGAAGTTCTGTGCAATTTGAAATGAATCAAATGAATACAGTGTCAGTACATGTTACACCTATTGAACAAATTGATGAAGTGGATGACTCGGAAGAACATCCCAATATCAGAAAGCTAATTCTAAGGATGGAAAATGCTCTGTCTAATGAAGACTATTCAGGGGTATTACATGCTAGTGCTTCAGTATTTGAAACTCTAGCAAAAGATGTAATTGGCTTAGCATCTGTAGAAAATCAGACCCTTGCAGGTTTCTTTCAAGGTTATCGAAATCGCTCCAATCTCCCAGAGTCCGTATTAGATTATATTCTTGAAATATACAGAAAAAGAAATATGGAACCGTTGGCTGGTCATGGTAGCACGCTACCACCTAGTATCGACCGTGAAGAAGCAATTGTACTGGCTGAGATGACAAAAACCTTTGTACGCCTTGAAAGGAAGCTTGCTATGCCCCAAGTTTAAAAAAAAATCGAATACACATTGTATTAGCAAAAGCACGTCCAATCATTTTTAGAACTGATTGGACGGGTCGTTTCTATGAAAACATAAGAAATGGAATAGTTATTATTTCTTCATTCCCCAGGGAGACTAAACTTTAAGAAAAATATTATGTAACAATATATGAAGAGGATGTTAATTCTAAGTATGAATCTGAGAAAAAAGTAAGTATGTCTTAGTAATGTGGAAGGATTAGATTTTTTAGAAATTTATATGTGATTCATGAAAATTCAATGTAATAATAGCAAGCAATTATGTTTAAGTTTGTAAGGTTTTAGGGTTAAAGTGGTGAAATCTTGAGGGAATGGATTATGGAAGAGAAGTTCTAACTCGAACAGATATAGATTTGGATGCAACTGATGTTTTTGGAAGAACTAATTTACAACGTATGGAGGAAGGATTATCTCCTCTTGTAAATGGAGAGCCAATTGAACTTCACCATATTGGACAAGAAATGGATGGTCCTCTTGCAGAATTGACTCCTTTGGAACATCGAGGACCTGGAAACTACTCTGTTCTCCATGAAGTGGGGAAGGAATCAGAAATAAACCGTACCCTATTTAATGCGGAAAAAGAAGCTCACTGGAAAGCTAGAGCAGAAGAAATTAAATTAGAAAGAGGAATTATCTGATGTCATTAAAAGAAATGTTAACAAAACAAAATGCCCTAACTACAGGAGGAGTCGCTGATCGTTTAATTTCAGAGGCAGAGGAGCAATTAGGTTTTAGCTTTCCTTCGTCCTATCAAGATATATTGAAAAATGTAGGATCAGTCTCAATAAATGGCCATGAAGTTTTTGGACTTGGAATAGATGGGAATTTAAATGTTGTAACTTCTACTTTAAAGGAAAGAGAGTTAAGTGAAGTAGATTTAGCAGACTATATAGTAATTGAAAATCTCGGAAATGAAGGTCTATTAATTCTTTTAGATGAACAGGGAATAGTTTATCAGTATACTGAAGGTAGGTTCAAACAAATCTCATTAAATATTGAAAATTACTTTATTCAAGATATTTTATAAGTATTAAAAATAGATGATTTGACTTCGTCATCAAATGGATAGACAAAAAAGAGCGTCACACTTCCTAATTTATCGAAGTGTGACGCTCTTTTTTTGATTGCATTAGTATATTAAAGAAGTGTAATTCGCACGTTTGATTTTTTAAATAAAATGATAATATTGAAGTTTTTGTAACTGGAATTAGTCAAAGTATGAAAGTAAGGGGTACGAATCTATGGTGCTATGTGCAGTAATAAAGGTTTATTGTACATAGGTGTGGAACTATAACTACTATTAGTATTATAATAATGTCGTATTTATCTGTAGTTCCTTTCCGAACCATCTTCAAAGCAACTGGAATAATTGTAAATAATTAATCCAAATAGATTTATAGGAATGGGTGTGGAAATGCATATTGGATATAATTATTAATATAGTGATTATTCTTATATATTTAATTTTAATATACTTTATTACAAATGTAATCTTAGAAAAACTATTAAAAAAAGAATATGATTATTTTCATAGAATTTTACCAGTGATTCTGATCATACTGGTTAGCAGTGTAATTTTAAATAAATTACTTAATGGTTTTCTGTTTTTTGAAGTCACTATGATAATTTCTCTTTTATACGCCATATTTCTGATATTTACAATGACAGTATTAAAAAAAATTTGGAATGATAAATATAATAATATGGTTAAGAATAATGAAAGAGAATAACTAATATAATGTTCCCTACAATTGCATATATGAGCCATTTTTTCTCCTTTCTAAGCAAAAGTTTAAAAGAGCGTCACACTTCAGAAAATTTATCGAAGTGTAACGCTCTTTTTTGATTGTATTAGCATATTAAATGGCTATTTGATTCTATTATTCAATGCTTTGTGAAGGAACATATAGATAGTCTTTTTTCCCGTTAATCATGATTTCAACTGGATACCAAATGAAATTATTTTTTGAAGTTGGTAATAAGTCATATACTGGACCGCCAACTATTTTAACTGGTGTTCCAACTGGTACCTCCACTCTTAAAGCATCAGTACTAGGTTTTTCACGAAGACGAATATTTGCCATCTTTAATTGGTCGCCTGTTTTGAATCGGTCTTTCGTAAGCGTCCCATCCGAATTCATTGTAAATTTAAGTTGATTAAAAATTATATTTTCACTCGATGCTGAATCATAGGTAAAGTCTTTTGACGACATTTGAATCGCTGGAATATTTGTTGCTAATTGGCTAGAAGTATTGATAGCCGAGAATACTTTTTCTTGATAAGCAGTTGGATTAGATGCACCAGTCGCTTTGTAGAATGGACTATTTACCGACTTAGTTCCATTGTAAGCCATCACCGCAAAATACCAACTTTCCAATTGATTCGGATCATGAGTCCCTATTTTGGGTAGGTCTGATCGATTAAAATGGTAAAGTAGCATATCGATTGCGACTTCAATATTGTATTCAATGTTGTATTTTAATTTCTCTACATCATAATCTTGTAGGCTAGTAATTTGCATTAACCCGATTCCGCCATCTGAAGAAATAATAGGTTGCCCATTAGCTTTGTAATGTTCCCATTTGCCATTCTCAACATTGGCAATGCCCTTAACAATTTCAGGTGGAATGATTCCATCAGCTTTACGAGCAGCATTTGTAATTATACAATTGAGTGTTTGACGACTAGGGTTGATTCGTGAATCTTCATCATAACCACAACTTGAGGAGTTAAGTCTAAGATCTTCGTTCAATCCTCTAGCAAGAAATGCTGAGAAAGCTTGTCGTGAAACATATCCTGTTGGATCAAAATGATTTTCATCCACTCCACCAGTTAACCCAAATGCATGAATTTTTCTAATTGAGGTATAGGCTGTTGTCTGCATGCCGACATCACTAAATTCTTTTGCCGATTGTTCCTCGAGCTTGAATGCTCTTGCCAACAACATTGCCATTTGCTCTCGCGTAATTTTTGCATCAGGCGCAAATGAAGTCGCACTTGTCCCATTAATAATCTTTGCTTCAAAAGCTGATTGAACAGCCCCAGATAAATTTTTATTCACATCTTTAAAAACTGTCTCACGAGGTGCAAGGTCTAAATCGAAAGCACGAGCTAACATAAGTGCTGCTTGTCCTCTTGTAAGATCTAAATCTGGTTTAAAGTCACCAGTATCGTAACCATTAATAATGTTTTCACTATTAAGGTAGTGAATATGATCATAAAAAGGATGTGACTTTGTTACATCTGAAAATTCATATCCTTCAGCAAACGTTGAGGTTGAAATTGCAAAAGTTAGAGCAACAATGCCACTTATTATTAATTTTTTCATTTTTCATTCCCCCTACATTTAAGAATAACTGAAATAAAAGGGAATTAATACCTTCTATGAGAAATTAACTAAATTTAGTCTCCTAAAAAACATTATTAGTGAGAAATATTCGATTAAGAGCTTAAGTAGTTTTGAAAGTTAAAGTGAAATGGTGCCAGGCACCAAAACTAATCTAAATGATTTTTCATTTCGACTTTTAAAAAGCAGCTCCAAAAAGATTCTCCGATTGTAGACATGAAATTCGAGAGATTCTGTAATTACCAGACTCGTCCATTAAATCAAAGAGGCGATCTATTTATTAGATTACCTTAATATTTTTAATTAGCATTTGATTCTATTATTCCTTGCATTTTTTAAGAGAATTAATACAAATTTAGCGTTAATCACTATTTCTCCTAGATTGTTTATTTAACTTAAATTTCAATGAATAACGAATAGTCATAATTTGTATTGGTAATGCGAGTTTTTAATAGATTAATATATATCCTAAATATAGTAGAAATATATTTATATTAACCTATATATTAACCTAAAATAATCCCATAATATGACGATAAATTAAATATAATGTACTTGTAAAGTGATTGGGCTAGAAGTATTATTAAATTAGCTAGTAATAAGAAAATGTTGGGAATTGTAAGAACTATAGGGAAGTGAAAAGGGCAAATCATGGGAAACTGTGAGACGCAAAGCTATGGGCCTTAACCACAGATAATGTGTGGATGGTAGCCGGTTACCACGAGAAGATGAACCTTCTTTGGGTTCTTTTTTATTTGCCTTTTAAACGAAAGGTGGAGCTAATGGATGATTAAGAGATTGTTTAGTATTCAAACATTTTTAGTGTTAACGATTATTTTGTACCAATTTGCTTTTCCGCTTGGAAACGTTATGGCATCAACAAGTGTGTTGCCTCCTAGTAACCTAGCGTTTCAATTAACGACTCCCGATGATGGAAAGCTTTCATGGAGTGCTGTTTTCGGTGCAACTGGATATAAGGTGTATGAAATAAAGGAAGGACAAATTGTTCCTTTAGGAACGACAACTGCAATTAGCTACAACCTAAATAATCTTCCTGAAGGATCGTACAGATACGTTGTCTCTACATTAACAAGTGATGGAGAATCGGGTCCATCTGCACCGGTAAACGCAGAAATTGTTTATCCAAAAATGCAGGCACCTGAAGATTTGTCCTCAACGATTCGAAATGGCAATGATATTGTCCTTAGTTGGGATGCATCTAGTTATGCTCAAAAATATACTATTTATCAAATTTCAGAAACAGGGGAAAAAACACTTTTAACTACTTCTACAACAACTTCTTATATGAAAGTGAATTCATCAGAAGGTAACTTTACCTATGCTGTTTCTGCCACTCATTCTTTATATGGAGAATCTGCTGAATCGACACCTGTTGAGGTAGTAGTAACTAATCCAGAGATGAAGGAACCTTCAAATCTTTCTTTTACGATCTCAAATGGAACGAATGTCAATTTAAAATGGCAAGCTGTACAATATGCCACTGGTTATAAAATCTATGAATTGATTGATGGTCAGCTAGAACTAAAATCTACGGTAGCAGGAACGAACGTTTCTTTCAGTAATTTACCAGCCGGGGATTATGCTTATAAAGTTTATTCCTACAGTGACCGTTTTGGTGAATCTACTGAAGGTAGTGAGGTTTCATTAACAGTTGGTTCAATTTCAATGACAGCACCTAATAATGCTACTTATAAAATTCAAAACATAAACGATGCAGTTTTAACATGGGAAGCTGTACCGTACGCTGACACATATAATGTTTATGAGCTTATTAATGGAGAAAAGACTCTTAAAAGTTCAGTGAAAACGACTGCCGTAACTTACTCCATGCTGAAAAGTGGAAATTACGAATACGAAATTTTTTCATACAGTGATCGTTTTGGTGAATCTGAAACAGGATCAAAAGTAGCTTTTAGTATTGAAGCTGTACAAATAAATCCTCCACAAGACATCTCTTATAACATTAAAAACGGAAATGACGTTGTGTTGAATTGGAGTCCTTCTGAAAATGCAACGAATTATAAGGTCTATCAAATAGTAGATGGACAAAAAACTTTAAAGAGCACCGTCACAGGAACAACAGTTACTTATACTAGAATGGCAGCTGGAGAATATCAATTTGAGGTTCACGCATATAGTACTCGTTTTGGTGAATCAGAAACGGGAAAACATGTATCGCTTAGTTTTGAGTCAATTAACCTTTTAGCGCCAGAAAACGTTGAGTATGAAATTAAGAATATAAATGATGTTCTTTTAACTTGGGATTCAGTAGAGTTAGCTACAAATTATAAAGTCTATCAAGTAAATGATGGTAATAAAGTTTTGAAGTCTACAGTAACGAATCCTACCGTAACTCTTACCAATTTACAAAATGGGGATACTATATATGAAATTCATTCATATAATAGTCGTTTTGGAGACTCTGAAACTGGAACAAGCTTAACTATATCAATCATTCATCCTGATATGAATCCTCCAGCAAATGTTACTCAAAGCGTTCTAACTCCAACCTCCTTTAAATTAAGTTGGAGTTCAGTGGAGCACGCAACGACCTACAAGGTTTACCAGATTGTTAATGATCAAAAAGTGTTGAAATATAATGGTTCAAATACAAATGTATCCTATTCTAACATGGCACCAGGCAATTATAAGTATGAAGTATATTCTTATTCTACTCGTTTTGGTGAATCACAAGAAGGAACTAAACTACAGTTTTCTTTGGATAATCAGGCTTTGCCAGCACCAGAGAATGTTTCATTCAACATAACGAATGGAAATGATTTGAGATTGACTTGGAATGCGGTCCAATATGCAAATAATTATACTATCTATGAAGTGGAAAACGGAGAGTATATATTTAAGCGTAATGTTACGGGTACCGCTACAACATTTACAAATATGCCTGAAGGAGAATTTGACATTGTCATCAAATCAAATTCTACTCTTTTAGGAGAGTCTCCATATGTAGCCGAAGTAACCGGCATGATCGATTACCCAGTATTAGCGAAACCGCTTAATGTAACCCACAGCATTTCTAATGGAAATGATGTCATTTTGAGATGGGATGCAGTTACATTCGCTACAGCTTATAAAATCTATCAAGTTATTGATGGTGAAAGAATTTTTAAGAAAACAGTGACGAGTACAACAACATCACTACCCAATTTATCAGAAGGACCATACGTCTTTGAGATTTATTCATATAGTGATCGCTTTGGAGAGTCTCCTAAAGGAAGCGCCGCATCAATAGAAATAGTTTTTCCAATTATGCAATCTCCAGAGAACTTCACAAAAACGATAGGTAACGGAAATGACATTACATTAAGATGGGATTCAGCTGCTTTTGTAAAAGAGTATCGAATTTATGAAATGATAAATGGTGACAAGATTCTTAGGAAAACGGTAACAGGAATAGCCACTACATTTACAAATATGCCAGAAGGTAATTATCATTATGTCGTCCATTCCTACAGTGATCGTTTTGGAGAGTCATCGTCGGGTACCAACTTGAATTTTGATTTAACTCATCCGATTTTAGAAGCTCCAACTGTTAAAGGTATTATCGAAAATGCTAATAACATAACCCTTTCGTGGCCAGCTGTAACTTGGGCAAATGAGTATATCGTTTATAAAATCAGTGGTGATAGCAAAGTAATTGTTTATAAGGGTAATAAGCTTAATCATAAAGTTTACAATCTAACTGAAGAGACTCATTCGTTTGAAGTAACTGCTTCTAGCACTCGTTTTGGCGAATCTGTTCCATCGAATCGTCTTGATACAACGATTGTATATCCCATTATGGAAGTTCCAACTGTTTCGCTTAAACTATTGACTGAAGATAGTGCGAGAATTTCATGGGATTTCATCACCTATGCAAATGGGTACAACGTATATGAAATTATTGAAGGACAACCAGTTCTATTAGTAGCTAACTTAAACAATCTTTCATATGAAGTTAAGAATCTTTCATATGCCAATCACGAATACTTTGTAACTTCGTATAGTAACTCTTTTGGAGAATCGAAACATTCTGAGATTGTTGTTGCTAAGTTAATCGTTGATACGGAAGCACCAAAAACACAAATTAATGCTCCAACAGATTGGGTTAACCAAACCCAATTAATCACACTTGAAGCAATCGATAATGAAGTTGGTGTAGCAAAGACGTTTTATTCTTTAAATGATGGACCTTTAAAAGAAGGAACTTCATTATTAGTAGATCAAGAAGGCATTCATGAAATTTCGTATTATTCTACGGATAAAGTAGGGAATATTGAACAAGTAAATACACACCTTTTAAAAATTGATCAAACAGCACCAGCAACATCAATTAATGAAGTACCACTTTACGCAAAGTCCTTAAAAATGGAATTAACCGGTCAAGACGAATTAAGTGGAATAGCTCATACTTTTTATTCTATTAACGGATCGGAATATATAGAAGGTACATCTTTCGTAATAGAGACGGAAGGACTCAATAAAATTGCTTATTACTCAGTTGACTTGGCGGGTAACAAAGAAGAAGTAAATACAATATCTGTCGAAATTGATCAAACAGCACCAACAACTAACAGCAATGAAATACCTGCTTTTGCACAACAATTTAACGTTGAACTTACTGTTAAGGATGAATTAAGTGGAGTAGCTCATACTTATTACTCTATTAATGGATCGGAATTTATTGAAGGCACCTCTTTCGTAATAGGGACAGAAGGACTCAATGAAATTTCTTATTACTCAGTGGATTTAGCTGGTAACGAAGAAGAAGTACAATCTATGGTAGTAAATATAGATAAAACCGGTCCTGTTACAACATCTGATGCACCAGTTGGTACATGGCGGAATAAAGATGTTACTGTAAACTTAACAGCTGATGATGAAAACAGCGGAATAGCGAAAACCTATTATTCGATTGATGGTTCGAATTTTGTTGAAGGTACTTCTTTTGTAATTGGGAAAGAAGGAATCAATAAGATTTCTTATTACTCTATAGATATGGCAGGAAACAGTGAAGAAGTTAATCATGTTGAGGTGAAACTGGATCAAACAGTACCAGTTGTTCATATAGATTTGAAAGAAGAATATGAACTTAATGAAGCTTTCACTTTAAATTACTTAGCTGAAGATAATCTTTCAGGAATAGCAATAGAACAAGTTACTGTTAATGACCAGACCTACAAAAATGGAGACCAGATTACTTTTGACAAACCAGGAGAGTATACAATTCAAATTAAAGTGACAGATTATGCTGGATTGTCCACTCTAATAGAAAAAACATTTAGTGTTTATATCCCTGTAACCCTTGAAGTATTACCAAAAGTAATAAAAGGGAATAAAGGCATCTTTACCGTGAAAGTAACATTGCCAATAGAATATCAATCTTCTTTATTTGATATTTCGACAATTACGTTGAACGGAGTATCTCCAGTATTAGATAATAAAGGTTTACAAAAACAAGCTGAAAAAGGTCATTTCAAATTTAATCGTGAAGACTTTGCTTGGATCACCGGCGAAGTTGACTTAGAATTACGAGGGTACTTAGATAATAAATATTTAGTCGTTGCCAAAACTACGGTTGAAGCGAAAAAATAATCTATGGAAAGGACTTCTCACCTGAGAAGTCCTTTCACACTTTAGAGAAAAATGTTTAATAATAAATAGTATAAAAACATTAATTTTTTCGGTTGAACTTGAACCACTCACTCCAAATGTACAAAAAAAGACCCTTCCAATCAGTTATATAACTGATTGGAAGGACCGTTATTTTGAAGATGCTTCACATTCTATACACAACAATTGTATGTTGAATGTGCCGTATCCAGGAACCGTAAGGGTTCAGGCTAGGTTTTTCTATTTTTATCTGTAAATAATTGTATTTCTAATCTTTTAGCGCTTTAACAATTTGTTCTTCTAAGGCAGGTGCCATTGTTTCGGAATATATCGTGCTAATATGATGTCGATCACGATAAACTAATACATTGCCAATGACAGAATGGCAAGTTTCATCGTCGCAGAAATACTCCGACATATCAGCAAAGTACACATTGTCTGATATATTTTCAGTGTTCTCCCATGGGGGGATTGCGGATAAAGCATCTTCCCTTGGTGATGAACATTGGTCAGCACCATTTTCTTCCACACATAATGGGATATCTACGTTCATCCTTGGGTTATCACGGACGGCAAACACCTTCGTAATTCCTTGAAGTTCTTTCCATTTGCTAAGATATCCTTCTGGTATTGTATCTTCAATGTTTATGTTAGCTGTAGTAAATACTAAGTCAGGAGGATTCGACATCAATGGCTCCATCAAATTGTCATTCCACTCCATACACGATTCAGTTAGTAACCCATCAAAATCATCATTACTAAACCTGCATGCGTCTTTAATGTATACATCGATTTGTAAATTTAGATTTTCAGACATTTTTTCTAATGCTGGGAACCAGTGACCGGAATGAGAACCACCAACAAGTGCAATCGTGTAATCTGGATTTTCTAGCTCACCCAAAGAACACGTTGTCACTTTAGAAGAAGTCCCAGAAGACGAACAGTTCTCTTTACCGTAGAACGACGGTAGGTGACCTTTCGCTTCAATTGCTGACGGGATCGGTTTTATTTTTGAACTTGGAGTAATATTATTTGATATGGAACGGGCTCCAGGATGGTCAACAAGTGAATATTCATCGAGTCGAGCTTGAGACTGATCTACATAAACCATCCACGAAACTCCGACGATTACAACTGGTAGTATAAAAGCCACCAAAATACCGGACATTTTTATTTTAGATTGTTTTACATTAATTTTCCTCACTGGTGTTTCGAGAAGTTTGATTGACAATATCGATAAAACGAATGTACTTAGTAAAATGATAATTCCAGCTAAATTGGATACGGATTCTTTTCCAAAGTAGGCGTAATAGAAAATTAAAATCGGCCAGTGCCACAAATAAAACCCGTAAGAAATACTACCGAAATATAAAAATGGTCTTGAACCTAGAATTCTTTCTACTCCAAAATGGCTGCCAGTTTCAGCAGCAATAATAACTAACATCACACCACTTGTTGGTAATAAAGCTGCATAGCCAGGAAATACATTGGATACAGGCAAAAGAATCCCAGTAAATGCGATGATAGCCAATCCAAGCCAGCCTATCACAAAACTTACGAACTTATGAAACCTTAAATAAGGGATTAAGAGCGCCAGTATTCCCCCTAAACTAAACTCCCAAGCTCGAGCGAATGTATCAAAATATGCCCACGGCTGATTATCGTTGGTTATGTGAACTGAATACGAGATAGAAACGATGAAAATGAAGGAAAGTACAGATAAAAGCGTCTTCCGTACAGGTGTTTTTAATATCTTCTTTGCAATAAAATAAATCACACTAATAACTAGTGGCCATGTTATATAAAATTGCCCCTGAATAGAAAGTGCCCAAAAGTGCTGAAACGGACTGGCTACATTATTTTGACCTAGATAATCTACCGCGTTATTTGCCAAGTGCCAATTCTGAAAGTAGAATGCAGAAGAGAAGACTTCAGGAATGGTTTCGACCCACCGTGATTTTGGCAAGATAAGAATAGAAAACACTGTTGTAAATAAAATGACAATAAAAGCTATGGGGAATAGTCTTTTTCCCAATCCTAATAAATATTCACTAAAATTGATCCGTCCCTGCCTATCCATCCTTGACAATAAAGAGGTTGTAATTAAATAGCCTGATACAATAAAAAACACATCTACTCCGCCGGAAACGGAGCCTAACCAAATATGATAAACTGCGACCAGTAACGCGGCAACTGCCCTTATACCCTCTAATTCAGGACGAAACTTTTTTTCCTGTGTTCTCAAATCAATCAACTACCGACAACTCCATTTCAATGCTTTCAATTGAGTCGAAAACTCAGTTTTTACAGAGTACAACTTAATCTATGCAATATCTTAAGTATCATCGACTTTTCCAAAACGTGTACTCTTATTCACGCTTTCTTTATAGTCTCCATTTTATAGAACGACCATTCAAAATTTATTGAAGACTACTATGAACCTTATATTCTAATGGCACATTAGAGTTTTTGGGAAACCCAATGTCAGTTTAAAGTCAAATAATTTATACTAACACTTTGCCACCAAAGAGTACTACCATAACATGAATAACTTTATAATATCCAAACCTTAGCTGAAAAAATGTTAGCTATTTCTTAATTTTAATAACAGAACCTGAAGATATTTTATTAGAATTAATTGTGTGAAGACTATATAAAATAATTAATATTGTATTATCCTCGATGTGTTAGTTTTCTACTTTTTAAGGTGCCTAGTACACAAACAATTCTAAACGATTCTAATAGTTGACTACAATTCTATAAGAATTTGAAGGAAGTGACTGAAGACATACATACAGTCACTTCCTTAATAGGTTATTTGTCCGAATCTTCTATTTATTATTGCTGATTATGAAAAGATAATGTAATATTTTACATGGAGCAGAGTGCAATCGTTTGCATAATTACTAGGTTTGCAAGATTTGGTGATTTATTAATATTAAATATGTAAGCGGTTACAGTACTCTCGGTTAAAAGAAGTCAATTAAATTAGGAGGAACAAGGAGTTTGCTCATTTTGTCTAGAAAAAAATTTAGCTTTAGGGAGGAAATAAGAGAGTGAAAATGACAAAAAATATAAGACGTAGATTTTCAATGTTCATGACGACAATCATGATTTTCAGTTTATGGCTACCATTTGTGCCAGCTAAACAGGCACTTGCGGTAGATACGGTTAAGACCAATGAGGTTGAAGCAACTGATTCGGCAGAACGCCAAGTCCGTTTTACGTACATTCGTGAGGATGAAAATTTTGGCGAATGGAACATTTGGGCATGGAACACTGGCGTTAAAGATGAGCAAATTGATTTCGAAACAAAAGAAGGTAGTGAAGCAACCGTTCATATTGCGGTTGCACCGGAAACGGAACAATTTGGATTTGTTCTTCGAAGTACTTATGACTGGAACACAGCTCAAAAAGAGTTTGGGGATCGTTTTATTCAAGTAAATAAAAACGACTCATTGACGAAGGCTTACATCACAAGTGGAGTTGAGCAAATTCGAATTGTCCCTGATGGATCGGCTCCTGTTATTAATCAAGGTGATGCAACGTTTTATTACCGTGATAAAGACCTTTTCACAAACGATGCCATGCATACGATTGAAAAAGTGGAGTTAAAGTTTAATGGAGAAACAACGGAAATGACGTACGAACCTGAGAATGAGAGATTTATTGTTTCATACAACGACATTCCTAACGGGGAAACACCATACTCATTCCTTGTAACAAAAGATGGGGGTACAACTGAAGTAAGCGATCCTTACAATACAGTGGACGGTGTTTCAACGATTGATTTCCGTCAGGCTGATTTAACGGTTTCTGGTTCAGTTAAACCCACAACTATTGACTACAATCAAAACGCGGTTTTATCTGTAGGTATCGAAGGATTAACAGATGATGTAACGATTACGAAAATCTTTGCGGACGCATCTTCTGTAGGGGGATCAGATAAGCTAGAGATTGATCCTTCATTAAAAGAAATTGCGATTGCAGTAGATGAAGATACAACAGCTGGAATGAAAACAATTCCTTTAACTGCAGTAGATTCTTATGGAAACAATTACGAAGGTTCTGCGCAAGTTGAAGTGAAAACGAGACAATCAACAGGAGATGCTGATTTTGATTGGGACGAGTCCGTTATTTACTTTATGTTAACGGATCGATTCTTTGATGGCGATTCTTCTAATAATGACCCTTACGGCCTTAACTATGATTCGTCTAAACGTGGGACCTATCAAGGTGGGGACCTAAAAGGGATTACGACGAAGCTCGACTATCTTGAAAATCTTGGTGTCAATACGATTTGGATTAGTCCGATCGTCGAAAATGTTAAATATGACGTTCGTTCTGGCGAAAACGGTGAACCCTACTATGCTTATCATGGGTATTGGGCTAACAATTTCGGGGAATTGAATCCGCATTTTGGAAAGATGGAAGATTTCCATGAATTAATCGATGCTGCTCATGAACGAGACATGAAAATCATGGTCGATGTGGTATTAAATCATACAGGTTACGGGTTAAAAGAAATTGATGGAGACATGGTGAATCCGCCAGCAGGTTTCCCAACAGATGAAGATCGTTCAAGATTTAGCGATATTGTCCGTCAAGGGGCTGATATTGGAACAGACGAAGTAGTGGGTGAATTAGCTGGTCTACCTGATATTAAAACAGAAGACCCAGCAGTTCGTCAGCAAATCATTGATTGGCAAACAAACTGGATCGATAAAGCTACTACGGAAAAAGGCAATACGATTGACTACTTCCGTGTAGATACAGTGAAGCATGTTGAAGATGCAACATGGATGAAGTTCAAAACTGTGTTAACAGATAAGAAACCTGAGTTTAAGATGATTGGTGAAGCTTGGGGTGCCAATGTTAACAATCAGTTAGGTTACCTTGAAACAGGAATGATGGATTCATTACTGGATTTCGAGTTTAAAAATACAGCTCGTAGTTTCGTAAATGGTCAGTTGAAAGCTGCGAATGATGCACTGGTTTCGCGTAACGGGAAACTTGATAATACCGCTACATTAGGCCAATTCCTTGGTAGTCATGATGAAGATGGGTTCCTGCATTCTTTAGCGGGAGATGAAGGCAAGTTAAAAGTTGCTGCATCTCTTCAAGCTACTGCAAAAGGACAACCTGTTATTTATTACGGTGAAGAGCTTGGCTTAACTGGAGCAAATAATTATCCACAATACGATAACCGATATGACTTTGCGTGGGATCAAGTTGAA
>JAHIWI010000082.1 GCA_018816185.1 Bacillota bacterium
ATTTTAACTGCTATCAAACGAAATGCCTCGAAAGGGAAAGCTGAGATTTCCCCAATTCATAATGAAGACTTGCGTTATAAAACATGGAATGATGTCATTAAACCTGATTCCAAAGCGGTTGTTTTAGCAATGATGGATACAAGTGCTTCTATGGGTGTCTTTGAAAAATATATGGCCCGCAGTTTCTTTTTCTGGATGACGAAATTTTTACGTACGAAATACGAAACCGTTGAAATAGAATTTATTGCCCATCATACAGAAGCCAAGGTAGTATCGGAGCAAGATTTTTTTAATAAAGGTGAGAGTGGTGGAACCATTTGTTCCTCAGCCTATGAAAAAGCGATTGAACTCATTGAACAGAAATACACTCCATCTCGGTATAATATTTATCCTGTGCACTTCTCAGACGGGGAAAATATGACGAGAGACAATGAAAAATGTGTAAAGCTAGTCAATGAATTAATGGATGTTTCGAGCATGTTTGGATATGGAGAAGTAAATGTGCATGGTCGCTATTCGACTTTAATGTCAGTCTATAAAGGGATTTCAAATGATAAGTTTCGTCATTATGTATTAAGAGAAAAACAAGATGTCTACCACGCAATGAAACGATTTTTTCAAAAAGGAGAAAAATAACACGCGAAGGGATTAAGTTGATGGATAAAGAGCTTCATCGTGCGATTGCTGAAATTACGGAAATTGCCTCGGGATTTGGCCTTGATTTTTATCCAATGCGCTATGAAATTTGTCCAGCAGATATTGTTTATACATTCGGTGCATACGGGATGCCGACACGTTTTTCTCATTGGAGTTTCGGGAAGCAATTTCATAAGATGAAGCTTCAATATGATTTAGGATTAAGCCAAATATATGAACTCGTCATTAATTCCGATCCATGCTATGCGTTTTTGCTGCATACGAACAGTCTGACACAAAACAAATTGATCATTGCTCACGTACTTGCTCACTGCGACTTCTTTAAAAACAATGTTCGCTTTTCTAATACTAGACGAGATATGGTTGAAAGCATGACGGCAACGGCTGAGCGAATTATGAATTATGAATTGATTCATGGGAAAGAAGAGGTCGAACGGTTTTTAGACGCTGCACTAGCCATCCAGGAACATATTGACCCTTCGATTATTAAGCATAAACACAACGAAGAACTTGATGAGGAAAATGAGATAACTGTACGGAAAACGCCTTATGACGATTTATGGGGAATTGATTATAAGGAACCTGACGATAAAAAGATTTTAAAGAAGAGAAAAAAATTTCCCACTAGTCCAGAAAAAGACCTTCTATTGTTTATTCAAGAATACAGTACTGAACTTGAAGAGTGGCAACGTGATATTTTAACGATGATGCGAGAAGAAATGCTCTATTTTTGGCCTCAAATCGAGACGAAAATCATGAATGAAGGTTGGGCAACTTTCTGGCATCAGCGAATATTACGCGAAATGGATTTAACGACGGATGAGGCAATTGAATTTTCTTTGTTAAACGCAAACGTTGTGCAGCCTTCCAAAACAAGTATCAATCCCTATTACTTAGGACTGAAAATTTATGAAGATATTGAAAGAAGATACAACGACCCTTCTGAGCAAATGTTGAGATTAGGGGTTAAGCCTCAGTCAGGTAGAGAAAAAATGTTTGAAGTTCGAGAAATTGAATCCGATATTTCTTTCATTCGAAACTACTTAACAAAAGATCTGGTGAAGCAAGAGGATCTTTATTTGTTCGAGAAAAAGGATGGAAAATATATTGTGACAGATAAAGATTATGAACATGTACGTGACCGCCTTGTTTCGATGCGTGTGAACGGAAGCTTTCCATACATTGTCGTAGATGATGGCGATTATTCACGTAATGGAGAGTTGTATTTAAAACATGGCTATGAAGGAACGGAACTAGACCCACAGTATTTAGAAAATGTGCTGCCGTATATTTATCAATTATGGGGAAGACCTGTTTATATGGAGACTTTTCTTGATAATAAACCGATGGTTTATATGTATGACGGGAAAAAGGTGAGTCGGAGAATTATATAACTGAAGTGGTCATTAGAAACTGTATATTAATTCGAGAGCGACCGACATTTTGTTTCGGTCGCTTCTTTTTGAGTATAGATTCTTTCATTCTTTTTTGGAGGGTAATTAAAACCTATGATATTTTAAATGAAAATTTTGGAAGGTGAATATTTAGACGGTGTCGAAATGAATCAAAGGAGTTTAATCTCTTTACTATTTGACTCCAACAGATAAATAAGGAAGTAAGGGGAATGAACTTCTTGGAGAGCATAAACATCATTGAATTGATTACGTCGATTTTAGCTTGGATTGTAATTGGCTTGTTAACTAATTATCTATATACCAAGCAAGAAGTGAAACCAACCTTTTGGAAGATTCTACTGATTTTATTTATAGGGTTTTTTACTTTTTCAATTAATTGGCAGTTGTTTAATACCTATATAAAAATTCCGATTTTACCTCTTGGAGTTTGGATAGTGTATGCAGTATTTAAAAATAAGAATGAAAAGTGGAAATCATACCGACCATTTGCATGGCTAGGTTTTTTCGCCAATTTTATCTTTTTAATAGCTTTACTACTGGCAATACCTTTTAATCATTTCATTTATCCCGAAAGTGAATTGGAAACCTATATCTCAAATATTGAAAAGGCTACACTCGTAACTATTCATCCATCTGCAAAAGACAGCTCTTTAGATAAAGAGATGCTTAAAAAGCAAACTCCATTTTTAAGCGAGGAATTGATTCAAAGTCATGAATGGTACATTGATACGGAAATGAACAAACATTCTAAGAAAGTAGTCGAACGTTTTCCTTATCAACTTATTGGATTTTCGACTAAATGGGGAAGTAGCTTGAAGACGGTCGTTTATTTAGAAAAGGATGGAAAAGGTATACTCATTTCAACTAAGAATAAGCAATTGTATTTTCGTTCTGAGTACTCACTGATTAAGGGGGGAAACTAGGATGAAGAAAAATAGGTTGCTTATCATAATTGGAGTATCTGTCATTGTACTGGTTGTTTTTTTCATTTATTGGTTTGTTTATTCAAAGCCTACTTCGTTCCCTAATCATGAACAATTAACGAACGAGATGAATTTTATCTTTCCAGAAGCAAAAGTTGAGGTTATTCAAGACACGCTTCACCTTGATGAGAAGCATGTATTTGTTCCATTTATTTCTACCGAAAACCAGTATGGAGTAAGTTATTGGGTATGGCAAAATCGAAAATGGATTGTTGGATCTATAAGTACCAGTGGAGAACCACATATATGGAAAATTGACGAAAAGGATTCTTCTACATTCCACTTTGTTTGGAATATGCAGTCTGAAGATCAAGTTCATCATATAAAGTTCTTTTTGATAAGAGATCGATC
>JAHIWI010000083.1 GCA_018816185.1 Bacillota bacterium
TAACTTCATTATCCCCTAAAGACCTTTTGTAGTAGTCAATTAACTTTCCTGAAATGCTTCCTCTAGTAAATCCATTATTAATCATATTCATCGCTTCACTTGGACTAATCTTAACGTTAAACTCTCTAACACTCATATGTAATCCCCCTTTCTTTACTATACGAGATGAATATGGGAAAAGTTTCTAATTTTTATAATTTGATTTCGACATATGAAAAACGTTGAAACAAAAATCATCAAATAAAAAAAGGAACCATCTCTTAGTCACTAAATGACCTAAGAGACAGTTCCAGAAAAATTATTCAAGTTCTAATTGTTTTGTTTCTTTTCCTAAGAAAATAACAGCTAATACACCAATAACGATGGCAATACAAAATA
Source organism: Bacillota bacterium (assembly GCA_018816185.1). Lineage (GTDB taxonomy): Bacteria > Bacillota > Bacilli > Bacillales_A > Planococcaceae > Paenisporosarcina. Next base: position 379 of record JAHIWI010000083.1, read on the forward strand.
CGCCAAAAATCCAACCAATTTCATAATTTCTCATAACTAAAGTACCGACCATTAATGGTCCTAAAATTCCACCGATTCGTCCAATGGCTGCGGCCATACCAGTTCCCGTAGCACGAATGACAGCAGGATATTGTTCAGGAGAATAAGCATACAGAGCTCCCCAAGCTCCCAAATTAAAGAATGATAAGAATGCACCTGAAACGATCAATAATGTTGTTGTTTCGGCATTCCCAAAAACAAATGCACTAGCAGCAGTCCCAAGTAAATAGGTTACCAAGACAAATTTGCGCCCCACTTTTTCAATTAACCAAGCGGCTGTGAAATATCCTGGTAGCTGGGCAATCGTCATGATTAAAACATACTCAAAACTCTTAATTAAACTAAATCCTTTGATTACCATGACACTTGGCAACCATAAAAACATGCCATAATAAGAAAAGACAACTGTAAACCATAATATCCAAAGCATAATCGTAGGTTTCACATATGGTTTAGACCACACTTCTTTAATGTTTTGTTTAAACGTACGATCTCTTACTCTTTTCGCTGTAAATTGAGGCGAATCAGGTAAATTCAAACGCAAGTATATTGCGTAAAAAGCTGGTAATGCCGTAATAATCAAAGCTATTTGCCAACCATACTTAGGAATAATGAAGTAAGAAATTAAAGCAGCGATTAACCATCCTGCAGCCCAAAAGCTTTCAAGTAATACAACAACACGTCCACGTTCTTTTGCTTCAACACTTTCAGCAACCAAAGTAGATGCTACAGGCAATTCTCCACCTAGTCCCATTCCAACAAAAAATCTAAGGAACATAAATATACCAACAGACCATGCCAATGCCGAAAGACCACTAGCGACGGAAAATAACACAAGCGTTATAATAAATATCTTCTTACGCCCTACACGGTCAGCAAAGATTCCAAATACGAACGCCCCGACTGCCATCCCAATGGAATTCACACTACCTATCCAGCCCATTTGTTCAGGAGTTAAAGACCACTCGATTGCAAGTGCAGCAATTACGAAGGATAAAATCCCCACATCCATTGCATCGAACATCCAGCCCAATCCTGCTATACCTAGTAATTTATTTCGAGAAATTGACTTCACTTCAGTTTCTTTCATCGTTGTCATAATCATTCCCCTTGTCTTTACACATGTCATTTTTTGTCTTTACACATCAGTATAGTTGTATAGGGTCGTTCTAGCAATAGAGAAAGAACAAGCTTTCAAACAAGATAAGCATTTCTTAATTGAAATCCGCTAACTTTAACTCTCATGTAAATACAAAAGTGTGTTTCTAATTGAACTCTTAGAAACACACTTTTCCCTTATGCTAATAATAATAAACTCAAAGCCATAACAGCCATCCCACCAACTACACCGTAGATTGAAAGATGGGCTTCGTCATACTTTTGCGCCGCTGGCAATAACTCATCTAATGAAATGAACACCATAATTCCAGCTACAGCAGCAAAAATCATCCCAAACATAACTGGATTGAGGAAAGGCATCAATATCAAAAAGGCGACAATCGCTCCTACAGGTTCTGCTAATCCTGATAAAAACGACCACTTAAATGCTTTCTTTCGATTTCCTGTTGCGTAATAAATAGGAATAGCTACTGCAATCCCTTCAGGAATATTATGTATAGCAACAGCTACCGCAATAGCAATACCTAAGTTAGGATCTTGCATGGCAGAAATAAAAGTCGCGATGCCTTCTGGAAAATTGTGAATTCCAATGGCTAAAGCTGTGAATAAACCCATCCGCATGAGTTTCGTATATTCATCATTGGTAGGCTTAATATCCATTTCTTCTACGCCCTTCACTTCATGAGGATTCGTAGATTTAGGTAATAATTTATCTATTAATGCGATGACTAATATCCCACTAAAGAATCCAATAACAGTTAACCAATAACCTTGAGTTGAGCCAAGCTCATCTACTAATGAGTCTTTTGCTTTCACAAATATTTCAATCATTGACACATAAATCATGACACCTGCTGAAAAACCAAGTGCTAAAGATAGAAATTTTGTGTTCGTTCGCTTCGTTACAAATGCAAGCAGACTTCCTATACCCGTTGCTAGTCCCGCAAACAACGTCAAGGCAAGTGCAAATAATACATTCCCGTCCATAATCCCACTACTTTCTATACTATCTATTGGACTTATTGTATGAGAAAAGTTTCCTTAACACAACTTCTTTTCATTTGGAGAATAATCACTACGACTTCTTATCGTTGATTTCCTTTAAATACTCACCGATTCGTTGCCAATCTTGTTCTAGTAAATCCCTCAATGATGGTCTGTAAAATATGGAAGCTGGATGGAACGTTGGAACAATCGCATAGTCTTCTTGTGTCCAACTATAGACTTCATCATCAAGTGTTTCTAAATATTGAATTGATCGCTCTAATTTTTGACCATGTAATTCTGTTACCTTAGCTTGCCTTCCAAGTAATCGTTGGAGCCCGATTGTTCCTAACGTAACGATAAGTTGTGGTTGGACATGTTTGATTTCATAATCTAACAATGGTGCATGGGCTAATATTTCAGGTGCTTTAGGTGCTCGATTATACGTTCTTTTAACAAGAGTTCCATCTCGTTCTTTTTTTGTCCCCCATTTGAATGGCCGACTTCTCACACTTGATGTTATGTATACATCTTCCCGACTTAAACCGATACTCGCCAATGATTTCATTAACTCTTTTCCAGCACGTCCTGTAAACGAGATTCCTGTATCGATTTCATTTTCACCAGGTGCTTCTCCTATTAACATTAAGGAAGGATTGTAAGGACCATAACTTCGAACAAAACCTTGCACATCAAATCCATTTATTCTTTGTTTTCCAAGTTCTTCAAGATCGTCCGTAATCGAAATCATGTAATCCTCACCTTTCAACGAATTCGGTATCCATTCAATCTATACCCAAAAATAGAGAAATAAAAAGCCTTACGTCAAAATTCAACGTAAGACTTGATTAATCTGCTATTGGTTTTCGTTTATTCATCATTCGAGTGCGCCATTCATACCAAATGACCACGATAATGAAAAATGAATAACCTACCATCCAACCTGCTAAAACATCCGTACCATAATTATTATTCCCAGCTATACGAGAAAGTCCTACCAATAATGTGAGCGTGATGGCACTGATCCATACGCCCATTCGCCATTTTAAAGAAGCGTGATTTTCTGTCAAAAAGTACGCATATGTAAATATATATAATAACCCTACCATCGCATGATTAGATGGAAAACTAAAACTCGTTAACTGATGAGGCATATCCGGTCGAACACGTTGAATCCACTCTTTTAATAAATGATTTAAAAGGTTGCCTCCACCTACAGAAAACAAAACAAAGAGCATGCCACGATAATTTTCACGTCGAAATAGTAGAAAAAGCACTAACAACAGAGTCGCTGATGCAATCCAAAAAGGTTCTCCAATATGATGGAAATATCGAACGAATTCATTCCCAATGAAGACTTCACTTAGTTCTTCATCAAATTCAACCATTTCTTCATGTGTGAAATTAAAAAACAAGAGGACAAGGCCAATTAACGTAATAATCCCTAAAGAAAAAAACCATTTTTTCAATCGAATCAACCTCCTTACGTTCAAGATATCAAGTCGAAAACATGTGACTTTCGTTCGAATTTCAACTAATTTCGTTTAAATTCTGTCTAGAGAGGTAAAGTAGTATCGTGTCAGAGCAAATGATTTGAAGGAGGAATTTAAAATGAGTGTTACCTATAAAGAGTATTTAACGGATGAAGAAGCGATTCGCGGAATTCAAGAAATTAAAGCTAAAGGTGTACAAGAAGACGATATTTATGTCCTTACTCATGAAGATCACCGAACAAGTCAAGTTGCAGAAATGGCCGATGCGAATACGGTTGGTATTACGGAACAAGGTTTAGGTACTTCGATTGCTAACGTTTTCCGTAAAAAAGGTGACGAACTTCGTGCACAATTCGAGGAGTTAGGATTTTCTAAACCCGAATCAGAACAGTTGGAACAAAAACTAGATCAAAACAAAGTAGTGGTAGTCGTTAAAAACTCACCTGCTGGATTTACTTATTAAAAATTAATGTATCAATATGAATAATAATAATCAGGCCGTCTAAGATATTCTTAGACGGCCTGATTTATTACATTTCCTGGGCATTATCGATAATTTCTTGCGGAATTTCTATTTTCTCAACTTCATTGTACTTACTATAGGTAGATTTTAGATCTTGAGCCAACTTCATCTCTTCCCCTTCAACCACCATCGTCATATCCATAATCATATTTAAAGCTGTTGTATTAAATGTTTCTTTATCAATAAATATTTCATAGTTTACTTTTTCGATATTCATCTCTTTTAAAAGTTCTTGTTCTTCTACCATCATGTCAGGCATTGTATCGGCTAACTGCTTTTGAATTAATTCATTAAATTTATCACCTGAAGCTGCAAGTTTTAACACATAAGATGAATCAGTTTGTTCAAATGTAAAGTCATCTTTAAATGCTTCTAAATCTTTTAACTGTTTGGCAGGATCTGCTTGCTTTTGAGACATTGACATAATTTGCTCATACATATCTGAAGGCAACTTCGTCCATTGGTTTGACATGCTATCAAACATATAGAATCCTTGCTCTGTCATATAGCTTTCCATTTTCATATCATCCGCTTGTTCAGATGATGGCATGCCTGGCATAGTCATCGATGTTGTTCCTTTTTGATATAAACTTAAAGGTTCAATCACCATATCCATATCCATTTTGGAAGTCGTTTCCATCGAAATTTCTTGTGATGGCACTTCAATTAATTGTGTCATATCGATGTTTGCGCTTAAACTTTTGATACTTTCAGATTGTTCCATAGATTTCTTAAAGACATCTTGTAGAGTTAAATTACTCGTTTGTTCCGTTTTTGTGCCCGGAGTTGGGGTTGCTTTATCATTACATGCCACTAACCCGAATGATAATGTTGTGACAGCTAGAAGCATCGACCATTTTTTCATCACGATAGCCACCGATCCTTTCAATTCATGTTCTTATGTTTACGAGTTTACATTGAAAAGGTTTCAATTGGAATTTTTTTATGGAGGAAAGGGAATTTTTAGGCAATAATTACTTGCCGGTTATAGGTAATTTTGTTTAGGTATAAATAAAAAAACGTGAAGAATCGAATGAACTCATAGGTCGTAAAAAAGAGGCTTCCAATTAGTCAAATTTCAATGACTAACCGGAAAGCCTCTTTATTATATTAATTATCTAACGCCACGCATGTAACGTTGAATGATTGGAGCTGATAAGAATAGAACCAATGCCAGAACAATTGCAATGGCACCAATCACACCAAAGTACATAATTTCAGTTTCAGGATTGTACAACTTAACTACCTGTGCATTGATTGCTTGCGCAGCAGCACTCGTTAAAAACCACAAACTCATCGTTTGAGCTGCAAACGCTCCAGGTGCAAGTTTTGTTGTTGCAGATAATCCAACTGGAGATAGTAATAATTCACCCATCACAACTAGGAAGAAGCTTAATACTAACCAATATGGACTAACTAACGTATCCGTTCCGTTTAAGTATGCAGGAATAATCATAACTAAGAATGAAGATCCGGCAAAGAATAGTCCTAGTGCAAACTTTTTAGGTGTTGATGGTTGTCTCTCACCTAAACGAACCCATAGCCATGCAAATAGAGGAGCAAATGCAATGATGAATAGTGGATTCAATGATTGGAACCAGGCAGGTGAAATCTCCCAAGAACCAATTGTTAAATCTGTACGTTGGTCTGCATATTGAGCCAAAATAATGGATCCTTGCTCTGCTATTGCCCAAAAGACCATAGCTGAAATAAATAACGGAATGTACGCAAGTACACGAGACTTCTCATCTGCATTCGTTTTAGAACTACGGTACATAACAATGAAGAAGATCGTTGGAATGACAATACCTAAAATCGATACAATCATCGTAAACAAATCAATAGTCATGATACCCTGTTGAATTAAGAAATAACCAATCAGTGCGACAATCGCAAAACCGATTAAAATTCTAGAAAATACTTTCTTTCTATCTTCCTTAGCAAGAGGATTCGGTACATATGATCCTGCTAAGCCAAGATATTTCTTTTTCGTTACCATGAAGACAACTAATCCAAAGAACATACCAATAGCAGCAAGTCCAAATCCAAGATGGAAGTTATAGTTTAATCCAATTGTTCCGACAATTAATGGCGCAAGAAATGCACCCATGTTGATACCCATGTAGAAAATACTGAATCCTGAATCACGACGAACATCGTTATCAGAATATAAATCACCAACAATACTAGAGATATTAGGTTTTAATAAACCTGTACCGATAATGATTAATGCCATCGAGATAAAGAGCGTGGTCAATCCGCCTGGTAATGCTAATACAGCATGTCCAAGCATAATTGCAATACCACCATAAAATACGGTTTTCGTTGTACCGAATAATCGGTCAGCAATCCATCCGCCAATAATTCCAGACATGTAAACGAGTGAACCATATACCGCCATAATGGAGTTTGCAGTAGATTGCTCTAAATTTAAGCCGCCTTGATTTAGCTCATAGTACATATAGTAGAGCAAGATCGCACGCATACCGTAGTACGAAAAACGCTCCCAAAATTCCGTAAAGAATAAACTAAGCAAGCCTTTAGGATGTCCAAAAAATCCTTTTTGAGGAACTGATTGGACGATGTCTTGTTTTGTTATCATGTTACATCCTTCTTTCCTCTATTTTAGAATAACTTTAACAGTGTATACTTCCCTTTTTTATTTGTCAAAAAACCTTCGAGCCTTGAAATAACTCACTTTCTTTCGTGTTTAGAAGCTTCTATTCGTTTTATAGAAATTTTTCAGTTATAATTCTTTGTATCAAATCACCAAGGAGAACTCTCATGATCACGAAATTCTTTTCTTACTATCGTCCCCATCGAAGGTTATTTATCATCGATTTTACCAGCGCTATTATCGTAGCCATTTTGGAGCTCGCTTTTCCATTAGCAGTCCAGTGGTTTATTGATACACTGCTTCCAACTAAAGATTGGGGCACAATTGTCACGGTCAGTGTGCTACTACTTCTCGTTTATTTAATTAGTACGTTTTTACAATATATCGTCAGTTACCTTGGTCACAAGCTAGGAATTAATATCGAGACCGATATGAGAGAGCAGTTGTTCACTCATGTACAAAGACAATCATTCCGCTTTTTTGACAATACAAAAACTGGTCATGTCATGAGTCGGATCACCAATGATTTATTTGATATTGGCGAACTCGCACACCATGGTCCTGAAGACTTTTTCATTGCCATCATGACCTTTATCGGTGCCTTCGCGATTATGTACAATATCAATCCCGAGCTTGCCATTATCGCAATTATTATGATTCCTTTCCTAATTTTATTAGTTACATTCAGTAACATTAAAATGAATAATGCATGGAAGAATATGTACATAAAAATTGCAGATGTAAATGGGCGAGTTGAAGATAGTGTTTCCGGAGTTCGTGTTGTTCAGTCTTTTACAAACGAAGAATTTGAAATTCAACGCTTTCGAAAAGATAATGGTCAATTTAGATTGGCGAAGTTAGTTGCCTATAAAGTAATGGCAGGCACTCATTCGAGTATTTTCATGATGACCCGTCTAATGACACTCGTAGTTTTGGTCGTTGGCGCATGGTTCTTAGTGAATGACCGATTATCTTACGGTGAACTCGTTAGTTTTGTTCTATTTATTAATGTATTAATAAAACCAGTGGATAAAATTAGTGCGTTACTTGAACTTTACCCAAAAGGAATGGCTGGATTCAGACGGTTCCTGGATTTAATTGATCAAGATCCTGAAATTGTGGATCGTCCTCATGCTCACAAAGTGAATCACTTGCAAGGTAATATTACCTTTGACGATGTGCATTTTAGTTATGATCAGCACCAAACTGTCCTTTCTGACATTAACCTACAAGTAAAAGCAGGAGAAACGGTTGCATTTGTAGGTCCTTCAGGAGCAGGAAAGACGACCATTTGTTCATTAATCCCGCGTTTTTATGATGTCGATGAAGGATCCATCAGCATTGATGGTCTTGATATTCGCGATATGACCAAGCATTCCCTTCGCTCGCAGATTGGAATAGTTCAGCAAGACGTCTTCCTATTTACAGGCACCATACAAGAAAATATTGCCTATGGTAAAAAAGATGCCACTCCTGAAGAAATTAAAGAAGCAGCAAGAAAAGCACATTTAGAAGAATTTATTTCAGAACTTCCTGACGGATATAAAACTCAAATTGGTGAGCGAGGCTTAAAACTTTCAGGTGGACAAAAACAACGATTAGCTATTGCACGAATGTTCCTGAAAAACCCGCCAATATTAATTCTTGATGAGGCAACCTCTGCTCTCGATACGGAGACAGAGAAAATTATTCAGCAATCCCTAACCGAACTAGCAGAAAATCGAACGACTTTAATAATCGCTCATCGATTAGCTACTATTCGAAATGCGGATCGTGTCATCGTCGTTACAAAAGAAGGCATTGTTGAAGATGGATCTTACTCAGACTTAGTAGAAGCAGACGGCATATTCGCTCGTCTTCATAATATCCAGTTTGAACAAATTTAAAATTCAATGCACACAAAAACGCATGGCCGATGAAATCGGCCATGCGTTAATTTATTTACCTAAAACAAATTCTTGATAGCGATCATAATCGGCTTGTTTTAATTCCACTTTGATTAACGTTCCACCTTCCTCATATTCCGAGGATTGAACTGATGCTTGGTCATTAAGATACGACACTACATCACCGCGTTCATAAGGAATTAACATTCGACATGTCTTATAATCACCAAAAATATTCGCACAAATCATATCGAGTAATTCTTCTAATCCCACACTCTCTTTAGCAGAAATCCAAATATTATTTCCGCTTACATGAGGGTAATTTAAACCTGCTAAATCCGATTTGTTAAACACATCAAGTGTTGGTACATTTTCAACACCAACCGCTTGAAGAGTTTCGTTCGTTACTTGCATCATGTAGCGATGTTCTTCATTTGAAACGTCTACAACATGGAGCAACAAGTCAGCTTCTCTTGCTTCTTCCAGCGTGGAGCGGAATGCCTTCACAAGATGGGTTGGAAGCTTACTAACGAATCCTACTGTATCTGTTAACAAGAATTCCTTTTGATCTGGCAATCGAATTTGGCGGACAGATGTTTCAAGCGTTGCAAAAAGCATATCTTTTTCAAATACTTGCTTATCATCAATTTGACCTGTTTTTGTTAGCAAACGATTCATTATCGTTGATTTCCCTGCATTTGTATAACCAACAATTGAAACGACTGGCACTTCATTTTTCTTGCGTTGCTTTCGCTGAGTGTCTCGCTGATCTTTTACGTGTTCTAAATCACGACGAAGTTTGGCAATTTGATCTTCAATTTTTCGGCGATCGAGTTCAAGTTTTGTTTCACCAGCACCTCTGTTTTTAAATCCGCCACCTGTGCCTCCACCTTGTCGACCTAAAGATGCCCGTAATCCGACTAATCGTGGAAGCATGTACTGTAATTGAGCTAACTCTACCTGCATTTGCGCTTCTTTTGACTTAGCCCTCCGCGCAAATATATCGAGTATCAACATCGTTCGATCAATCACTTTACACTCAAGCGTTGCTTCTAAATTACGAATTTGAGATGGAGAAAGTTCATCATTGAAAATAACTAAATTAGCATCAGCCTCTTCAAAAAACGCTTGAATTTCTTCCATTTTCCCTTTCCCTACATACGTTGCAGGATTCACTCGATCTAAATTTTGAGTCACTTCTCCAACAACCTCGACATTTAATGCTTCAGCTAAATTGTGCAATTCCTCTAACCCATATTCAAAATGCTCGTCTTTTTTTAAATTAACACCAACAATAATGGCGCGTTCGTTTAACTCATCCATTCATTCGTCCTCCTCATAAATCTGCTGAGAGAAAATCGTTCACCCTTTTTTTACCAATAAATAAGTATAGAAAAAGAGAGCAGATGAGTCGCTCTCTTTCTTTGAAAATTATGTTTGGTTTTCAAAATGGACAGACCTATCCCGATTAAACTGCTCAGCAGTTCTTTGCTTTATTTAGTTTCATCGCAAAGTGTTCCATCGGAATTTGTAATCAATCATTTGGAAAACCTCCGTTCCTTAAAGTAAAACTATCGTACCATACCCGTTAAAATAGTGACAACTCTTAAGAGTTAAAACCAACTCCCACATACACCATGGGAATTTAAGCGTAAAAGGGCCAATTGGGAATGCCAAAGCAACCTTTTCAGTTGGAAACTCCTGGGCTTTCGCTCATAGAATTCGATTGAGAGTGAAAGGTTTGACTTTGAAAGAGCAAAATCCTCCCTTGAAAGAGCAAGCTTGTCACTTGAGAGTGAAAGGTCATGAGTGTCCAATGGAATCTCAATTTTCCAAGATTCTCTTCAGAAGTGAAGCGTAAAAGAGCCAAATTGGGGCTGCCAAAGCAGCCTTTTCTGTTGGGAACTCCTGGGCTTTCGCTTATAGATTTCGATTTAGAGTGAAAGGTCTGGTTTTGAAAGAGCAAGATCCCCTTGCGAAAGAGCAAGATCGACACTTGAAAGAGCATGCCATCTTTATACTAACGGCTATCTTTTTCCAACAATACTTGTAAAACGAAGCGAAATATTCACGAATATACAGTACATTTTACTCATTTCAATTAGCAAAAACTATTCATCTAAAACAACTTTTAGGAATTAAGTTATACATTTTCTTAATATTCGACATATTCTGACTTCTATTCTTTAAAATTTTTGATATACTAGATTTAAAACAACGGAGGTGAATGAAATGAATTCACTACTACCTCAAAACTTGAAAAAGTACGATTTTCTTAAGCATGAAAAGTTGATTTTATTAATCGATCAAGACATGGATTTCGCTCTGAAGATCAAGGATTTGTTTCATAACTTTCCTTATTCCATCCTAATAGCCACAACCGCTGCGAAAGGGTTGGAGCTTTTTCAAATGACAAATCCCGATTTCATAATGATTGATCCCGCATTACCTGACAAAAGCGGATTCATTTTATTAGAAGAAATTAGTGATACCTCAAGGACACGTATGATTCCTATATCGGTTGTATCCAATGAAAACTCTAATGACTACATATCACGTTCTTATCAACTTGGGGCCCTAGATTTTATTCATAAATCTATCAATCTAGAGACATTCATACCTTTTATAGAAAATAGGTGTTCGATTAAAAGTTCCCTTAGTTCCAAGGTACTGATTGATGATCTTACAGGTGCGTACACTCGCAAACACTTTTATATGACTGTTTCTACACTATCAACACAATATAGAATTTCAAATGAATCTTTTGCGATAGGGCTTATCGATCTTGATTCATTTAAAGAGTTTAATACTCAAAACGGCTCGCAAAAAGGAGATGAGGCGCTTACTACTTTTGTCGAGATTTCTAAAATGATTACAGAAGTATCACCAGAGGTTTTTAGGTTCAATAGTGATGATTTTGTGGTTCTTTTTAGGCATAAGTCAACTGAAGAAACAAAGGAATTAATTGAACAAATTGCCGATGCCATGCACTCACAATTTTCCATCACATTTTCGGCTGGGGTTACATCATGGGATTCAACAACAGATGGACACAAAGAATTATTACAATTAGCTGATTATGCACTTCAGCGAGCTAAAAAATCTGGTGGAAATCAAATCCAAATTTTCGATCCAGTATCATTTTCTAAACCTATTTCGAAAAACTTGACGGTGCATATCATTGATGACGATGAAATTGTTCGAGCAATGCTTGAACGACAATTCTCTACTTGGCAATCTGATTTATTTAACATCCACATATGTAATTATGAAAATGGATTCGTTTTCACAGAATCGAACTGGTACAATCCACAAGATTACCATGTATTACTTTTAGATGGCGTCATGCCGAAAATGGACGGATTGGAAGTATTGCACAAAGTAAAAAATAATGTGCATTCACAACGTGTCTTAGTCACGATGCTGACCGCTCGAAAAAACGAGCAAGACATTTTGCACGCACTAAACTCAGGAGCTGATGATTACATGTTAAAACCATTTCATCCTCAAGAAGTTTTAGTCCGGATTCAACGCCTTGTTAACAGGTTATTCATATGAATAATCCACTCGTTATTTTTCTTAGCCTATTTGTCACCCTTGCCATTTTTCAATTATTATTACTCCTTTATCTTGCGAATAAGAAAATTAAAACGAACAAAAAACTTGCTCACGAACAAGCTATTTATGCAGAAGCAATGCCAGCGTATATTCAATACCTAAACAGCGATCCCAATGAATCCATTCCACTCCCTCCAGATGAGTATCATGTAGCAGAGCAATTATTTAGCGATTGCATGGCCATTATTAAAGATGAAAAACTTCAAAATAATGTTAGAGAGAGCGCTTCTTCCTATTTAAGTTCTCATTACGCAAAAGTGATGAAAACAGGGGATTGGTCATCTCGTGTGAACGCTTTATACTATATGGAAGATTTTCGTATGACCTCTTTACAACCATTGCTTTCTAATAGACTTAAAGAAGTTCATACAAATGATGAAGAGACACAACAATTAATCAGAACGCTAGCTGCGATGGGTGATTTGTCTGTCTTAACTTATTTAGAAAATGAACCTGAATCTACTGAATCTATGTATCTATCCGTGTTTAGTCGTCTTCCTGAAGACGTGGTACCAAAAGCAATTGACTATGTGAATAAAGATGGTAGCTTAAAAGCCAAAACGTCCTTATTAATGTATTTTGGACTAGCTAAAAATTTAGCATATTTACCATTTGTAGAAGAAAAGCTGCATGATGAAAACTCATCACTCCAAATTCAAGCATTAAAAGCAATATTCCGCATGAATTATATTTCAGATGCCAATTTATTAACACCTTTTTTCAAATCAGATAATTGGATTGAAAGAATGTTTGCAGTGAAAATAGCAGGTGTATTATCACTCTCACAATTTGAACATATTTTAGTTGAGTTGCTTGGAGACCCGATATGGTGGGTTAGATACTATACAGCAGATGCTCTTTTGCTTACTTTCGGTGAAAATAAACTAAAAGAGATTTCTAAGTCTCATCCAGATCATTTTGCGAGAGATATGGCATCACAATGGCTAACATTAGGAAGACAGGTGACACAAAATGAATAACTTGGGCCTATGGATCTTTCAATTTCTAACAATCCTTGTCATTGTTTATATGTCATTTACCGCATTAAGTTATATTATGTTATTTTTACTTTCTTTCCGAAAAGTTTCAAGAGAAGGCAAGCTCGATAAAAAAGAAACACTTGAAGATTTGGCTATTAGTGAGAGCACAATCCCTGTTTCAATCATAGTTCCTGCATTTAATGAAGAAGTTGGGGTCGTGGATACAGTTCGATCGCTCCTTACACTTCAGTATCCACAATTTGAAATAATTGTTGTTGATGACGGCTCCAATGATCAAACCCTTTCTAAATTAATTGAAGCTTATCATTTATATGTTGTTGATTATGCCATTCGTAAACATTTGGATACACAACCGATTCACGGGGTTTATAAATCGACTATTTTCCCTAACTTAGTTGTCATTTCAAAAGAAAATGGAGGAAAAGCTGATGCCCTTAATAGCGGGATTAATATAGCCAATTATCCATATTTCTGCGCAATTGATGGTGATTCCATGCTAGAACAAGATGCCTTATTAAAAGCGATGAAACCGATACATGCTTCTGACGGTCATATTATTGGTGTTGGTGGTTCCATTCGAATTGCAAATGGTATTAAAATTTCCAGAAGTAAGATTGAAGTGATTGAAGTCCCAAATAAGCCCCTAGTGATTATGCAAATTATTGAGTATTTTCGTGCATTCCTTATTGGTCGACTTGGTTTCAGCCGATTCAACCAGCTATTAATTGTTTCAGGCGCTTTTGGGGTGTTTCGAAAAGACAAAGTAATTCATGTAGGTGGATATCGTCAAGGGACAGTTGGAGAAGATATGGAACTTGTTGTTAGACTGCATCGAATGATTCGTGAGGAAAAGTTGAATGATCGAATTGAGTATATTCCAGATCCAGTTTGCTGGACGGAAGCACCTAGCTCATTCGAAGTTTTGCGGCTTCAAAGGATCAGATGGCAAAGAGGATTAGCTGAAACCATGCATCTTCATCGATCTATGTTTTTCAATCCAAAGTATGGGTCGGTAGGACTTGTAACAATGCCTTATTTCTTCTTAGTTGAATTACTTGGAGCAGTATTCGAATTTCTTGGCTATCTTTTAATTATTGGTGGATTACTATTCGATTTTCTTGACCCAACCATTGTTTTCACTATCTTTTTAGTAACCGTGATATATGGATCTTTCATTTCTTCATTAGCCGTACTTCTCGAAGAAATGACGATGCATAAATATCCGAAAGTATCTCATTTAATCAAACTTTTCTTATGGTCATTAACTGATAGTTTTTGGTACCGACCAATATTAGTGATTTGGCGAATTGAAGGATTGATTGCTTTTCTAACTAAAAAATCAGAATGGGGAAAAATGGACCGAAAAGGTTTATCCTCCGACAAGTAAAGGGCATGATTGTTTCAACAGATTAATAACGCTTTGATACAGTTTTTCCTCTGTATGATTTACTCGTCA
>JAHIWI010000367.1 GCA_018816185.1 Bacillota bacterium
CGCAGCCATTCGATGGAATACTTCTGGGCTGATCCCGGTTGTTTGAGACAGTTCATAGAACGTGTCTCCAAGCGTACTGAGGGCAATTCCCATACCACCTGAAGCAGAACCCGTAATCATCGCCATAATTTGTACGGAAAGTGACTCAGCTATTAACGGATTATCAGATACGTTTAGGAGCCAGGAAACGATGTCGTCAAATGCAGGAACAACCGCGATTACTGCTCCAAAACCAACAGCAGCACTCGTATTCAATATCGCCATGACCGAACCCTTTGCTCCCTCATTAATAGAAGTCGTAAACTTTTTGTAATCCTTGAAATTAATCAACATAATACTCAAGACACCTAGTATTAATGCATAAATGGGTTCCATTTTGAAAACATTAAGCAAAACCACCACAATGACAAGGGGAATTAAAGACAACATCCAATTTGGTACACTTTCATCATTGTTTGCTTCTTCTTTAGATTCATCGGTTTCCGTGAACCCTTCACCCTTAGCAGAAAGTGATTTCTCCCTGTAAGCTAACCAAAGATACCCACCGACCGCCATGATTAATGTCGTCACGATCCCAATGATCGGAGCCGCTGTTGGAGACGTATTGAAATACTCCATTGGAATTAAGTTCTGGATCTGCGGTGTACCCGGCATGGATGTCATCGTGAAAGTAAATGCACCAAGCGCAAAGGTTGGGACAAGCAATCTTCTTGTCACATTCGCTTCACGGAATAACTCCAGCGCAATCGGATAAACTGCAAATACGACAACGAACAAACTTACGCCACCGTATGTCAATAAAGCCGATGCGATTAACACACCAAGAATGGCTTTCTTTTTACCAATCAGTTGCGTTACCTTTTTAGCAACTGCTTTCGCAGCACCCGTTTCTTCCATTAGCTTCCCAAAAACTGCACCAAGCAAGAAAATCGGGAACCATTTCTGAACGAACCCAACCAAACCTTCCATGTAGGTTCCGGTATACATATCAAAGACGTCCAACCCGCTCATTAAAGCCACAACAGCCGCAGCGAGTGGCGCTACCCAAATAATCGACCATCCTAGGTAAGCCAAAGCCATTAACAGGACCAAACCCACAATAATACTTAACAAATGAAATCACCTCGTTGTATTTACAGTAAATAAATCTTTGCATCTAGCAAAAATATAATATATTTACATATCTTTATAATTTGTTTCAGTGCTACTCACAAGCAAAAATAAATAATCTAATTTCCTTAAAAAACCCTATTTATATTAATGGATTTATCAATGCACTTAAATTAAAATACCCAGTTTTCAATAAACTATGCATAAAATTTTAATATTCTAAAATAGTATATATTCTAAAAATTTAGTGATTTTATACTGTGGAATTCTCCGGTAAACCTTCTTCAAGGCTTTCGTAGCGAAAATTCGCCATATATATTGGACAATGCGCTTTCATTGATTCCCATCATCACAAAAGAGTGTATGGTCGTTTGATTTCAATCCCTGTTTCGAAATATGATAGACTGAAAGAAATCGATATCGGAGGGTGAATTATGAGGCTGACCGTTTATCTTGCAGGAGAAATTCACAGTACATGGCGGGACGAAATCAAAAAGAAAGTTCTTGCTATCGATTTGCCGGTCGATTTTATCGGTCCAATGGAGAATCATGATCGTTCAGATAATATTGGAGAAGAAATTTTAGGGGAACAGCCAAGTGCTGTATTAAAAGATGCTGCCGCTTCAAGCTTCAATAATCTGCGGACCCGTGTTTTGATGCATAAAGCCGATCTGGTTATCGCCTTGTTCGGCGAACAATACAAACAATGGAATACGGCAATGGATGCAAGTGCTGCAATTGCAAGCGGCAAGCCTGTCATCATCATTCGTCCAGAGAAATTGCATCATCCGTTGAAGGAGCTTTCCGCTAGAGCCAGTGCGACAGTCGAAACTTCCGATCAGGCCATCAAAGCGCTGTCCTATATTTTTGAATAGAATGTTCGAGCATTAATAAAAATGGAGAAAAAGTGCTTTTGCCAAAGCATCTTTTCTCCATTTTTCGTTTGTTTAGATGTTCAAGTTATAATGAACGAATATATGAGTATAAGTTAATATTTACTTCTATCCCTGAGACGTGAATTACTAAAAAACCACTTACACAATTGTAGTTTACAATTCGGATTGTGTGCCCAACTACTCATTACTATTTACTTCATGACGTATGCGGCTAAGACACTTTGAACCTTGTATATATTTAAGGATTTATTGAATTTTTTCAATATAGGTATAGTACTTCCAGATAGCCAAATGTTTAATTCTGCATCCAGGTCCAAAGTACCTGCCGTTTCAATAGAGAAATGCACCACACTTTTATATGGAATCGAATGATATTCTACCTTTTTTCCCGTCATACCTTGTTTATCAATAAGTAATAATCGTTTATCCGTAAAAACAATTAGATCTCGTATAAGCTTATACGCATGCCCCACTTTTTCAGCAGGAGCTAGCAAATCCTTAAGTTCTTTTTCTACTTGAACAATTTCCAACTCTGATGCATTACCCATTAAACCATCTAAAATTCCCATCCACTTCCTCCTAAAATCCATATTTATACTATTTCAAGAAACCTATACGAAATTCCTGCTAGCAGTGATAACAATTACTATTTACATCCGCAAATGAACATTCTAGTGTTTTACCAGGGTTAATCTTGTGGATTCCTGTGCCTGTGTGAAAGCCTTCACTTATTCATATATTTCAACATAAATATCCAATTATTCCAATAAATTATGTACGTATGTAATGTTAAATATAAATGGGAAATGTAACAAAACTCGTCCATATCTGAACACCACACCACTGGTTATTAAAGAGATAGAATTAGTTTTTACTTTATAGATATGAATTCAATATTTTAAATAATATTTTACATATAAAGAAAATAAATTCAGCAATCTTATCACACAAGATTGCTGGGCTTTTTACTGCTAAAGAGTTAATTTAGTGCTCCCGATAAAGTGTCATATGTTAACTGGTTCTTATAATGAAGGCTCACTCCTATTAAATTTATGAGGATCTATTGAAATTTTTAGGTTTCTTTAACTCATCATTTATCCGTATCAAATCTATTTATTAAACAGATTTTATAGTTTCAAGAAAATTTTTGTGTCAAATTCTATCATTTTTTATTAATAGTTTGGTTGAGTTTAATAATATTTCCTCTTTTCACGAAAAGAGTAGATTCTAAGCTGCAATTAATAGCGAAAAAACCATAAAAATGTCCCAACTTAAATAGATTTAATTATCTCAAAATTTAAATTAGTATAAAAGTAGATTCAAAATAACAAATAGAATGGAGAGTGTCGAGATGAGGAAGTAGATTAGTTGAACGTTCAAACGGATGTTATTTGCAAGATTTGTTGAAGACCTAAAAGTAATTTAAAAAAGGAGCAAACAAAATGACAAATTCTAAAAAAATCTTTATGAGTATTTTGCTTACTGCAAGTCTAGCAATGCCGACGTTTAGTGCAAATGCTGACACGATAAGTAATAACACAGAAGAGAAAATTCGTGTTTATGTGGAAGCTTCTGACACTCCAACAAAATCAGCCATTAAAGGTAAGTTCAAAGTCAGATGGGAATTAACTGAAAATGGTTTCTCTACAGAAATGACAGAAAAACAATTTTCTGCACTCCAAAAAAATAAAAAAGTTCAAGTCACAAAAGTGCAAGAAGTTACCTTGGATACAGATATAAAGGTTAGAGCTGCTAATAATCAAGTGGCAGCAGCTGAGTATCCTACCCAACAAACACCTTGGGGAATAAAAGCGATTTACAATAATAGTAATCAAACAACTACTTCAGGTGGACAGGGTATCAATATTGCGGTTCTTGATACGGGTGTCAACGTTAATCACTACGATTTAGCAAATACAGTAGAGCAATGTAAAAACTTTACGGGCTCTACAACTGTCATTAGCGGATGTAATGATGGAAACGGTCATGGAACACATGTAGCAGGATCTGCACTAGCTGATGGAGGATCTGATGGTGCAGGAATTTACGGTGTTGCCCCTCAAGCTGATCTTTGGGCATATAAAGTATTGGGAGATAACGGATCTGGATACTCAGACGATATCGCAGCAGCAATACGTCATACGGCAGATCAAGCAACATCAACGGGGACAAAAACTGTCATCAATATGTCTCTTGGTTCTTCTGCCAATAATAGTCTAATCTCAAGCGCAGTTAATTATGCGTATAGTAAAGGAGTTCTAGTTGTAGCCGCTGCTGGTAACTCAGGTCCTAATCAAGGAACAATCGGATATCCAGGAGCTCTTGTAAATGCAGTTGCAGTTGCAGCTCTTGAAAATGTTCAGCAAAACGGGACGTATCGTGTAGCTAACTTCTCTTCTCGTGGGTATGCTTCTACTGATGGTGATTATGTCATACAGCAAGGAGATATAGAAATTTCCGCACCAGGTGCAGCGATTTACTCTACTTGGAACAACGGTGGTTATAATACAATCAGTGGTACATCAATGGCAACACCTCATGTTGCAGGATTAGCAGCAAAAATCTGGGCTCAAAATCCAGGCTGGTCTCACACGCAGTTACGTAGTGACTTACAAAACCGCGCGAAAAATTACGATATCAAAGGTGGTACTGGAGCAACAACAGGTGATGATTATGCTTCAGGTTTTGGGTTTGCTAGAGTGAACTAAAGATTTTAATATTAGTAAAAAGCTCAGTGAAATCCTCAAAAAAAATGGCTACTCATCATGTAGCCATTTTTTAATGCGACGATATTTTGAGTTTGTGAGTATTTTAAAGAAACCTTTCATTTATACTCTTGAAAGGTTTTTAATTTTTATTTAAAAGGTTTTACTTCTGTTGGTCGCGGTAATTCATCTTCGGCTAAGTTAATTGAGTTATCTCCAAATCCGAAGATTAAAGTTATAGCAAACAACAAAAGTAGGTATCTCTTTTTCATTTATTACATATCCTCCCACTGAATAATATTATTTTGTTTAAATAAAACTTGATTAGCCTTTTTAAAGTAAATCCCTGCTGTTTTAAATTTGTTTTCATTAAAATAATGTTCTGCTAATAAAATTGAATACTTTTGTACATGACGATTATCTTGGATTATCTCGAAATGTTTTATTGCTTTTTTTAATATTTCTTCAAGTTCATTACTAAAACTATGGATAGCGCTGTATATACAAAAGTGAAAATAGTTAGAATGGATAGTATGATTAGAATTTAATTCGTTTTCATTAATCTTTCCTAATCCTCTTTCACACCAATTAAGCACTTGACCTGCATTCTTTTGCTTGGAATATTCTTTGACAATTGAAAGAACGGTTAATAAATATCCTTCTGAACTACTCTCACCTCCTTTACATTTCAAACTGAGATTAAAATATTCAATTGATTTAGTATGATTTTCTTGAATTGAATATAAAGAACCTAAATTTTGAAAAATTATTCCCTTGTATGCATCTAGTTTATAGTCTCCTGCAAGTTTACTAGCTAATTGATAATGCTTTTCTGCCTCTTTGTATTTTTTCATTTTTTTGTAAGCCAAACCCATTACAATATAATTATCAATTGCTCTTTTAAGTAAAAGGTTGTCTGTATAATATTTAAGTGACTTTGATGCATAGTTGATCGAATTGAAAAATTCATTATTCTTAAAATATGTCATGCTAATCACATTGTAAAAATCTGCATGTTCCCAATCTTCATTTGCAATATGATGGACAAGCCCTAGAGATTGTTCCAATTGACTTAAAGATTTCGCAAAATCCCCTTTCATCAAGAAATAAATACCCAGGTTTAAGTTAAATACAAATCTTTGGTTATCATCAAATTCGTCATGCATTTTTATTATCACTTCATAGTAAGATTGTATGCTTTCATTCACCTCATCTAGAATCAACATTAACCGAAACATATAGAGATTGTAGTTATAATAATTTTTTGGTTGCATAAAAACCACTTTACTAGTAGAAAATTCATCTAAAAATTTTGTAATGATTGTCTTGTCCCTATTATGAATCCCATCTTTGTATAAATTGTAAAAGCTTTCTATTAGAGTACTTTCCTCTTCTTCCGAAACTTCTTCTATTTCTAAGTTAAGTCTTTTGAGTAAAAGGGATGTGATGTCCACACTTGGAAAAGTTGAGTTATTCTCGATTTTGCTGAGATAAGATGTAGAACAGATCCCCCTCGCTAATGAAATCTGTTTCATATTTTGATTCAATCGTTCTTGTTTAATAATATGGCCAATACTTCTCATACTTTTCCTCCTCTTTTTCAAAAAATTTATGTAAACATACTTTTACTTTTCTATATTCCTTTTAAATTAGGTAAAATCCTTTATAATTATCAGATAATTTAGAATGCAATGTTTATCCCATTCAAAATAATATATTTTGAATGGCAACTGAAGAATCCTTTACATCTACAAGATAGGGTAAGGAATATTATTTTAAAAATTCGCTTAATATATTTAAAGCTGAAGAGAGGTCAATTCCATTTGGAATTGACCTCTCTATTTATTCAGGTATTTTGTTTTTGCGAAAAATCATTAGATACTTAGATGCTTGTAGTGAAACGGTAAAATCATTTGTATCTCAAAACTGCAATAATCATATATATTAGCTGAACTGTCGGATGGATTTTTCAAGTTCTAATGATGTTTTACGTAAAGTTTCCATTGTTTGCTCAAGGGTTTGAACGGATTCAACTTGTTGGTCCGTAGAAGTTGCTACTTCTTTGGTCGAAATTACTGCTTGATCAACTAAAGATTTAATGACTTCAGTAGAAGCTAATAATTCTTCTGAACTAGCCGAAAGCTCTTCTGTCACCGCTGAAACTTCTTGAATCTCATTATTAACACTGTTTACAGATGTTAAAACTTTAGATAATGAGAGACCTATACCTTCAACTGATTCCGTCCCGGCTTTAACTAAAGAAACGGATTTTTCCATTTCCATCAATGCTTCGATGGTTACATTTTTAAAACTCAAAATATGTGCTGAGACTGTTGCTGCTGAAGTTCGGGATTGTTCAGCTAATTTTTTCACTTCATTAGCTACTACAGCGAAACCTTTTCCGAACTCTCCAGCTCTAGCTGCTTCAATTGATGCATTTAATGCCAACAAATTCGTTTGATCAGTGATGTCAGATATAACATGGATGGTTTCTTCTATTGCGGAGTATCCACTTGCTAACTTGTTAATCAATTTTTCAGTAGAAATAACTGAACTCTCTACTTCTTCAATTTGGATTATGACTGTTTTAGATTGGTCATTGCTCTTTTGAACTAAATCCATCATTTCGTTAGAAGACTCAGCAACAGTTGTAGAGGAATCTGCAATACGTTGAATACCAATCGTCATTTCTTCCATTGCTTGAACAGCTTCATCATTTGAATGCTTTTGATGCTCGCTACCTTTAGCAATGGAGTAAATATTCGTTGTAATTTCGTTGTTCGCGTTTTTAACAGTTTCTATAATTTCATCTAATCTTTTTGCTTCAGATAACACTGAAAGAGTGGACTCTTTTGTTTGTTTTAAAATGCGATCCAATTGATCAATAGCTAATAGATAATGATGTGTAAGTAAATGAACTTCGTCATTTCCAGACGATTTAATAAGGCGAACTTCATCTGCTGCAGCATTAATTTTCCCGTTAGCCAGTAATTGAACTGAATTTGTTAAAGTTGAAATAGGAGCTAATCTTTTTTTAATATAAATATTAATAATTACAAGTATTCCAGCCATAATGACTAAAAGAATAACGGATATAATAGGTAAAATTGATTTGATAACTCCGTTTTGAATTGCACCGACATTCGTAGCTGCAATATCGACGCCGAGGATACCTAAAACTTCACCATTTTCATCTTTAATGGGTGCAAATGTAGATAAGTATTGGCCATATTCAGGATCGTCGACCAAAGAAGTACTATCTGTATTTCCTAATAATACATTTTCGATATCTGCAACAGTAGTAGCGGTAGTTTCTGTTCCAATTGGCGCAGCCATTTCATCGCCTTCTGGCATTCCATCAATTAAAATTTCTAACCTTGAATCTGTTGCTTCAAGCGTATATACATACATAGCGCCAGTTTTATCACGATATTCATTTAAATTGTTTCTTATTGTCCAATAGTCTGGGGATTCACTTTTATTTCTAATAAACTCTTTGTACATTTCTTTATCAATATCTTCGGCAATAAGTTGTGCGGTTTGGATACCCTGAGAGCGAATGGTTTGTTCAACTGCAGATTTGGTTGTGAAATATAAAAAAATAAGAAATAAAACTAGTAGTAGTAGAATTGCTATTCCTAAGAAAAGAATAATTTTCGAACTTAATTTACGTGGTTTCAAAATTGTGCCCCCTGTATAGTTGTTACTACATATATCGGCTTGAAGTAAGATAGATTGATACATTGAAAACTATTCTACTTATAGCATTAAAAGATGAAGAAGATAAAATTAATTTTCCATAGTCCTAATTTCTACAATTAGCCGATTGAGTCATATATAGACCTTAAGGAAGATTGATACCTTTCCTGAATTTCCGCATCGGTAACAAATATTGAGTCGTCAATAAAATAATTGATTCTATTTCGTTTTGAATTAAAGATGAAGCTTTCAGAAGATGTTATAGGTCCACTCAACTTGTCTGTTTTAATGATTTTTACTAGCTTATTATGATTTATCACAAGTTAAACCCTCCTATCGTTTCAATCCCTCTCAACTTAGTTCAAAAATGCATTTTTTTATATTATTTCTTTATTCCCCGTAACTAATTTAGTAATCATATCCTAGAGCAAAGTTATTAGTTGAATTCCTTTTGACTTTATAGTGTATTTCGGCATTTTTAAATGCCATGACACTTTAGAACATGGTTTATTGCTGTATAAACTAGTAATCTATTAAATGAAAAATTAAATAAAGACAATGGATTAAACTCCTTTCAAATACTTAGAGTAATTTTAGATATTTTTTTAAAAAAAATAATATTTATTATAATAATCCAAGATTCTGTCGATTAATAACATAAACTAGCTTAGCTATAATAAACACTCTCTGAATAAAATTTAGTATTAATTGGAAAATAGACCTATATATCCTTTCTTTTAAATGAATCAAAAGACTTACTTTACTAAAGGTGTTAATATAAAATATGAATAAATATTAATATTTTATTTAAAATGATTGTTTTAATTATAAGATATATATTTGTGAATTTTGATAGAGCCATTAATTCTGTGAATAACAATCTATGTGAAACTAATATTATATCAATTCGCTATTTACATAGGAGACAAATAAAATGAAATTAAAAAGAAAAACAGCTAGTTTAATTGGAATTACAATGACCTTTTACATCGTCACACTTTTTGTGTTTATAAAACCTATATTCTTAAATGAAGCAATATCAATGGATGAAAAATCGTTAATGATTGACAGTAAACGTGTCAAAAGTTATATAGACGCAAGATTTTTGGATTTGCAACGTCTAAACAAGGATTGGGCCGTTTGGGACGAATCTTATCAATTCTTAAAGAACGAAAATGATTCATATATTGAATCAAATTTAACTTTTGAAACATTTGAAAATAATGAAATTAATTTTATGATATTTGTCGATAAAAATAAAAATATTTTCTATTTTAAAGGATATAACTTAATTGATCGTACACCGCTCAATCTCCAGAAAGATACTTTATTAAGAGAAGATCTAATATCAAAAGTGATAAATCATAAAAAGAGCTTGATTTATTTTGATAAACACCATGGACATATACTCATTGAAAGTGAACCGGTTTTGACGAGTCAAAAAGAAGGTCCTTCTGTTGGATATATTTTAATGGGTAAAGTATTAAACGATAATTTTTTTAACTCGATGAAGAATGAATTGGCAGTAAATTTTAATGTGTTAAACGGAGATGGGCAGAAGGAAGTCTCAACACCGAACAGCAATACTCAAATAGTAAAAAAAATAACAATAGGAAATGACTTGAATTTGGAAGTAATACGTGAGCGGAAATATTACACGGAAAAAATTAAAAGTATCAATAGCTTTTTTGCTTCATTGACAATTGGTACTTTGCTGCTCGTTATGCTGGTATATTTTTTATTGGATTTCTTTATTCTATCGCGTATTTCTTTATTATCCAGTCAAGTCAAAGACGTGAACTTTGAAAAGTCATTTCAATTAGATGTCAGAAACTCAAAAACTGAGAATGACGAAATTTCCGATTTGGAAAAAGCTATACAAGGCATGGTTGGAAGTCTTGAAAAAGCTCACGATGAGGTATCAAAATTAGCTTTTAATGATCATTTAACGGGTCTTCCTAATAGAGTTAGTTTATATAAAGCATTTGAAAAAATAAAAGAAGAAAAACCATCCTTCGCTTTAATGTTTTTTGATCTTGATGGATTCAAGCGTATTAATGATGTATATGGTCATAGCAGTGGGGACTTGCTATTAAAGAAATTATCCGACCGTCTTACTCAAAATTCTTTGAGTATCGGTACAAGTTTGTTTCGCATTGGTGGAGATGAATTTGTTTTTTTATCTAATTACTCTACACGATCTTCCATTATAAAAGAGATAGAATCGATTCTTTACAATCTTAAAAATGAATTCGATTTAGATAAAATAAAAGTAACAATAACTTCTAGTATTGGGGTTAGTATTTTCCCAAATGATAGTGAAACTTTGGATGATCTATTACAATGCGCGGATAGTGCATTGTATGAGGCTAAAACTTCTGGTAAAAACACCTATGTTTTTTATGAAGATTTAAAGAATAAACAACTATATAAATATCTTCAAACTCTTAAAACGGACTTAATGGATGTTATATCTTCAGGACAATTATATCTAGAATATCAGCCAATAATGCATAACTCAGGTCGACAGGTACGTAGTGTAGAAGCATTAATAAGGTGGAAACATCCTGAGTACGGAATTATTTCGCCTCTTCAATTCATTCCATTAGCAGAAGATATTGGGGTAATAAGAGAAATTGGTCAATGGGTAATCAAAAATGCTGTAAAAGACATCAGTCATTGGAATAAGATAAATAACAAGTCGCTTTCGCTTGCTTTAAACGTCTCGAAATTCCAACTTAAGTTTAGGAATGAGCTTATCCAAACCCTTGATAATGCGTTATTGGAGAACGATTTTTCTCCCGAATTTCTAACTATTGAAATTACAGAGAGCGATACTGTCATCGAACATGAAGAAATTCCACCATTTATTCAAGAAATGAAAAAGCGAAAAATTCGTGTTGCATTAGACGACTTCGGTGTAGGTTCATCATCGCTATTTAATTTAATCAAGCTAAATGTTGATATCATTAAAATTGATAGAAGTTTCCTGCAAAGAGTTCCAATTGATAATAAAGACACAATACTTTTAAAAGGTATTTATGAAATTTTAAATGATTTAGATATACGAGTCGTTACAGAAGGAATTGAAACTGAGGAGCAATTTGAATTTGTTTCAAAAAACAGTTCTTCTCTTTTACAAGGCTATTATTTTAGCAAACCTTTGGAATTAAAATTTTTATTTAATCGATTTAATGAGATAGAGTCTTCAAGTAAAGAAAATATGAAAAGTTCTTAATGAATAATAAAGTTGACGATTGCGAACTGCACCCGGATTTTTTAATACAACTAAAAATTTAGGTGCAGTTTTTATGATTAATTTAGTACTGATTTCAAATTGGACTCCTAGTAAGTAGATTACAATCTTGAAATGCACAGTGAATTTACTTCATCAGGGTTCACATTGTCAAATGTATCAACGATCTCGTTACCCATTAAAGTGTTTATTAGGCATTCATTTTTCATTAAGACTGATTATTTCGGAAGTCGAATCTTTAACTAACGCACCCGTTAGTTTAAGTGCATTACTTCACATTCTTACAACACTCTAATCATTATTAGTCCTCTTTTGAAAAGTCAATAATGTCGGTGCTGGAGAAAAAGGAAAAAATTTTAACATTTCTACAGAGAAATAGTCAGTCGTATCTACTTCAGCCTCAATATGTTTTACTCCGTTTTCAATGGCAAAATTTATTTGGGAAGCTGTTAAAATTAACATAAACTGAACATCTGTATTCTCTTTAGTTCCTCTCCATCCAAATTCAAAATGATTCGGGGTATTCGAATAATGTAACAAGGAATAAGCCAGTATCTCATTATCCTTTAATATAATAAAACTCCCACTTTTAATTGTATCCTCATTAAAAATTAGCTCTTCCCATTTTTGAAAGCTATGAACTCCAACAGGATTTACTGTATGAGCTTTTTCATAGTTTTCTCTTACAAGGTTAATCAATTTGATCTTGAGTTCTTTATGATTACATATACTATTTATGTCTTGTATGCAGATATCTTGTCCATTAAAATCAGGGAAGACTAGTTGGAAGTCAATCTTCGAGGTTCTTAATAAAGGCATATATGTCCTTCTAACTTCTAAGAATCCAACTTTTTCATAGAATGTTTTTAGTCCATAAGAAGATTCCCAAATAGTAGTTTGTAATGGAAGATCAATTTCTTTAAAGTTGGATAATGCTTCGATTAAAACAGTTTCAATTTCAATTCCGATATGTGGTTTTGTAACTATTGCAAAGTATGTACAAGATGGATGAAATTCGGATTTCCAAGCAGTTATTAAACCTACCAACATCCCATTCTCATAAGCTTCATATGTACAAATATTATTCTTGATGTGTATACCTCGTAAAAAATAGCGATGAGTGAAATCATCCTCCCATACCCAATTGGATAATATTTCTTTGATAACCTCAATATTCGGAGAGTTAATATGGTTTATAGAATAATCACTTCTAAACATTTCCATCAAATCCAGTCTATTAATTATATATTGTTCTTCAACCTGTTTCGTCAGTTCAAAAAAGGCTTCACTCGTTATTGAAGTAAAGCACTAGTTCAATAAGATTATTGCTGTATTTTTTCTTCTAACAGTTTTGCTATTCTGTGGACATCTTCTTTACTAAGTAAATAATGCATTGGTCCAGTGTAATTGTCTTTTTGTATTCTCGCTGAATTTCTATCAGGATAAAGCCACAAGAGAATTGTGTCAGAGGTATCATCTTTGTAAGAAAGGATAATCTGAAAGTTTTCACCTATACTAGTCATAGGACCCGAATGTGGTGAGGAAACCTTTATTGCTTTTAAAATCACTTCAATTTCTTCGGTTTGTTCAAAAACAACTTTTCTATCTTTGACCTGGTCCTCAGTTTCTGAAAAGATTTCCAATCCATTCCCTGTTATTGTTATCATATTGACATCCCTTGGCACATCAATTACTTCTTTTTCCCCGTTATTTTCTTTATCTTTAACAATCTTGTCTTCAATTGAACAAGCAACTAATATCATAATTATTCCTAATAATATTATTAGACTTTTCTTTTTCATCATATCCCCCCATTAAATTTGACGGAGTTCCCATATAATAGGTTTCATTCACTGTTTCTTGTTGCACTAAACTGCTGCGTTAGTTGAAGAAGAATCTTTAACAATACTTATTTTTATTTTAACATAAATACCCAATTCATAATTAATTCACTACATAAAAATAACCCTTCTCCTAAATCAATCTAAGAGAAGAGTTATTCTTTGGCAGACAAGAGATGCCAATTTCTACTATAAGGAATAATCGTACTTTTAAATATAGGTAAATGTTTACAATCGGTATATACCCTTTAGTACTATCGATTAAATTTAATTGCCTTAAGTTGTTTTAAATTTTTACTCAACTTTGTAACAAAACTCGTCCTTTTCTGAACACGACTCAAATAGTTGTAAAAGATATCAATTTGATTCTATTATGTGTAATAAAACCCTGTCCATTATTCTATGTTCAATAACCCTTTTAATATAGTCTTATGTTACAATAAATATAGGATTATTATGGAAGTGAGGAATTAACATGCGAATTGGTTATGCTCGTGTATCAACGGGTTTACAAAACTTAGATTTGCAAACAGATGCACTTACTCAATATGGATGTACTAAAATTTTTCACGATAAGATGAGTGGATCAAAAAAACAACGAGCTGGATTAGAAGAAGCTCTTCAATATGCTCGTCAAGGAGATACAATAGTTGTTTGGCGATTAGATCGGCTTGGCCGAAACATGCAGGACCTGATTGATATAGTCAATAACTTAAATGAACAAAATATTGGATTTCACAGTCTTCAAGAAAACATAACAATGGATCGTAGTAATGCAACCGGACAGCTAATGTTCCATCTATTTGCAGCATTTGCTGAGTTTGAACGAAATCTTATTCAAGAACGTTCTGCTGCAGGACGAGTGGCAGCTAAAGCACGGGGACGTCTTGGCGGGCGTCCAGAGAAGTATGGAGTGAAAGATATTGAAATGATGAAAAATCTTATTGATGGGGGTACACCGATCAAAGATGTGGCAGAAAGGTGGGGTGTTTCTCGAACAACCATTTATCGATATTTAGAACGTAAGTAATCAGATTGCTAAATGTAGAATGAAAGAAGAAACTTTTTATAAATTAGTGAGAGAGTTAAAAATTAAAAAGAAATGAAATACCTTATATATAGAAGAAACTTAATCAAAAACCTCATTTAAGAATTGTGATAGCCCTTCCATCTTCAAAAAATGGGAAGGGCTATTGTACTTGTCTTTCAGATTTTCTTAAAAAACCTAACACTTTTATGTGTTTAAAATAATCTTAATTGTTTTTTAATGTTTAGTATCTTGATGTTTTTTGAGAGTTTTACCTGCATTACTTTTCTGTGGTTTTGTTGCAGTTTTACTGCTTAATGTTTTACCTGCTTTTCCAACTTTTCCACCTGAGTGTTTTGTCATAATCGCCATTTCTTTACCTCCACCTTTCTAATTTTTCCATTTTAAGAGTCCTCCTTAAAATCTATTATAACATAAATTAACAAATAATATCTATATATAGTGTTAATATTTAAAAATATACTATATCTTGTGTTTTTGAACTTTTAAAAAGCTATTAACCAAATAATTCCTGACGATTTACATGAATAGTGATAAAGTTATTAAATTCAGACAAAATATATGTGATACCTAATTTTGATGGAACGGCATGTATTATTCAGGCGTTCGCCTTGGGAGGGACTTTATATTAAAGAAATGGTTCTTACAAATTATGAAAAACATAAAAAGCAAAAAATATCAATATGTAATATTTGTTTGAAAGAGGACAGATTAAGCTGGGATCATGTACCACCAAAAGGAGGTATTAAATTATCTGCTGTTGAACAAGAGCCATTAATGCAATATCTAACAGGTAATTATGATGAAAGAAAGTACATAATTTCTCAAAACGGAGTGAAATATAGAACGTTATGTCCAAAATGTAATGCCTATCTCGGTTCAAATTACGACATTTCGATGAATAAGTTTACGTTAGAGGTTGGTCAACTTTTAAAATCGAAAGTAATTTTACCCTCGACAATAAATATCTCTACAAAACCAGCACACCTAGTCAGATCAATATGTGGTCATCTCTTTTTAATAAAAGGGTTCAAGATTTGGTTTTTGCTTGTAATTTATCTAACTTTGGCAGTTTAACGGTAGATGAATATGTCATATTCCAAGATAGTAGTGTATATGAAATAGGCGGAAAAAAATTAGATTATAAAATTTTTTTTGAAGCGAAAAGAAGCAGCATGGAATGGCAGTATCCAACCTTATATGAGATAGGTATTCAGGATGTTTGGGATTGGTTGATTAAAAGAAAAGATTTCTTATATGGATTTAGTCAAACAGCTGTAACCAGGGCATTAATAAATCTGGGGGAAATTTCATTTTCAGATCCAAATATGAAATTATTTAGGGCGGTAATGGGAATTGAAGGACTATATACAAAAGGGAAAAGTAATTTATTAGAGCAAGTGAGAGAAAAAACACAAATATTGTTAGGAAAACAAGAACAATATAAAAAATTGTATTCGAATATGTATGATTTCCGATCGAAATTTATTCATGGGGAGTTAAATTTTCCAGCAACAGTAAATATAGATTTTTCTAAAAATGTAGAATCACATAGTGAAGATTTAAAAAAAGCAACATATTTTGCAATCTTATTATTAGGCGCGTCAATCCAACAACTAATAATAAGGGATTGGCATGGTATACAATTTGAATATGTTGTAAGTGATACAGGTGACTCGAGTAAGAAGGAGGTCGGGAGTGACTAAGTCCCGACTTCTCAAACCATCATGCATTCCAATCGATATAATGGAGAATAAAAGGTTAACGAGTTAAGATGATTTCTGCGGCTTTTAATCGAATCGACTCCTCTGTACTCTCCAACAACTCTTCAACGACTTGCCATGCGCGTTTTTCTATTTCAGGTATTTGCTGACTAGGCCCCCCCTGTAAGATTTGTTCAATAATTTCATAGTGTTTGGTGACATCAGCGACCGCACGTGGGTAACGTAGTGATCCTTTCAGGGCTTCTGGTAAATCATTACGTAAATACGGCTTTTTCTCAAAATACCAGGAAACTCTACGTTGATGCGGGTACCCTGATACTTCTGGAATATCTTCATCTAAGGAAGGGACATACATATAATCTGAGGTGATCTCACCGATATAAATATCTTTTTTATTACTTGATGGAACGAGGACAATGTCCCCTATCGACATTTCATGGACTAAAATATTGACATTGCTGATGCCTTCTTCCCAGCCTCTTGTTTGTAACAACGTACGTAATTCTTCATAGTTCGTATCGAATAAGTCTTTTCCTAATGGATAACCAACTGCCACGATGTTTTTTTCTAAAAATGTTTCTAAGTGATCTCCAAAATGGGGAAGGGGGCGAACTAACCATACTTTCTTTTTCATTTTCTCTACCATCTCCTTATTTCTTTAATTAGCACTTATTAGTGCTTGTAAATATATAATATAACTAATTTTTATAATTAGCAACCATGAGCATTCATGAAGAAATTAAGGGTGGTGTTAAAAGGAATTCTAAGTATCGATAAGATCGGTTATCGCTACTTAGAATGTGAAGTCTAAAAGGTTATTTTTTTACAATAGACCTAATGAAAAAAACTCCCTTTGAATGGGAGCTTGCTGCTGCATAACGAATATTCTCTCGATAAGAAATTTATACATAAATACATTTCATTTCATACAACAATCTGTTGCATTAAACCTTTTTTCTGACTCTCTAACGCCAGCAACTTTTCTTTTTCTTTCAATTTTTCTATCTAACTTTGACAAGAATACAGCTATTTCTTGTTGTTCCTTAAATATAGGAATAAGGAACCGTAAATTTTCAAAAGTTGTTTTATTTACAAGAGCTGTTGCAGTTGTTCCTGCAACATTCTTTATTCGATAGTTAAAAAGCTCAATTAAGTAATATAAAAAATCAACTGTTTATTTATAAATAAACAGTTATGGCTAAGCCGTTAGTTTAAAAACCAACGCGATCGATTGTGGAATAATAAAAACATACTATAACTTCCTCAATGCCTTTAAGACAGCATCCACGTCAAAGGTGTTTGATGGAATAACATGTGTATTTTTACCGTTATATCCTATTTGATAAGTATTTAATATTTCTGCTGCAAGTTCAATTAAATTTTCAATTTCTTTATATGTTATTGGGAAGTCTCTTCCTAAGGCTTCTCTATCTTTAAAATACTTTTTATCATTGTGAGCAAATGCTTTATCTCTCCAAGTTATTAAATTATTAATTATAGGTTCAACCTCATTTAATTTTTCCTTATGTTTAATAACAGTTGATTCATTAATATCTGATGTTCGCCCAAGTTTTTTTTTTGTAATTGGATCGTTAGAAAAAATCTTTTTATGATTACTCTCAATAAAGTTCAAAAATTTTTTTATGCTTTTACTATCTCTAGAGGATGGTTCAAATATTTTCGCTAAACCCATAATTGCAGAATACTGAAAAGAATAAATTGTTAAGCTGAAAAATGCAGGTGCTTTGTTCATCAAATTTAAGTTCTCTTGTTGATTACTTTTTTGCTTGAGATATCTATTTAATAAAAGAAAGCTATTTAATTGATAAAGTTCTCCTAAAAGACCCTCTACATCATTCACAAATTGGTTAATAGTATCCTGTGACATATGACAACTCCCTATAAAATTACTATACTTAAATTCTATTGATTTAACTTAATCATAATATTCGCCAGTGTCATATAGTCCACCACATTTCTTACATCTATAATGCCAAGTAAGCCTTCCACCATATCCACAATTCTTCCAAAAACCTTTTTCAGTATCCTGAATATGTAAACTCAAACTATTTTGATGCTCTCCTGAAAAAAGTTAGCTCATTAGAGCCAGCTTTTTTCTTCAGAATTTTTATTGTTCGAAAAATGCAATTTAAACGAAGATATATGATAACTAAAAGAGTAAGATTTGTTCAATCTCTTGGTGGGAAATTACTCTCTCAATTGTAATGTCATGGTTTTTGGTAAAGCTAAAAAAGCAATAATTTTTCCCTTCACCTTTAACACTGTCATATCCTATACCGTTATATCCAAGAATCATTAAACATTGTGCAATAAAGTTAGGGAAGACGTATTCTCGTTTTATGATATCCCTTGGACTTTCAGGAGACATATTGCTAAATAAGCTGCTATTATTTCCAGTTAAATCGAAGATTCTTAAGGGTTTTAGAATCTTAAATTCTGCCACATCCATTGATTCTTCTTCATCATCTAGAGATAATTCATCTCTTAATATTTGCAAGTTATCTGCCAAATATAGAGTAGAAACTCCTGCGAAATTAAACCTTCCTTGACTAGAGAGAGCTTTAGGCGGATTCCATAACTCTTCCGGAATGAATGTCGCAAGTCTTTCTCTCTTCTTTCGCGTGCGTCCTCTATAAAAGACTATTTCAGGCTTTAAAATCTTTGTTAAATCTAGCTCATTATATTTTATTGAATCGTAAATTTTTTGACCAATTTTATGATGTAAAGCTAGCATTGGATAGTTTATCAAATGCTCAATGAAGGAATTAGCCTCATCTTCAGATATATTAAAGACCTTGTCCAAGATTTCTTTTTCCTCTTGAAAGTCTCCATACCAATTTGATTTCTCCCATTCAGTAACATAAGGATCATCATCAGAAAAAGACGAATTACAGGTAGAGCAATAGAGATTTTCAAGTATAACTGACGCCAATTCATCTTTTGAATTCCCGGTCCACACAGAAAATCCATTCTCCTCTAACAATGAGCCAGCATTCTCCAAATCTGATGGATCTCCATAAATTTGAGTGTAAGGAATAATGTCTGAATTACAGCTTTGACACCCTGCAATTTCTTTTGATAGTTCTTCACCAATTTCTGGAGCAACTGTACTTATAAAATCGCTTTTATCTTCAATGAAATAGGCTACCTCTTTCAATACTTCTTTACAGTTAGGACATTTAGTAAGATATAAATCTTCTATTTCACTTACCTCAAGAATAGTAGGTACTGGACCGAGTTTATGAATATCATAAAAATCAATCACTTTTTGAATATCCATACAGTTACTGCATCTTTCTACTATCATATAATCCTCCTTTATATATGAACGATTAAGGTCAGTTGCTTAAATAGCTCTAATAAATATTATTCGTACAAACTGTTAAAAACACAAGTGTTCCTAAAAATAATGGACAATACTTCCAAACATCATTGACTTATTATAGAATATCTCGTTAATCTTAGTAATTAAAACTATTTGTTCGTTAAAATTGATATTTTGCGAACAAATATAACTTAAAAAAAATAACCGAGCTACCTAGTTACCTTCCTCTACACTCTCTCGACTTTTGCACAGTCTATGTATACATAACGTATAGTGCCTGTTTTCCAGTATGTTACTTTATAACAAATCCTGGGTTGGTATTTTTTAGGAAGCAGTTAACTATTTCTAAAATCTACTCAAAATTTGTGTTGCCCAATAATAAAATCATCCTAATCGTGTATACGCTACTCCGATTCTTATAATGAAAAAGTCATTCTTATGATTTTTAGCAGTGTACCTACCAACAAAGGAAAAAGTAGGAATTCAACCGTTAATATTCCAACAAACAATACCATTCTGTCAATGACACACATACCTACTTGAGAAAAATCTATTTGAATTTTATGACCTCCCCCCATTTAAGTCGGAAGGATTTTTCTAATTTTTTAGCTAAAAGTGTAACGAGATGAACCGTTTTTAACCTTTTATCAGCAATAAGTTATTAAATTGTTCAAATTCCGACTTTGGATCTTTCTCTCTTCTAATATTTGAGTGATATATAAAATAGAATCGCCTCTTTCTCAAAAGTATGCAGGCAAAAAATTTAATTACATCATTATCTTCGCAAGCTTCTGTTTCTTGCACTTCGCTAACCTTTTTCACATAAAAAGCGAGAATGAAAACTCATTCTCTTTTTTGTTTTAAAGCAAAATATGTTCACCCTTTAATTAAATTCCCTCTAATCTTTGATACGAATTCAATAAATTCCTCTTCGAATTCTGGAAAAAATTGAGTAGTGAACGATTTAATTGAGGAAGTCAAAGTTGCCCTTACCGGTAATAAGTTATACCTGTCACTATTGGGGTCGAAATTTTGGTGAACCGATTTTAGACAAATTACTCCATTGCTATTCATATATATGTCTCTGAGAGTTAATAGGCTGTGCGCATCTGCAGACAGGGCCCCATAAATAGTACTAATTAATCCTTTTTCCTGGTCACTAGCATCATTTTCTAATTTCTTTACCAACTGATTAATTGTCTTAGGTCCCCCATAAAGAGAGTACCACTTTGGAATATGTCCTCTGTTATCTTGTCTATGTAGTTTATCATGTTCGGTTAAAACCTCTTGAAAATCAGGTCTTTGCAATTCATCTTGATGATATTTCCCAGCACCTTCGATATAGGTAGGATTAATGTCTAGCAACTCATTTTTTTTTAGATCTTCTAAAGATTTAATCTGTTCTTTATGATAACTAATTTTGTAAGCTATGGCTCGAGAGTTTGTTTCTTCTGGAACTTGAATGATGTATTTGAATGCCAAATACGCTTCAATAAGTCCACGATAATTAAGCTGGGCCGGCCCAGCTAAACCATTAGATGCACTTATCATTACTCCAGTACTTAACTCAATAATTTTTCTAAACAAGCTACTCACTACCATATTAGTAGTATCACTTAAATCCTTTGTTTTTTTAAATTCATCCAACTCTGTTGAAGCAAACTCTACTGAACGCTTTAAAACTTCATGATAATTCATTAAAAATCCTCCCTTTTGTTAAATTCAAAATAGCTGTCTATATTAATATTTATTATAAAAAAATAGTTTTATTATTCAAATTTCAGTATGGGAATGAACTTCCATTAGCTTTATTATTTTTAAATCGCACAAAAAACCACCCTTCAAAAAGACGGGGATGGTTATTGTACATTTATAAAGTATATAAAACGGTATTTAGACCCTAACTTTTCAAATTTACACACCATTATTGACTTCTTTATAAATAATTTTTAAAAAACAGATACTTTATAGAAAATGCCTGCTCTTGCTCTAGAACTTCCGATAACGTTAAATATCTCCAATCTAAATGCATAATATGAGACTCCTGAGTAAAAATAAAATTCATAATTCCCAATTAATTACAGTATAAGTATAACAAGTTAGATTTGAATGTCTAAATATTTTTTTAAAAAAATTTCAGCAATTAGTTAAGACAATCCGGTCATGTCATGACCAATTTTTTATTTATCAGAACTACTCGATTTTACTTAGGAACGTTACACGCATGGATTTACCTCCTAGTAGAGAAATAATTCATACTTACTAATTTAATAGAGACATGACAAAACCATCCCGGCACAATATTTGCATTTCGGGTATGGTTTTTTTTTGATAAGTGAAACGTAAAGTTCGAATGTTATTGAATAAGGAAGGGAAATTACGGAAAGAATTAATTCAACTAGTTAGCCAAGTCGAGGGGTATAATCATATGAGTTTTTTTAAGAAAAAGTCAATAAGGTCAATATCAAATAGTCCAATCAATGAGAGCCAACTATTAACGAATGATATCAATAAAAATATACACAGTATCAGAGATTATCATTGTCGAACAGAAGATTTGATGGTGAGAGAATTGATTTTTAATAAAAATATCTGTACAATTTTTTATCTTGATTCAATGGTCAACAAAGATTCACTTCATTCTTCTGTTATAGGTCCAATTGTAGAAACGAAATACGGCGAAATTCAACATATAGTGAAGACCACTCAAGTGAAATTCACTTCAAGAATTTCAGATGTCGGGTCAGATTTGTTAGATGGCTTTTGTATTATATTAAGAGAAAATAACGCCACTGCAATCTCTTTATCGGTAGTGGAAAATACTTCTCGTTCGATTGAGGAACCTGATAATGAAAGAAGCATTATCAGTTCTCATGATGGATTTATAGAAGATATAGGTACTAATATTTTTCTGTTAAGAAAAAGAGTTAAAACCCCTCAATTGAAAGTGAAATACTTTTCTGTGGGGAAACTTACGAATACGAAAGTCAGTATGGTTTTTATAGAAAACCTTACGGACAAAAAATTAATAAAGGAAGTTGAACGAAGAATAGGTTCGATTGAAGTAGATCAACTTTTATCTTTTGGAGATATTGAAGATTACATTGAGGACAACCCTAATTCTATCTTCCCACAAATGTTAACGACTGAAAGGCCAGATCGAGCGACGTCGTACTTGACGGAAGGAAAAATCTTACTGATTGTTGATGGAAGTCCAAGGATTATGATTGTACCCATAACTTTTTTTGCATTTTATCAATCGCCAGATGATTACAATAGTCGGTGGATAATCGGTACTTTTTTCCGTTTAATTCGATTCCTCAGTTTTATCGTTGCTATCACTTTTCCGGCCATTTATATTGCAGTCGTTTCTTATCATTCTGAAGTACTGCCTATTGGTATCTTATATTCAATCCGGGTTTCTTTAGAAAATGTCCCCTTTCCCCCTTTGATAGAAGCCTTTGCCATGCAAATCACTCTTGAGTTACTAAAAGAAGCATCCATTCGTTTACCTACTCCTATAGCACAAACTACTGGTATTGTAGGGGGGCTCGTAATCGGTACGGCAGTAGTAGAGGCTAGTTTTGTGTCAAATATAATGATTGTAGTCATAGGTCTTACTGCAATCGCGTCATTTGTAGCACCTGTGAATGAAATGGGAACCAGTGCAAGATTATTAGGTTTTCCCGTCATGATTGCAGCATCTTTATTCGGTTTTTTTGGAATTGTCCTCGTATTAATGGGGATTTTTATGCACCTATGTAAATTACAAACCTTTGGGACGCCTTACTTTGCCCCACTAGCACCTTTTAAAATGGAAGACATAAAAGATAGTATTGTAAGACTTTCCTTTTGGAAACTTAATTCGCGACCAACCGACTCTAAGCCAATTTACAAAAAACAACAATGGCGTACTAGGGGGTGGAAGAATAATTGATTTCTGAAAAATTATCCATCACAAAGTTTCAATTGTTTTTTTTATTAATTCAATCCCAGATTGGTATAGGTCTCTTATCTCTACCGAATATAGTACAAAAATCTGCCAAAAGCGATGGGTGGATTTCAATTATTTTGGCTGGGGTAGTAATTCAATTTTTGATGGTTGTCTATTATTTACTTTTGAAGAGATATCCAGATGACTTGCTTTCAAACATAACCGAAAAAATACTTGGATTCCTACTTGGGAAAGTAGTAAATTTCATCATTTACATTTATTTTATATTGACGGGAAGTCTCTCACTGATACTAATGGTGAAAATAATAAACTTGTATTTATTGCCAGTAACACCTGGGTGGGTTATATCCTTACTCGTAATATGTGCATGTGTTTATTTGACCACCAGTGATTTAAGAATTATTGCAAGGTTTTTTGTATTGGTTTCCACCTTAATTATATTGCTACTATTTACCAATATTGTTCTTGCCTTTTATATACCGAAAGAAATTCAATACATTCTTCCTATCGGAAGTGCAGGAACGAAGAACATACTAATAGGAAGTAATAGTGCTTTATTAGCAATGTTGGGTTTTGAAGGGTTATTGTTTATGTTCCCCTATGTAATTCACAATACCAAAGGGTTGTTAAAAACCACTTCCTTCGCCAACCTGTTTGTCACAAGTTTTTACACTTTTATCACTTTTCTCTGTTTAATAAAATTCAGTCCTGAACAATTACAACAAATAAGGGAGCCAGTGTTGTATCTATTCAGAGGATTGGCATATAAAATGTTTGATCGAATTGATTTGATTTTTCTTTCGATATGGATTGTGCCAATGACGACCTCGATTATTATGTATTTATTTCTTGCTAGTAAAAGTATCAGTGGTCAGAAAATGTCTTATAAAAAAACAGTATTAGTTAATGGAGTATTGATATTTTTAATTTCGCTGATACCTCATACTGATGAAATCACAAATCTCATGAACAAATACGTTTCTTATTTTAGTTATGCCGTTATCATGGTTCTACCAGTCTTCCTACTAATTCTGTCCTTCATATTCAAAAGACATGAACGGGGTGTGACGAATTGAAAAAGAAGCAATTGCTAATTTTAATTATCTTGAATCTGTTTTTAGCGGGTTGTTGGGACCAACATCTGCTTGTGAATAAAACATTTGTGAACGGAATAAGTTTTGATTTAACAGAGGAAGGAAAAATCCAGGCAACGGTTCGGTCTTTAAATATAAAGGGCAAAGGTGGAGGGCAAATTGAAATTGAGGATGAACTTATATATGCGGAAAGACCTTCACCGGTAGGTTTATCAATTGACATTGATAACATGGTGGCAGGAGAAGTGGATTTACATCAAGCACATATTGTTTTAATTGGTGATGAATTGGCGAAAAAAGGAATAAATCAATTACTTGAGCCTTTTTATCGCGGAAAAGAATCTAATATTACAAAAAAAATTGCGATTTCCAAAGGAAAAGCAGAAACGATCATATCTACGGAAATAGAAAAAAGCCCTATTGCATTCTTTATTTTACAAACGATTGAAGGTGCTGAGAAGGCTACCTATTTGCCAGATGAAAACATTTTAACTGTGTGGACCAAAATTTTAACTCCTGGCAAAGATATTATCTTGCCATATTTAGAAAAAATAGAACCAGATAGAATAGGAATTGCGGGGGTCGCTCTTATGCATGGAGAAAAGTTTTCTGGAGAGACCTTGTCAAAAGAGCAAAGCAGTTTATTATTACTGTTGCTAGACCAATTAAACGTAACGAGCCGTATGGCACTCGTTCTAGATCAAGAGCAAGAAGAGCGGTCCATTGCTTTTTTTACACGAAAGATGAAAAGAGACATGGAGATTACCGTAGACAAATCAGGAAAGATTATTTGCAGTGTAGATATTAAAATGCAAATAGAAGTAAATAGCTATCCGCAAGATTTTAAAGAAGACTTAAATATTAAAGAGATCGAGAAAGAACTTTCTGAAGAATTAACCAAACAAGCAAATGAAATAATCACGACTCTTTTACAAGCAAATTGTGATGCTTTTGGGATTGGAATGAAGATATCCACTAAACATCCAGATTTGTGGAAAAAATTGAATTGGGATGAAGAATATAAAAATGTTCAAATCGAGCCAAAGGTAAACGTAAAAATCATTAAAACTGGTAACGTGTACTAAGCAATCCTTCCAGTGGAAAAGTATCCAAA
Organism: Bacillota bacterium; assembly: GCA_018816185.1. Classification (GTDB taxonomy): domain Bacteria; phylum Bacillota; class Bacilli; order Bacillales_A; family Planococcaceae; genus Paenisporosarcina. The sequence continues at coordinate 25,789 of JAHIWI010000367.1, forward strand.
TTGATTATTGAAGATATCAAGCTGGAAGTGGACTTCTACCAGCAATATACAAAAGAAACCATCTCCAGCAGACTAAAGGTCACGCAGAGATGGTTCTTTGTCTTTTAATACCTACGTTGTCCCTTTTGTCTCCCCATAGATTCCACCAATGAAAAAAAAGTATCATTAATTAAGTTATCGTGAGGATTCATCCTAAAATCAGGAGTGTAAAAATCAATGAACTTTGTATATAAATTAATAATTCTAACCCTTTTTATACGCTTAGTGAAAAGCGTTATTATTTAAGTGAAATTAATAAAGATATTCCGGTCTTGTCCTAACCCATATTTGGATTTGAAGATACCATAAAATAAACCAGCCCAGTTTTTTAAATAAACCGTTCCGTTTTGTGGTGCACCATATACAAATGACATTTAAAAAGGCGTGTAAACTGACAACAGTTTTGACACGCCTTTTTAAAATTAAATTCCCATAGCAGCCACGGCCCACGGAACAAATGAGAAGCAAAAGAAAATTATGGCTAAGATTACGATTGCTTTATCGACAGTCGAGCGATTAGTTATGATATTTTTCTCTTTTTTGTGATTCTTTACAAAAATAAAAAGTACCAATAACCAAATAACAATATTTAACGGATTTATCATCATTGCTATCCTTTGTAATTTGTCACCAAGCACTGGATCAACTTGATAAATGTAATCGAACCAATGTGACCATATATACATTCCGGTGATTTTAAGCACAAAAAACAAACCAATATGAAGAAAAAATCTTTTGAATTTCGGCTTTCCCTTTTCAAAAATTATTACCGCGATGAGATAAGTAATAAACTCAAATGGCATTGGAATGAAAATGTATATAGATAGACTTGAAGAAAAAGTATCTATCATCTAATTTCCTCCTTTCTAATCCAAGTATTTAGGTTAACCTGCAGTGAAAATGTCATGTAATGACGTGCCATTTGACTGGAAATTCTCTTTTCAAGCGTTTGATAATCAGCTTTTCCGATATAACATAAACAATCCTTATGGAAAGACAGAAAACCAATAGCCAATCAACGTTAAATTTTTAAACAAATTCAACTATGCTTGCGCACAAATCCTTCAATAATTCATGGTTGTCTCTTTTTACAGAATAAAAGTAATTCCAAACAAAACAATCAGAGTCATACACTAGTACAAATTCAAATTCGTCAGTAGCTAACAAACAAGCAATTCTAAATTCATCCTCAGATTCCTTAATTAGTTTGACTCCTGGAACTTCTATAAATTTGTCTAGAATTATCTTAAAGTTCTCACGCTCTATTAGTCCGTCGATAATTATATCAACATCACCATTATCAAAAAACACTTCTTTAACTTTTAATTTCATAGATTCCACCCATTTTTCTAAACGAAATTATTTTGGATAGGCTACACTTAGTTGGACAGTAAAAATAAGGCATCTCATTTCGTTTTTTACTAAAGCACCCGTTAGTTTAAGTACAATACTTAACAACTTCTACTCATAAAGTTGTTAAGTTAATTCCTTTAACCATTCCTCGAACCATTCAATGGGCAGTTTTACTTTAGAATAATCCAACTGTTGTAGTTCTTTAAGCGAGAAAGTATTAGCTAAATATAATTCCCACTGTGCAGAAATATCCTCTAATATGCCGTATAGCCTTTCATCATCTAATCCATCCTTATCTATATAATTCATATAATGCTTATCACACCAATTACAAATCTGTTGATGAGTATATTGATTTGTTTTATTTACCACACTCTTTAACAAATCAACAAGGTTTTCCTTACTAAACGACCAATCGATTTCAATGAAATTTGATTCAGTCCAGCTACCTAAATATCGGTTTCTTCCCACCAGTTACACCTCGGTATAAAATATGATTGGTATTTAATTCTACGTATATTTAATGGATTCCTTCTTAAACTAACCTGCTTCGTTAGTTGAATAAGGAAAAGGCTCTAGTCCTTATTGAAGTAGATCTACCCTTTAGTTTAATAACTTTTGATTCATCATTTTTTCAATATAGGTTTTGGTGTACGAGGTGATTACTGAATCACTATAATCCCCTCCTGTAGAGTAAGAGATATTCATAATATCTTTTGTTACCTTTTTTATAATTTCTTCAGATAGGTTTATTTCTTTATTTTTCAACATTTCCTTTACTAAACTTTGACATCTTTTAATGTCCTTTTCATTTGCAGATAACATTAAAATCCTTCCTATTAAATAACCCTGTCACATTTACGACTTCTGACCAATAAAAATTACTGCTTGTTCCACTATCCTGCTGCGTTAGTTCAATAAAGCAGATTAATTTTGAATCCTACCTCTAATAGAAATACGTTTATTATACCATAATTTGGTTATTAAATATGAAGAGCTCACGTTTTTAGTTGTTTCAATTTTCATTTTTTATTACATTGAATAATCCCTTCGTATGCGAATGTAACGTTTTCCTATAAGTGTTACATTCGATTGAAATCAAAAAAGCGTAATATCTTAAATCAGGGTACAGAAGAATACTTCAATAATCATTAGTTATGACAGTCCGGTCTTGTCATAACTAATGAGAAAAATGCACACAGAAAAAGACGTTTTAACCCTATTAGGGGTAACGTCAGGAAATGCGGAATTACAACGACAACGATAAGGAAATTCCAAATTAAAAAGCCCAACTTCTCTATAAATCAAAATAGAGAAATTGAGCTTTTCAGTTACTTCATTTATTTACTGAATTCATTAACTGGAAGAAGTATTCTGGTTGATGAGTTTTGTTTAGGTTATACCATGAATGTAATGCATCTGGTGCAAATACATCTAATTTTTTCAGTACTTCCATCGCAAATTCCAAAGGAGCTATTCCTGATGCAGTAACTAAATTCGCATCAGATACCGCAGATTCCATCTCATAGAACTTTTCTCCTTTATAGTTAGGACATACCATTTTAGTATATTCTAAGTTATTACTTGTATGCTTTCTCGTATCTAAGTATCCCATATTCGCGATGCCCTCAATTGCACCACAAATTGCGGCAATAGTAACTCCAAGCTTTAAAGCTTGGCCAATTCTTTCCAAGATAGGTTGATGAATTTCTTCACTCCAAGTAGTCCCTCCTGGTAAAATTAAAAGATCTTTACTCTCAAGAGTACATTCATCAAGGGAAATATCTGGTTTTATGCTCAGTCCTCCCATCGTAGTAATCATTTCTTTATTAGCTCCTACTGTAATTACTTTTAAAGGTACTAAACCTTTTTTGAAATATCTTCCTGAGTTTAGTTCAGCAATTAAATATCCATATTCCCAGTCGGACATTGTATTAAATACATATAGAAAAACTTTTTTTGTTTGCATCCAATAACACTCCATTCGCAATTGATATAGCCATTATAAAATAACTTCCCTGACAGTTAACGTCAGGGAAGTCATCATACTTCATGAAATTTTATTAATTCCGACAGAACTTCAATAAGTCTTTTCTTAAGACTTATTGGTTCAATAACTTTAATAGATTTATTGTACGGTAAAAGTAAATAAGGTACATATGTATGTATCACATCTTTTTCAAGAAGAAAAACTGCTTGATTTGAAGTCCGTTCTTGTAAATAATGTCCTAAAAACCAATGTTGGCAAATATCAGCCAATACACTTTTATCCCCATTAATAACCAAAGAAATAATCCCTTCCTTATCTTCTATAGTTGGAAGAAGATTTTTTATAAAAAAGTCCCGTGCTAAAAAATTTTCTGGCCGGTTAAACTTATTTTCGGTTAGCACTAGAGTTTCAATTCGATCTACTCTAAAACTACGGATATCATTCCTAAGATGACAAAATCCAATCACATACCACTTATTATTCCAATAGATAATTCTGTATGGATCGACCAATCGATCATTTAATTGCTTTTCTCCACTTTTATGGTAAAGAATTTTTACTGAGTACCCGTCAGCTACGGCCTGCTCCAACTCCTTCAAAAAAGGTTCCATAGAGAGTGAACTTAATCGACTTATTACTTCAAGACTAGTTAAATGTTGGTTTATCTTTGTTTCCTGCTCATGATTTGAGTATTTACTTAGTTTTGAAATGGCACTATTTAGTGCTTCACCTCCATAATATCCGGCTTCTTCTGCAAAAACAGCAGCGTGAAAAAGTGAAGTTTGCTCCTCAAAATCAAAAAAAAGAGGAGCCTCAATAAAATTGTTCATTAAAGTGTATCCACCGTTATGCCCTGGTTCTGAAATTATAGGTACGCCACTTGTTGAAATTGTAGCAATATAACGATACACAGTCCTTATATTCATCTCTAACTTTTCTGAAATTTGTTTTGCAGTAATTTTTTCACCTGAACGAAGCATCCACAGAATTGCTAACATATTGTCAATTTTAGGCATGTAATTCCACCTCTATACAAAATTTATTTTCTATTATATATTTCCGATTTTTGGTATAACTCATCAACTGTTTTTTCCGATACAAAGATGAATGAATAAAGGAGAAGCCATGAATCGACTGGCAAGAGCTATTTTCTTCGGAAAACAAGGAGAGCTTAGGGAACGAACCATACAGCATCAGCTTCTAAGAGCTAGTGCTTTAGATATAATTATAAATGCGATCAGTATCTGGAATACTCTACATCTAACTAAAGCAGTTAAATATCAAAAGCTCAAAGGTAGTTTTAATGAAGACTTATTGCACCATATGTCACCTTTAGGCTGGGAATATATTAATTTGCTAGGAGAATACCATTTTAATTCGGAGAAAGTGATCTCATTAGATTCTTTCAGACCACTGAAACTTTCTTAACGTTGTTAAAAAGAGAGAATCGTCTGGAAAATAGGCTTAGCGTTGTAAATCCGCATTTTCATGGCTACATGGATGACTAGCGGGTTCTATTTGTATTGAGCTGTTGAAGTATTTAGTCCGGCAATACCGTTATGTCCTAACTTGAAAATTTAATTTCTCATTTCTTTATTAAATTTTCTTAAAATCAAATTTTTATTTTCAATAAATATCTCTATAGAATCACCTTTTCTTATAGCTAATATTTCAATAATTTCTTTGGGTATTTTTAATCGATTTGCTGAATCTATTTTCCTTATATATGTATTCATAAATAACTACTTAAAAGAAAAAATATATTATGATGACCCGTCATCAAAACGGTATTCTAAAGACATTAATATGGTAATTATTTCAATAATATCATTATCTACATAGAATTGAATGATATAATTTGATATTATTAAAAAATCAAAATTTACTTAGGAGATAGTGATGCCTATTTACAACAAACTTGTCCGCGACAGAATTCCAGAAATAATTGAAGCTAATAATAAAAAATTCTCACTGAAAGTTCTTGAATTATTTGAACATGAATTTGAAATTAAACGTAAATTAGTTGAAGAATTAACGGAATACCAAGAAACGACTAATAATGCGGATGCTATTGAAGAACTAGCTGATTTATTGGAACTTATTTATGCTGTTCTACCGTTGCATGGTTCATCAATGGAAGAGTTAGAGAAAGTACGATTAGCGAAGCGTGAGAAACGTGGTGGATTTGAGAAGGGATATTTTCTTATCGAGGTACAAGATTAGTTAAACCCCTTGGAATAATTGATATTCCTAGGGGTTTTATGCAGGTGTCCAGCCTTTTTCAAAACCATTTAACTCTGCATATTCATATAGTTTATTGAACTTATTAAAATCATATTTCTCCATATATTGTTTTACATATACATCGCCAATTTGCATAAAGTGACGGTTTCGTTCGTCTAGTTGATGTAAGTATCGTTCCGCTGGAAGCTTGCTGCCTTTACTCGAATTAAGCGAAGAAGAGGTTAATACAAAATTCCACAATTCATCACTATGTACAAAACTCCATGGTACAAAATGATCTACAGCAATGATCCTTTTTCCTGCTGCCAAAGGCTTTCCGGTATAAAAACAATTACTTCCTGAATGCTCCACGAGTAATTGTTGAAACTGTTGAAGTGACTCTCTCTGGGTGATATTTTCAATTTCTTCAAGTAATATCCCTTGTGTCACAAGTGGGTTTTTCTTTTGTAAAAATTTTGCTAACTCGTAATTCACCAATTTAAATACGGTGGTTTGATATTTTAGTAAGTACTCATATCCTGAAGATGTGATTGCTAGTTTTCTTTCCTTTTTAGAGAATCCATATAAAACTCCATCCGTATCTGCGTATAACGCTCCCACTACATCCTTATGCAGAATTTTACTTTCAATCGTTTGCATAAGAATTGACTGTTGCTCTACTGGAATAGAGTCGAAACCTACGCCATCTGGTATTACATATCTTATTTTAAAATTGATTAGCTCTTTCTCTATTTGAGATTGATGTCCCTGTGAGTACCCATTTCGAATGACTAAGTTCCAATACAGTTTGGCGAATGATTCAGCTAACTGGATGAAGTTCACTTCCAACTTATCGTTTACTTTATATAAGTTTTCTAAGATTGCTCTTAGCAAGGCAAATTTATATGAAGTTGTCTTCTTAGACTGTGGAGATAAAACTTTCATAATCACTGTCCATACATGATCTTCAGAAACTGTTACATAATGTGCTTCCCCTTCTTTCAGTTGCCATCCTTCACTCAAACTACTCACCTCCTATTGGAATAATTAGATTCACTTTATATTATCCTAAAAATACCAATTAGAACACCATGCTTTAATGAATAAAGTAAATATCTATTCAAAGCAAGTGGCGGCTGAAATAGCATCTTCAGCCGCTCCTTTCTATGTAATAAGCGTCACTGCCCTCTTAACAAACCTACAGTGTATTTTAAATAATTTTCATTGTAGGTGTTTAGGTACATTAGCAGAATTATTATTGACGGTTTCAGTGAAGATATTGGCTTCTGTTGAGGTTTTGTTAGATAGATCCTTTAGGTGACCTGATTGAATTAATTGAATGAGATTTTGAATATCTTCCTTTGTTGCAGGTTGCTTATCTTCTTTTAACATATATCCTATTTGGCCGCTCGATTCGAGTGTAGCAAATTGAACATCCTTTATGTCAGCAATACCCGACTGTCTTAGGCGTGCTTCTAATTTATCTACAGTTAAGCGTAGTTTCTTTAGGTTCTTTTCATTTATAGTCCCGTTTATAATGACCGGTACAGCCTTACCTGCAATAAGAGACTCGGTCGTATCAAATTTTAATTGGATGTATTCGGTAAGGGCTAGACTGATTGTTAATACGAGTGCCACCCCAAACGTTGCCCAAAGCCCTCTTCCGGTGACTGGCTGAATCAGTAACGAACCGATTGCGATCATAATAACGACTTGCGGAATCGTCATTTGAGAGATTGATTTTCTTCCGCCAATTTTTAAAAGAATGGTTCCAATTACAAATATAAGAACTGTTTGCCAAATTAGGTTAAAATCCATCGCTATTTTTTCTCCTTTTTAACTAAACATTGATGGTGTGCTATAACTCTACACTACGTATCTTTTGTATTCTTTCCTGATGTATACATTCATAAAGGAGAAGATGATTGAGTAGAAGTGCTATTGGTATATTTTCTTTGATCATTATTCATTAACGTTTTAGATCTGCATAAACACTATTAGGAGATTAAGAGATAGACAAAAGGTTTATTAAACACAAAAAAAGCGCCATCGTACTCGGCGCTTAAAAAATTTTCTTCTGTGTTTGGTCTTCTTTTAGCATTTCCACCGCTTCTCTAAAACGCATGGAATGGACGTTTTCACGCTCACGCAGAAATCGTAAGGAATCGTTAATATACGGATCATCCGAAATATCGATTAACCATTGATACGTTGCACGTGCTTTTTCTTCAGCTGCGATGTCTTCATATAAGTCAGCGATGGGATCACCTTTTGCCTGAATGTACGTTGCGGTAAATGGTGAACCTGCTGCATTGTTATAAAAGAGGGAATGGCCATGACTCACAAAATGAGCGCCTAAACCGGCTGCTTCTAATTGATCTGGCGTTGCATCCTTCGTTAATTTGTAA
>JAHIWI010000007.1 GCA_018816185.1 Bacillota bacterium
ACGGAAGACGATAATGTTGAAGATCGTAAATGGGGAGAAATTCGTGAATTTGATTTTGAGCCAAAGCCGCATTGGGATATTGCGACAGACTTAAATATTATTGATTTTGAACGTGCAGCAAAAACAACGGGTAGCCGTTTCTTATTTTACCGTGGACTTGGTGCGCGTTTAGAGCGAGCTTTGATGAACTTTATGATCGACCTTCATACAGAAGAGCATGGTTATGAAGAAATGCTACCACCTTACTTAGCGAATCGTGCGAGTTTAACGGGTACTGGTCAATTGCCTAAATTTGAAGAAGATGCTTTCTTAATTGAAAAAGAAGATTTCTTCTTGATTCCAACATCTGAAGTAACGGTAACAAATTTCTATCGTGATGAAATTTTAACGAATGATATGTTGCCACAAGGGTTTGCTGCATATAGTGCATGTTTCCGTTCTGAAGCGGGATCTGCAGGTCGTGATACTCGTGGGTTGATTCGCCAGCATCAATTTAACAAAGTCGAATTGGTTCGTTTTGTTAGCCCAGATGAATCTTACAACGAGTTGGAGAAGTTAACTGGACATGCTGAAAAAGTTCTTCAATTATTAGGACTGCCATACCGCGTTCTAAAAATGTGTACAGCTGATTTAGGATTTACGGCTGCGAAAAAATACGATATTGAAGTATGGATTCCAGCGCAAGGTGTATACCGTGAGATTTCTTCTTGCAGTAACTTTGAAGATTTCCAAGCTCGTCGTGCGAATATTCGTTTCCGTCGCGAAGCGGGTGGAAAACCAGAATTCGTTCATACATTAAACGGAAGTGGTTTAGCGCTTGGTCGTACGGTAGCTGCTATTTTAGAAAACTTTCAACAAGAAGATGGATCTGTCATCATTCCTGAAGTTTTACGTCCGTATATGGGTGGGAAAGAAGTCATTGCTAAAAAATAGATTTTGTTTTGCAGAACAACTTTAAAATTAAAATGAAAAAACCAGAAATGAACCGATTATCGGTTTCGTTTCTGGTTCTTTTTTTGTTCGCGTAATTGACGGAAAAAAGTGGTTAGAATTCCGCCACATTCGTCTGCAAGGACACCTTCTGTAACTTCGCATTCATGGTTAAAACGTTCATCATTTAGTAAACGGTAAAGTGAGTCTACGCAGCCTGCCTTTGCATCACGTGCCCCGTACACCACATGTGGAATACGCGATTGTAAAATAGCTCCCGCACACATAGGACATGGCTCAAGCGTGACATAAAGAGTGGTTTCTTCTAAACGCCAGCTTTCTAATTTTTGACACGCCTCTTGAATCGCTATCAATTCTGCATGTGTCGTTGCATTTTGAGTGGTTTCTCTTAAATTATGAGCACGCGCTATTATTTCTCCCTTATAGGTAATAACAGCCCCAATTGGTACTTCACCTAACATCGCAGCTTTTTCAGCTTCTATTAATGCTTCTCGCATATAAAGGCGATTTGTTTCCATTGCATCCATACGTCATCGCTCCTTGTGTTTAGTGTAGCATGTTTTATTCACCTGTCGCATATCGTAAGTGAGATGTTGTAAAGGAGGTTATTCATGATTTATGTTGTGAAGTCCGGAGATAGCCTGTACTCGATCGCCAATAGATTTAATGTGAATGCAGCTAATCTAGCAACTTTAAATGAACTTGAAGATCCGGATGTGTTAGTCATTGGTCAGACACTCGTCATTCCAGGTGCGCCAGATCCTTCTCGGCCAACCATTGAATCGAATGCATATGTGGAATGGTATACGGAACGCCCAGCACAAAGCTTACTGGACGAAGTTAAAAAGCGAGGACCGTTGCTTACGTATATGATGCCTTTCTCGTATGATGTGAAGCGTGATGGTTCATTAACCCCGTTAAATTGGAACGGACTCGAACAGATTGCTGCGGATGAAAATATCATTGCTGCCATTGTTATTTCTAATATTGAAGATGGTGCATTCAGTGATACGCTCGCGCAAGCGATATTTGCTGATCCTGCCATTCAAGACAAACTCATTCAAAATATTTTAGCCGAAGCTAAGGCGAAAAATGCGAAAGACATTCATGTAGACTTTGAATATTTACGTAAAGAAGATCGACAAGCGTACGTTGATTTTTTAAAGAAATTAAAAGAGGCTGCGAAAGGCTTGGCATTATCTGTCGCACTAGCGCCTAAAACATCTGCTACTCAAGTTGGTAAGTGGTATGAAGGCCATGATTATAAACAAATTGGTGAGGTAGCTGATTTCGTTGTGATTATGACGTATGAATGGGGATACAGTGGTGGACCACCGATGGCCGTTTCACCAATTGGTCCAGTTCGAGAAGTTCTCACCTATGCCTTAACTGAAATACCAGGAAATAAGATTATGATGGGGCAAAATTTGTATGGTTATGATTGGACGTTGCCTTTTAAAGTAGGTAACCCGAACGCTAGAGCTCTGAGTCCAAAACAAGCAATTGAATTGGCAAGAGAAAGAAATGCAGCTATTTCTTACGATACAAAATCCCAAGCGCCATACTTTAACTATTGGTTAGATGGCAAAGAACATGTTGTATGGTTTGAAGATGCAAGGTCTATTAACGCTAAGTTTGAGTTAATCAAAGAGTTAGGGTTGCGAGGCATAAGCTACTGGCATATCGGTTTCCCATTCCCTCAAAACTGGCTTTTATTAAATGAATTGTTTCAAGTGAAAAAGGTGCAGAGCTAAATCACTTTTCCTCTTTGGAAAAGTAGATTTTGGCTCTGTTTTTCATTTTCTTGCTATGTTAGAATTAAAAGCACTGATTGATATTGAACAATAAGTAAAATTTCAAAAGGATAAATCCACACTTTGTGAAGTTCCTATTGAATACCTCTATTAAAGGAGATATCTGATGCCGATCCCATTTATCACAGTCGAAGGCCCGATTGGCGTTGGAAAAACATCGCTATCAAAAGCCATCGCTGATACGAATAATTTTCATCTGTTAAAAGAAATTGTGGATGAAAATCCGTTTTTGAATAAATTCTATGAAGATATTGAAGAGTGGAGCTTCCAAACGGAAATGTTTTTCCTTTGTAATCGTTACAAGCAGTTAAGTGACATTCAAAAAAAATACATATCGAAACAACAACCCGTTGTAGCTGACTATCACATCTTCAAAAACCTTATTTTTGCAAAACGTACGTTACAACCTGAGGAATATGTAAAGTATGAAACCATATACCGAACGTTAACTCATGATATGCCGAAGCCGAACATGGTCATTTATTTGCATGCAAGCTTAGACACATTGATGAAACGTATTGCGTTACGTGGTCGTGAATTTGAAAAAATGATATCGGCCGAATACATGGAACAGTTATCTGCTGATTATCATACGTTCATTCAGCATTTTGAAGAAACACATCCTGAAATACCAGTTCTTCGTTTTAATGGAGACGAAATCGATTTTGTTCAAAATGAAAGTGATTTGACATGGATTTTAGATCAAGTACAAGAAACGTTAGAAAAAAGGAGTCTCCAAGTATGAACTTACGCGAAAAATATGGTATCCCTAAAAATGCTGTCATTACGATAGCCGGTACAGTAGGTGTTGGTAAATCAACAATGACGAAGGCTTTGGCAGATGCATTACAATTCCGCACATCATTTGAAAAAGTAGATGCTAATCCATACTTAGATCGATTTTATGATGATTTTGAAAAATGGAGTTTTCACTTACAGATCTATTTCTTAGCAGAACGCTTTAAAGAACAAAAACGTATCTTTGAATTCGGTGGAGGATTTATTCAAGATCGATCAATTTACGAAGATACAGGCATTTTCGCGAAAATGCATATGGAAAAAGGAACGATGAATCTAACGGATTACGAGACATATACAAGCTTGTTTGATGCAATGGTTATGACACCTTATTTCCCACATCCAGATTTATTGATTTATTTAGATGGTTCAATCGAAGATATTTTAGGTCGTATTCAAGAGCGTGGACGCCCAATGGAACAACAGACGCCTGTTGAATATTGGTATGAAATGCACGAACGCTATGAAAACTGGATTAATTCATTCAATGCATGTCCTGTATTGCGTTTAAATATTAATGATTATGATTTAATGAAAAATCCTGACACGGTAGAAGCAGTTGTTGAGCGTGTTGGCCACTTTATCCAACAAACATCTTTATTACGTAAATAGTAGGACAAGCCTGCAGACTGTAAAACGAACTCTTTTTATAAGTGTTTGTTTTACAGTCTGTTTTGTTTTTGATTGAAATCACTTCTCTTCTAAGGTGATTTGCTCGAGTAAGAATACTTCTTGCTATCTCACTGGAGCGAACATTTCGGAAGTATGAAATTCATACGCATGATCTAATTAGATGATTAATGGCTTACATTACCGCTTTGCACGGACAGAATATCAGCCAACTATCACTAAATGATCAACAAATAGTTCATAACAAAAAAGGCGACTCCGGAGAGTCGCCTTCATAATATTCTGATTAGTTATGTTAGAAGAAAATTCGTTACCTAAGCAACGAATACAATCTCCATATATATGCGCGTGTTTGTTGAAAGTATGGAGGAGGAAGAGGGATTCGAACCCCCGCGGGATTTGACTCCCCTGTCGGTTTTCAAGACCGATCCCTTCAGCCAGACTTGGGTATTCCTCCGTGTCAACAAAATATAATTTATCATGTACAAAAAACAAAGTCAACAAAAATAGCGAAAAAAATTATTGTTTTATTATTTTGTTTTTTCTTACAAAAAGACCAGTGATATTTAGCTCTTAGTATTTCTCTTCTAAGCACGCTTTTCTCTCATAAGAATCTCATTTCCTAAAAGTACCGTTTATATATTCATAGTAACCGATTGATTTTTTAGATTGAAATCGTTATACTAGTAAATGCCGTGCTAGGTGGGAAGGTAGCGGTGTCTTGTAACTCGCAATCCGCTCTAGCGAGACTGAACTCCTTCTCGAGGCTGTTTATATGTAGGGTCTGACTTTTGCACGTAGTGTTGACGTCTGGGTCCTGCGCAATGGGTGTCCATGAATCAGGTCAGGTCCGGAAGGAAGCAGCCTTAAGTGGTTTTACTCATGTGCCGCAGGGTCGCCTAAACTGAGCTAACGACAGAGGTTCCGCTTATGTATTTCAGTCGAAGGAAGGTGCACGGTATACATACTTCCATTCAGGTGTTTGTTCGCAATGCGAACAAGCGCCTTTTTTCATGCTTTTATAACGTAAATTTCATCTTCATGAAATGGGAAGAGCAGGTTAGATATGATATACTAAAAGGACTGTTTAAAATCATTCAATAAGGGGAGAAATCAGTTGGCGTATCAAGCTTTTTATCGTGTCTACCGCCCGCAATCTTTTGCGGAGATGTCAGGCCAAGCACATATAAAACAAACCCTTCAAAATGCTCTCCTTCATAATAAAACAACGCACGCGTATTTATTTTCAGGTCCAAGGGGAACAGGAAAAACGAGTGCGGCCAAAATATTTGCGAAAGCACTAAACTGTGAACGAGCACCGATCTCTGAACCATGTAATGAATGTGATTCATGTACAAGTATCACAAATGGCTCAAACACAGATGTCATCGAATTTGATGCAGCTTCGAATTCACGTGTTGAAGAAATTCGAGATGTCATTGAAAAGGTACGCTTTGCACCTGCAAACTCTCGTTTCAAAGTATATATCATTGATGAAGTCCATATGTTATCTAACAGTGCGTTCAATGCTTTATTAAAAACATTAGAAGAGCCACCCGAACATGTGGTATTCATTCTTGCAACAACTGAACCTCATAAACTGCCATTGACAATTATTTCGAGATGTCAGCGTTTTGACTTTAAACGAATTACAGCATCAGACATTGTGGATCGTATGCAAGTCGTGCTTGCAGATTCCAATATCCCTTCAAATGAGCAAGCTTTGAAAGTAATTGCTCAAGCCGCAAGCGGTGGGATGCGAGATGCACTAAGTATGTTAGATCAAGTGGTGTCATTTAGCGGAGAAGAAATGACGGTTAATGATGCTTTGCTGGTTACTGGTTCTATTGGACAAGAAGTGTTTTACCAACTAGCTGAGGCTTTATTAACCAAAGAGGTTGGAAAAGTTTTAATGCTTTTGGAAGAGTTAATGAAAGAAGGAAAAGATCCTGTACGTTTAACAGAAGACATGATTACGTTTTTCCGGGATCTCTTGTTAATGAATACAGCACCGGATTTAGATGAATTGTTGGAACTAGCGTCTGCAGAAGTGAAATTTAAAGAACTTGCAGAACAGTTTTCGTTAGAAAAGTTATATCAATTCATTGAAATCCTTTCAGCAACACAACAAGAGATGCGTTTTTCGAATCACGCAAAAGTGTATTTAGAAACTGCTTTATTGAAAATGTCTCAAGTGAAGGAAGGGGCAGTCACTGCCCACTCAGTCGATTTAACACCTTTTGAAGAGAAAATCGAACAGCTTGAAAGAACAGTAATTGCACTGGAACAACAAGTGCGACAAGGACTTTCTGGAAACGGCGGGGCAGCTCCACAAGCGACTGAACCTCAAAAACGTCAGCGACCGAAATCGCAGTCAGGATATAAAGTGCCGACTGGCCGTATTGCTGAAGTATTAAAGACAGCAACAAAAGACGATATTCAGTTAATCAAAACCCACTGGGCAACGATTATGAACCAGTTGCAAAAATCACACGCTGCTTTATTGAATGAAGCAGAACCTGTAGCCGCATCTGGGCGAGCTTTTGTGTTAAAATTTAAGTATGATATTCATTGCCAAATGGCGGCGGATAATCAAACCTTCTCAAGTAGCTTTACTCAGATTCTTCTTAACTTAACGGGGAATTCATATGAAGTATTGTTTGTACCTGAAGAAGAGTGGATGAAAATCCGTGAAGATTTTATTCGTCAAAATGGCTTGAAGCCGACTACGCCTGAATCTTCTGATGTTGAGCAAGCCGCTGACGAAATGATGAGTTTTATGCAAGCGGAGGAAAGAGCTTCAGAAGATCCATTGATTGTAGAGGCTGAAAAACTGTTTGGTAAAGAATTTGTAGAAATACATGATGACTAAGGAGGAATTTTAAAATGCGCGGAATGGGAAATATGCAAGGTATGATGAAACAAATGCAAAAAATGCAAAAACAAATGGCAGAGGCTCAAGAAGAATTGGGAACACAACGCTTTGAAGGTGTAGCTGGAGGCGGAATGGTTAAAGTAACAGTTTCAGGACATAAAGAGGTATTAGAAGTAGCTCTTGATGAATCTGTTGTTGATCCAGAAGATGTTGAAATGTTACAAGATTTAATCGTCATCGCTACAAACGAAGCAATGAAAAAAGCTGAAGAAACAACGAACTCCACGATGGGACAATTCACGAAGGGATTGAACCTCCCTGGCATGTTCTAGGAGGAAACCATATGCACTATCCTGAACCAATATCAAAACTCATTGATAGTTTTATGAAATTGCCAGGTATCGGGCCGAAAACCGCGGCCCGTCTGGCGTTTTTTGTTTTAGGTATGAAAGAAGATACCGTTCTCGACTTTGCAAAGGCTTTGGTTGATGCAAAACGAAATTTGAGTTTTTGCACCATTTGCGGACATATCACAGATACGGACCCTTGCCGAATCTGCCAAGATAAGCAACGTGATGACACAATTATTTGTGTAGTCCAAGACCCTAAAGACGTGATAGCTTTGGAAAAAATGCGAGATTATCACGGATTGTACCATGTTCTACACGGCGCTATTTCTCCAATGGACGGAATAGGTCCTGAAGACATTAACGTGCCACCCTTATTAAAAAGGTTGCAGGATGAGAGAGTGCAAGAATTGATATTAGCAACGAACCCTACTATAGAAGGGGAAGCCACTGCTATGTATATTTCAAGGCTTGTTAAACCATCCGGCATTCGCACTACACGCATTGCCCATGGCTTACCCATCGGTGGAGATTTAGAGTACGCAGATGAAGTGACCTTGTCAAAAGCGTTAGAAGGTAGACGCGAGTTGTAAAGAGGAGGGCATTGCGTAAAATGTTTTTTCGAAAAGGGAAACTAAAAAAAGAATTCGATGAAAACCTAATTCGATTAATAAGAGAGACAAATGAAGATTGGAAGAACGCTCAAGTCATCGAAGACTTTCTAGATGACTACGATCTGTCCGTCATTGCTCAACGAAAAATTGCAGAGAGTAAACATTTCTTTCTATTTAAAGAAGCAAAGATTCGAAAGATACTTTTAAAATGAAGCATATGTTATACCAATCTCTTCATATATTAGTGGACAACTAATAGGAAGGTGGAAAGCGATATGAAACTCGCTCTTTATGTGATTGGTATAATATTACTTCTTTTTTTATTTTTGAATAAACAATCGAAAGTCAAAGTAATCGAACTTTTTTCAATTTGGTGGTTTAGAATTGCGATGGCATTCGTCGTATTGTTTGGAATTCACGTCATCTCTGGGTTCTTCGGCTTTTATGTGCCGGTAAACATCCTTTCAGGACTAATGATTGCGACGCTTGGAATCCCAGGAATATTAAGTGTATTGTTGATTTCTTTTGTTTTATAACTTATTTAAAATAATGTATTGACTTTGTTTAATACATAGCGTAATATAATAAAGGTCGCTAAGGTGCGATGCAAAACATGAACCTTGAAAACTGAACAGCAAAACGTCAACGAAATATGCGGACAGCACTTCGGTGCTCAAAGCAAAAACGTTTTCTTCCGCCGACACCTGTCGGTATCGAAAACAAACTTGAACTTAAACGTTCATTATAAACGTCAAAATTTTTGACGCCAGCAACAAAGTCGAGCTAATCGACTCACCTATTATGGAGAGTTTGATCCT
>JAHIWI010000084.1 GCA_018816185.1 Bacillota bacterium
ATAAATAGTTAAATAAAGCAGTACGAGCTCCACCAATATGTAAGTTTCCTGTTGGACTCGGTGCGTAACGTACGCGAACTTCTTGTGTCATGTGTGTTTCCTCCTCGAATACGTGCTAAACTTTGTTCATTTTAACACGTTAAACCTTAGTTTTGTATGAGCAATATCGTAGCTTGTGCCGCGATGCCTTCTCCACGCCCTGTAAAACCTAGTTTTTCAGTTGTCGTGGCTTTGACATTTACTTGAGATGGATCTGCATTTAGCAACTCCGCAATGCGATCACGCATTTGATTAATATGCGGTGCCATTTTAGGAGCTTGTGCAATGATCGTGCAATCCACATTCCCTAGTTTATAGCCTTTTCCTTCAACTATTTTCCAAATGTACGAAAGCAATTTTGCCGAATCAGCATCCTTAAATTCAGGATCTGTATCTGGGAAATGACGTCCGATATCCCCTTCGCCAATAGCTCCTAGTGCAGCATCCGTTACTGTATGTAATAAAACATCGGCATCTGAGTGACCAATTAATCCTTTTTCATAAGGAATCGTAACGCCACCTAAAATAAGTGGTCGATTTTCCGCAAATTCATGAACATCAAACCCTTGTCCAACTCGAAACATTTAGTTTTCCTCCTGTTGTCGTTTTTGTAAAATCGCTTCTCCAATAAGAAGATCTTCTTTTGTCGTCATTTTCACATTATCATATGTACTTTCAACGATATGGACAGGCATCCCCATTCGTTCAACGAGCATCGACTCATCTGTACCTAAAAAGTCATCTTGCAACGCCTTCTCTTCCGCAGTAGCTAAAATCTCATATTGAAAAGCTTGCGGCGTTTGAATAATCCATAATTGTTCACGGTCAACCGTCTCTTCAATCTGACCGGCTTTCACTTTTTTAATCGTATCTTTTACTTTCACACCAGCAATCGCTGCACCCGCTTCACTTGCTTTATTCACAAGAGAGGCAATGACTGTCGGTTCAATAAAAGGCCGAGCCGCATCATGCACCAAAATGAGTGGAGCTCCTTTCGCCGCCTTCACGCAAGCATATACACTATGCTGTCGTTCCGAGCCGCCATCCGTCATTCCTTTTACTTTGGTAATTTGAAATTGCTCTAGCATTTGTTCGATGATTTCACGTTCTTCTGGTTTTACCGCCAACCAAATAGCGGTACAGTTCGGATCATGTTCAAACACACGAAGTGTATGAATCAGTATGGGTACATCACGCAAAGTTAAAAACAACTTATTTTGCCCTGCTCCCATTCTTTTCCCGCTCCCAGCAGCAGGTAATGCGACCGCGTATTCCATCCTGTCACCCCATATCATGGAAAAGGAGGCTGTCTCCATCGCCATCAATCTGGGGCGGATGAAGTCAGCCTCGTTTCCTGTTTACTTCTTTTTCGCAAAAATCATTCGTCCAGCCGATGTTTGTAGCACACTTGTTACGACAACATCAATCGCCTGACCGATATATGATTTTCCGTCCTCAACCACAATCATCGTACCGTCATCTAAGTAAGCAACCCCTTGGTTCTGTTCCTTCCCATCTTTAATAACCACGATATGCATATCTTCACCCGGAATAACGACCGGTTTTACCGCATTAGCTAAATCATTAATATTCAACACGGACACATTATGAAGATCACAAACTTTATTCAAATTAAAATCATTCGTCACGACTACCCCGCCCATTTTTTTAGCAAGGCGAACCAATTTCAAATCGACTTCTTGAATATCATCAAAATCTTCTTCTGTAATTAATACAGCAGATGCTCGCTCATTTTGAAGCACTTTTAACACATCCAGACCACGACGACCTCGAGTTCGTTTCAACGTATCCGATGAATCTGCAATATGCTGAAGCTCCGTCAAAACAAATTGAGGAACGACGAGCACTCCTTCAATAAAACCTGTTGCGGAAATATCCGTAATACGCCCGTCAATAATGACGCTTGTATCCAACAACTTATAAGAAGCCTGCTGCAGATCCTGCGACGAATCGTCCCCTTTTTTCTTCGGTGTTTGCGTTTTACTAGAAGCAATCATTTGCATCATTTCATCACGCTTTTTGAAGCCAACTTGGAAACCAAGATACCCTAAAACAATCGTCAACAATACGGGCAACACCGATGAGATAAATGGTAACTCAATCGCATCGACAGCAAAGTTCAATAAGAACGCTACACTCAATCCGACAATTAACCCAAGCGTCCCAAACAGTAAATCAGCAATTGGTGCTCCCAACAACCGTTCTTCCATCCATTTCATAAACTCGATTAAATGATCCGTCAACAATAACGCTACTACATACAATATAACTGCCCCTATAAGCACTGATACATAAGGATTGTCTAGCCACGGGTTAGAAGATAAATTAATAAGTTCGTATAATTGCGGTAATAAAAGTAACCCGAGTGTACCACCAATCAAAATAAATGTAATTTGAATAATCCACTTTAACAATAAGCCCACCTCCTGATTTTGATTATACACGTTTTCATCTGGAAACACCTTTTTGACGCGGTCGCAGTATGTAAAGTTGCATCGAAAGTTTTAGAGGGTGACGGGGGG
>JAHIWI010000085.1 GCA_018816185.1 Bacillota bacterium
GCTTCAATATCCTGACTTGAAAGCTCCAGCTGGCGTTACACAAGGCGATATTTACTTCACCCTAAAAAAAGGGGAAGATGGATTTGCCGTCATTGACCGTATGGAAAACGAACCGTTCTTTGGTGGAATAAAAGGCATGTATTTCGACCGCGTGATGGCCCCGCAACTTGAACAATTTTATGTGGAACAAGGAGTCGGTCCTAAACTTGAAAAAGCGCGTGATTTGCAAGCAACTGTATATGTTGCGCCATGGGGTTCCATACGACCGACAAATTTAGAAATACGCGAGACAAAATAATAGAAAAAAGAAAAAACACCTTTACGTTGTGAGCTAGGACTTAAAGCCTACCCGCAACGTAAGGTGTTTTTTAGTTCTCTTCAATTATTATTTCCTTGATCAACCTCGCTGGATTTCCACCCACCACGACATTGTTCGGTACATCTTTTGTAACGACAGCTCCTGATGCAATGACCACATTGTCACCAATTGTGACGCCGGGGTTGATGATGGCTCCCCCGCCGATCCATACATTGTCTCCAATCGTAATGGGTTTCGCATATTCATACATCGTGTTGCGTTCGATTGGGTTTAACGGGTGTGTAGCTGTATACATATGTACGCCCGGCGCGATAAAGCAATTCGCTCCTATTCTTACATCACAAACATCTAAAATGACGCAATCGAAGTTCGCAAAGAAATTTTCACCGACATGAATGTTGTAACCGTAATCGACACGTAGTGTTGGTTCAACATACAGTTGTTCCCCACTTGAACCGAATAAGTCTTTTAACAGTTCAACTCGTTTGTCATGTTCTGTTTCGAGTGTTTCGTTGTAGATACGGATTTTCTTTCTCGCCGTCTCTCGATCTCGTACTAATAAAGGATCTGCAGAGTTGTACATTTCCCCTGCTAACATTTTGTCTTTTTCTGTTCGCATGGATGTCACCTCTTATAAATTAAATCTTTCTTGAATCATTTTCGCGGTTTCGGCTGCGGTCAAATGGGTGTTGTTAATTTTAATGTAATTTTCTCTTGTAATTTCACCGTCTAATGAGTTCAGTCTATATTTATGTGCCGCTTCTTTTAAATGGGCTTCTGACCATTCGATGTCTCGTTTTGTAGCTTTGTGTGTTAGACGATGGTCTGATTTGTTTCGTTCAATTCTTTCTTCAATATCTGCATGAAGTTCAACCATACAGACTTCTACTCCCTTGGATTCAAAGATCGCTGTGGTTTCTTTTACATAATCCCAGTCAGTTTGATGGTCGAATGCCCAAACCCATGTAAATACCACACCGTACATATCACTTTTTGCAAATTCTTCAAACATTTCTCTTCGGAATAATTTGACTAAGCGATTCCCCGCTGGTGTTCCATAGTCAAAGAAAGGTTGTACGAGTTCAATTGTTAGGTGGTTATGGAATAATTTTAACTGAGTAATTTTTTCAAGTTCGTGACCGACTGTCATTTTGCCGACCGCTTGTGGGCCGACAATGAGAACGAATTTTTTCATATGTATTCTCCATTCTAGGATGTAGTTAGGATAAGGCGGCTGAAATGGCATCTTCAGCCGCTTTTGTATGGTTCGAAGGTGGCACTTCTTTATTAACCCAAAAAGGTCTTTAGGTTTTACAGACGTGCTTTTCTGAATCCGTCGACGATGTCGATGACGGTGAAATCAATGTTTTAGAATAATCTTCTTGAAGTATTCCATAAATAGTACAGTCTTTGTATTGACTCTTGGCATTACGAATCATATGTTTGATGATTCCTTCTTGAACCATGCCTGCTTTAACTAAAACTTTTCCAGAAGCCGGGTTATCAGTGTTATGTGCTGCAGCGATTTTATGAATATTCATTTGTCGGAAGCCGAATTCCACAACTGCCCTTAACGCTTCGGTCGCATATCCCTGGTTCCACCATTCATATCCAATAGAATAACTTACCTCACAGTTTCCGGTGGTATTATCAAAGTCGTATAAATCGATTTCACCAATTAACTCACCATCAACTTTTCGCTCAATAGCCCACCAACAAAAATCTTTATTGACATAGCCATCGACTATCTTCGTTACTCTCTCGGTTGTTTCTGAAACGGTCTTGTGTTCCGAATTGACCCGATTCTCAGATATCCGTTCGTCCGATAGCCAGTTATCGAAAACCTTTTGAGTATCAGAAAGTTCCATCCTTCTAAGAATTAAGCGTTCGGTTTCTATTTTCGGTGTTCCTAAATATGTAACCATCTTGTCACCTTCTCAAATAAATTCACGATCTAATAAGATTCATTACACGTATCGTATAGACTATTAATCTCTTTTGATTAATACCAATTATTTCAAATCGACTCATATTTATCAATCCTATAAGTCTCTTTGATTAAAATATTTAGGATAAAGATTGAGGGAGTTTCTATTTCATGATCCAGTCATTTGGCGTTTGGCGGGGGTTTATTGGCGTTCGGCTTGGAAAATTTGTCGTTTGGAATTGATAATCTAGCGTTTGGAAGCATTTATTTGGCGATAGGCCGTGATAATTTGGCGTTAGCGGGTTTTTCGAGGGATATTTTTGTGAGTGCAAGACACTTTCCGCGTCTCTAGGAAAATAAAAAAGAAACTTCGATCAGTCAAGAATCGAAGTTTCTTTGGTTTTTATGGTTGTAATGTCATCCAGCTACCGACATGGTGGATGGCATTCCCTTTGTATGCGGGATTTTCTGCGTAGTGAGCTGCAACTTCCGCAAGTTGCTGGTTCATGAAGGCTTCGCCTTCTTCTGCAAATGTGATGATGCTGCCTTCATCTGTAACGCCGGTTTCTACCAAAAAGGGCTTCAGGTTTTACAGACGTGCTTTTCTAAATCCGTCGATTATGTCGATGACGGTGAAGATTAAGACGACGGCGATGGTGATTCGGCTTGTTTGGGCTGCCCAGGTTTCGACGTTTTTGTTGATGCTCAGTGCTTCGTTGAATTGGATGATAAATGTGTCGTTCCAGAGATTCGGGTTGGTGAAGATGACGATTAGTATACCGAGTGCAACGATTTGGGTAACGGTGTTGAAGATGGCGACTTTGTTGGTCCATTGTTTTTTGAGTGCTTTGTATATGGCTAGCGCGATTTCGAGTGCAATGATGAGCACGATGAGTAGCCAGTACGATTGGAGCACGTTTTGGTTGAATATAGGCGATTCGAATGTTAGTCCTTGGCCACGGTTGTTGTAGATGCCGAGTAGGTTGGAGGCGTTAAAGTAGACGGTTGCCCATATGGCGGTCCATAGTAAGCTGCCGAATACATGCCATTTGGTGATGCGTTTTTTGATAGGGATTGGTGTGATTTGTTTTAGGTCATCGGGTGTCCATGTTTTGAAGTTCATGGTGACTGGTATTTGATCCGCGACTTTGTCTGTTCGCTCAATAATGGCGAAGACGAGTGTGATCCAGAATGCGGTTTGCATGGCTGTGCTGATGAGCTGCCATACGGTTTGGCTGATAATCATCGCGATGAATGCGCCAATCGTTTGGTCGCCGGATGAGGTGACGATGATTTTTCCGATTAGGACGATGAAAGTAATGATCATGGCGATTGGCAAGACAACTTTTAATAGATTGATGTAGACGTCAAAGTATTTCGGACCGATTAGGTGCATGGGACGGTCTCGGTAGTTACTTGCTAGGACTGCTGGGTTGCCGAGTTGGGTGAGTACTTGTTTGACTTCGGCTTCAGTCGGGTCGTCTGGTAGCATATCGGCAATGGTCGACTGTAGTTCGAGTGCGATGTCTTCTCGGTTTCGTTCTGGAAGTCTGCGGGTGACTTCGTGAATGTACATGTCAATCAGGTTCATGGTGATTCTCTCCTTTCATTAATAAAGATAGTTCTTGCGATGTTTTTTCCCATTCTGCTCGGAGTTGGTTGTAGATGGTGATTCCAAATGCGCTTAAGACATAGTAGCGGCGCGGTCTGCTTTCGGTTGTGTCCCAGGTGCTGGTAACGAGTTCTTGTTTTTCGAGTCTGCGAAGTAGTGGGTACAAGGTGCTTTGGTCGATCGTGATGCCGCAGTTTTCGAGTCGCTGGACGAGTGAGTATCCGTATTGAGGGGTTTTGAGTTGGCTAAGGACGGCAAGTGTTAAGGTTCCGCGTCTGAGTTCAGTGGTTAAGGAGTTGAGAAGTTGGCTCATTGGTTCACCTCTTTTGTTTTAGTGTATGACGTACAGTGTTTGTTTATACTGTGTATCATACAATATCGTATGTTGAATAGTAATAGATGAGTTGGGTTTTTGTGGGATTGATGGGGGTAGGGATTTTGCGTTGTGCGTGGTTTATTGGCGTTAAGTGTGAATAATGCTGCGCTTGGAGGCAATTATTTGGTGTTAAACAGCGATAATCTGGCGTTTGCGGGTTTTCGAGGTTACGATGATATTTTCACTATCCAATACATCTAAAATTTTTTCATCTGTAATTTTTTATTGACGGGAACACATGAAAATGTTAATTTGTATATACAAATGAGAGGGTTGATTTGAAATGAAAGAAGAAGAACAAGTATTAATTCATTGCCTATATTTTACGGCCAATCGTTTCGCACGGAACATGACCAAATTGGCGGAAAGTACGTTTGACTTCGATGATTTAGCGCCTTCGTATTTGTATATGATTATGACTATTCAATTCCATCCAGGAATTACACAAAAAGATTTGTGCCAAAAGTTGTCCATTGCCCCTTCTACGAGTACTCGATTTATCGACAAATTGGAGAAGCAGCAATTGGTTTTACGTAAAGTAAATGGAAAAGAGACTTCCATTTCTTTGACCGCTTCTGGTGAAGAGGTTTATAAGAAGTTCCGGTTATCATTAAAAGAATTGTTTGATGCGTATTCAGATGTACTCGGACGTGAATTTAGTCTCGATTTAAGTAAGATGCTTCACGAAGCAAGTATTAAAATGGAAAAATGACATCATTTTTCTCGGCATTTCATTTGTATATACAAATAAAAAGGATGATAAAAAATGAAAACTTTAGTTATTGTAGCGCACCCTAATTTAGCAAGCTCTGTCATTAATAAAACGTTGATGAATCGCTTGCAGCAAGAAGAAAATATCACAATCCAAGATTTGTATGCGACTTATCCGGACGGACGCATCGATCAGGAGCATGAACAACAATTATTGCTTGCCCATGATCGTATTGTGTTCCAATTTCCGTTTTATTGGTACAGTAGCCCATCTTTATTAAAAGAATGGCAAGATGTTGTGCTTTCTTACGGGTGGGCTTATGGACCAGAAGGCAAACAGTTACAAGGAAAAGAGTTTATATTGGCCATTTCAACCGGAGGACCAGAAGTTTCCTACCAAGCTGGTAGTTATAATCAATACAGCATGAGTGAATTGACAAAACCATTCCAAGCTACCGCTAATTTAACGGGTATGCGTTTTTTACCTACTTTTAAAATTCATGGATCCCGTTTCTTGAACAATGAACAAATTCAAGAAAGTGCAGAAGCGCTGGTTCAACATTTAAATAAAACGTATTGATGATCTTGACACAGATTGAATTAGTAATTACTCTGACAGTCTCATCTGTAATAAATTCGACACTCCTAAAATTCTTTATAAAACCCCTTACATCTCGTTGTGATGTAAGGGGTTTAATTATTTATTTATTATTTTTACTTTGCTCCATTTGGCTGGCCAATTTTTTTGACTAATTCGATGCTCATAATAGCTTCGTTCAGGTTCTTGTGCGAAGCTCGGTGTTGGTTTAATTTCAAATCGAAAAAGGTCTTCCAGTCCGTGTGGTGCTGTTAGCTCGATTTGTTTTCCATTCAGTCTTACTCCTAGTGCGGTCACTGTTTCTGGAAATTTGGATATGGCGTCAACTGAGGAAGCATATGGTGGAAACTTGTTGACGATATGCATTCTCGCTTGGTTTTTGACTGACCATGGCACATTTGGCATTTTGGTGAGTAATTGTTTTTCCAATTCTTTTTCTATGGATTCGTCGAGTTGTGTGTCATCAAAATAGATGACGTCGACATCTGCGAGTTCTGTTCTTTTTTCAAAACCGTGCAACTCATCCCATACTTTTGAGCGGACAAATCCTGCACATACCCAGCAATCCGGTAAGCCAAGAGTTTCAACGGCCTTAAGTACTTCCACTCTCCACGGATCCTTTTCAATCATGTCAATGACTACGTTTTCAAGCATTCGCTCGCTCCCAAATTTCTTTGTAGTCTAATTCCACAATTAATTCTTCGTCGATCAAACGCTGACGAATACCGGCAACGAGTTGATTTTCGACTTCATGTCCAACAGATAGGTCCATTTTTTTATGGAAGACGCCGTATAAGGTATAATCGCGTAATTTCAAATATAGCGGCAAGCGTTCTAACCATTCAAGTGATAATGGCCGTTCGCTTAGATACCCTTCTAAGAAGTGTTTCAAGAAGTCGGTTCCAAACGCCGATCTAATTTCCAGGTTTTCATTTCGAAGCTTCCACCACGTTGCGTAGTAAAGTGGAATGGCGATGTCACTGACGTAGTGAAAATGCATGGCATCATCGAAATCGAATACATGAATTTGTTCGTCGTGAAAGAAAAAGTTCCCCATGTGGATGTCTGAATGGATTAAGCCAAAGACATCGCTCGTTTCTGGTAGATCTTGAAGTTCCCTTACTAATTGTCGATTGCCTTCAATGATGACCGCGTCTTTTTCGTTATCGATGTATTGATCGAGCTCAATTAGATCGTCTTCATCCCAGCGCTTGCGACCCGTGTTTGTTGCTGGGTAGTTCTCGGTATGGCGATGCATCTTCGCAGTGATTGCTCCCCATTTTTTAAATAGTTCAGGGCCGAATTCTGGACTGTTTGGTTTTAAGGCAGCTCCAGGTGCTTTATCGAATAAACAGATGTAAAAGTAAGAATCGCCTACCGACAATACCTCTACTAGTTCGTTATTTTCTGATTTATGAACGAGTGATACCGGAATGTCGTGACTATGTAGGAAGTTGATCCATGTTAACTCGCCTTCTACTTCTTTTTTTGAACGATGTGAAGAATGTGTGAGACGTAATATGTATGGCGTTCCGTCTTTGATGACTTCATAAACGTAGTTTTCAAAGTCGCCGAGTTTTCTCGCATCATTTGCATCC
>JAHIWI010000368.1 GCA_018816185.1 Bacillota bacterium
ACTAAAGCGAAAGTTGCCCCGAGCTTATAACGATGTTCAATTAAATACGGTTGTATTTTACTTAGCATCGCAAGTAAATGATTCAATTCTTCTTCATCTTTTTCATAATAGTGAACCACGGTTAAATTACATAACGCATGTAGATTCCCTGTGTTTTCTTCTAATACTTGGTGCAACAAAGCTTTTGCTTGATCGACTTCACCAATGTAAAAATACGCTAGCGCTAAATTATTATATGCTGCCCAAAACTCCGGATTTTCTTCAATGAGTTTTTCAAGTACTTCAACCGCTTGGTCAAAATTACCTTGCTCCATCATTTTTCTAGCTTTTTCTTGTATATAAAGGTTATCACTATCAATCGAATCGTCTTCAAAAAGCGGCCAATCTTCTTGTTCTGCAAAATCAATGATTTCCATTGCTTCTTCAGCGTAAACGCCACTTACATCCATCTCTGTATACTTGGTAGCGTATTTTCGAGCCTCAACAATTAAGCCTAAATGAGCATACACTTCCGCTAAGAAGAAAATGATTTCTGTTTCATTAGGATCTAAACTATGAGCACTTTGAAGCAGCTCTAAAGCTAGGTCGTAATTTTCCAGTTCCATTTCAACTATCGCAAATTGCATCAAAATAAGCGGATCATCAGGACTGAGTTCCGCTGCTCTTTTCAAATATTTATGCGCTTTGTCAAACTGCTCGCGATTGAGAGCTTGAAGCGCTTTTTGATAGTAGTACTCGCCAGTAGGAATAAACGACACTACATTTTCTTTTATAGGTTTTTTACGCTTGTTCTCCAAATAAATGCCTCCGAAAAAATGAAAAGGAACTTTTGCAGTCCCTTTTCAGTATCTTGCTATTATAGCACATTAGACAATTATTTACTCTCATGGCGTTTTTGTAAAACTTCCAGCACTTCATACAAATCTACTTTTTGTTCTTGAAGTAAAACCAATAAGTGATAAAGCAAATCCGCGGCTTCCCATTGCAATTCTTGCGCATCTCTATTTTTAGCTGCAATCACAACTTCAGTTGCTTCTTCCCCTATTTTCTTCCCGATTTTATCAACACCTTTTTCGAACAAATAAGTCGTATATGCACCTTCAGGCATTGTTTTTTCACGTTCTTGAATCACATTAACTAAATCCGCTAAAATGCCAAAGCTTCCTACTTTCTCATTTGGTGTTAAGACATCTTTATGGAAACAAGTTGTTTCTCCCGTATGACATGCCGGTCCATTAGGTATCACTTCTACAACTAATGCATCTTGATCACAATCTGTGCGTATAGAAATGACTTGCTGTTTATTCCCACTAGTCGCACCTTTGTTCCATAACTCTTTTCGCGAACGGCTATAAAACCACGTTTCCTTTGTAGCAATGGTTTTTTCTAAGGACTCTTGGTTCATATAAGCAACAGTTAAGACTTCTTTCGTTTGTGCATGTTGAACGACTACTGGAACAAGTCCTTGCTCGTTAAATTGTATCGATTGCTTGTTGAATTCAGTCATCTAACAGACACACCTTTCTCTTTTAAAAAGCTTTTCACTTCTTGAACACTCGTTTCTTTATAATGAAAAATAGAAGCTGCTAGAGCAGCGTCAACATCAACCTCAGTAAATACATCGTAAAAATGCGCTGCGTTACCCGCTCCTCCACTTGCAATAACAGGAACAGAAACCGCTTCACGTACTGCTTTCGTCAAAGCTAAGTCAAAGCCTTTTTTCTCACCATCCTGATTCATCGAAGTTAATAAGATCTCTCCCGCACCTAAACGAGTCGCTTCTGTAGCCCAGCCCACTGCGGTGAGTTCAGTTCTCTTGCGTCCTCCATGTGTATAAACCATCCAGGTGTTATCCGCGTCAGACCATTTTGCATCAATCGCAACCACGATGCATTGCGATCCAAAGAATGCTGCACCTTCAGAAATTAGTTCAGGACGTTCAATCGCTGAGGTGTTCACAGATACTTTGTCCGCCCCTGCACGTAGCATGTTTTTCATGTCTTCTAAGGTGCGAATACCCCCACCAACTGTAAAGGGAATCGCTAGTTCTTTTGCGGTTTGTCTAACAACATCAATCATCGTTTCTTTACCTTCATGAGAAGCTGAAATATCTAAAAAAACCAGTTCGTCTGCGCCTTGCTCATCATAAAACTTAGCTAACTCAACTGGATCTCCCGCGTCACGCAGTGAAACGAATTGTATGCCTTTGACGACGCGGCCTTCTTTGACATCTAAACAAGGGATGATACGTTTCGTTAACATGTTGACACCTCTGCTAATGCCTCAGACAAAGTAAAGCGATTTTCGTAAATAGCTTTTCCGATGATTACACCATTAATCGTAGAACTTTTAGAAACATGAGCAACTGCCTTCACGTCAGCAAGTGAGCTAATTCCACCTGAAACAATCACTTCAGCACCTGTCGCTTCAGCGAGAAGTTCATTCGCTAGTAGATTAGGTCCCATTAATGTACCGTCCGTTGCAATATCCGTAAAAATAAACGTTTTTGCACCACGTTCAGCAAAATACTGACCTACTTCAATCGCAGACTTAGAAGAAGTTTCAATCCAACCGTGCGTTGCGACCAT
>JAHIWI010000086.1 GCA_018816185.1 Bacillota bacterium
GAGAATTTCTTCATGATAATAAATACACTAATTCCTACAGCAATGATAAAGACTGATAAAGCCATTTCCACGGTACATACCCCTTTTTAACTTTAACTATAACAGAAAAAAACATCGCCCAACCGAAGTTGGACGATATCTACTTATTTTTTCAAGTCTTTATTGTATTCTACCCAGAAATCTGCATTTTTGATACCTAGTTTAGTAGGGTCAAAGACAGGATCCAAGCCTTCTTTCTTCTGTGCTTCATAGTCTTTCAGTGCAATAAGTGCCGGTTTGGCAATGATTAAGATGGCAATTAAGTTTAACCATACCATCAATCCTAAACCAACATCCCCTAGTGCCCATGCAAGACCAGCTTCACGTACTGTTCCTAAGAACGCTGTAACCAGGATTACTATTTTCAGAACAAAAATCCCGATTTTTTCAGCATTCCCTTTTAATAAGTAAGCCACATTTGTTTCAGCCATATAGTAGTAAGCCATGATTGTTGTAAATGCGAAGAAGAATAGTGCGATAGCAACGAAACTTGCGCCAATTCCTGTTCCAGGAAGTGCAAGATCAATGGCAGCTTGTGTATACCCAGGACCCGCTTCAACGTCAGGTAAGTTTTCTACAACAAATGCGCCATCTCCATCATCCAACTGAACATTATACATTCCTGTAAATAGGATCATAAATGCTGTTGCCGAACAAACTAGTAAAGTATCGATATATACTGAGAATGCTTGAACCAAACCTTGTTTTGCAGGATGTGATACTTCAGCAGCTGCTGCTGCGTGAGGACCAGTACCTTGACCAGCTTCGTTCGAGTAAATTCCGCGTTTAACGCCCCAAGCAATTGCAGCACCGACCATCCCACCGAAAGTAGAATCAAAGCCAAATGCACTTGAGAAAATTAATGAAATGACACCTGGTAATTCTGTAATGTTCATTCCGATAATAACAATTGCCATTAACATATAAGCAATTGCCATGAATGGAACAACTAATTGCGCAACATGAGCAATACGTTTAACTCCACCCAAGATAATGATACCTAAAATGACAACGATTGCTGCACCAGTAATCCAACGCTCTAATCCGAATGCATTTTCCATTCCAATCGCAATTGAATTCGATTGAATACCTGGCATTAAGATTGACATTGCTAATAAAGCTGCTAGTGCGAATAGAATGGCATACCACTTCACGCCAATTCCTTTTTCTATGTAGTAGGCTGGACCACCACGGTATTGCCCTTGATCTTTCACTTTATAAATTTGAGCAAGTGTTGATTCCACAAATGCTGATGCTGCACCAATGAAGGCAATCATCCACATCCAGAACACGGCACCAGGACCACCAAATGCGATCGCCGTTGCTGTACCTGCGATATTACCAGTACCAACACGACCCGATAAAGCAATCGCTAATGCTTGGAATGAAGATACCCCAGCAGCTGACTCTTTACCTCTAAAAATCTGTTGAACCATATCTTTCACTAAACGAACTTGAACAAAACGTGTAAGAATTGAAAATAAAAGTCCCACTGCTAAACATCCGTAAATCATCCACGGACCCCATAAAAAATTGTTTACTTGACCAATAAACTCTTCCATCTGTTCTCCCCCTTTGTATAGTTCACATTATTGTCACACAATTCACTATATTATAGATATTGTATGAACACAAGTCGAGAAATAGAAATAGTCTGAAAAAATATTATTTTAAGCTAGTTTTTGATAGATGAAGATAAAAAAAGAAAAAGCACAGCCATGTGCTTTTTCTTTTGGTGTATTCTTCTAAATAATGTACCCAATGGAACGCAGGACATTGTGCATAAATGATTCCGTGTAATAATACACATTTTCACGCTCTGGTTCATGAAATAAATCATGATAAGCATTTTTCCATTCTTTAAATTGATACTCACATAATTTTTGCTTGCTCAGCCAGTTTTCACTAAAAACTGGATCCGTTACTTTATCGCGTTCGCCGGTCATTAATAAAACCGGGATATTGGAGATTGATTCAACACTATTAACCGTGTTTTTCTTTAAATTTTGTAATTCTCTATACCACTTTAATGTAATTTTATTTGTAAAAAGAGGATCATCTTTTTCTTGTACATATACATCATAGTTACGTGTCAATTCTTTTATTGAAATTTCGTGAGAACTCTTCATATGATCTGCTAGCTTGCCCATATTCGCTAGAGCACCAGATAATTTAGACGGCTGGATACGCAAATTTAACCATGGTGAGGTCAAAATGACACCTGCACATTCAATCGAATGAGTTTGTAATGCATGCATAACCAAAGTCGCTCCCATTCCATGTCCCATCACAAATACAGGTAAGGAATCCGCCATGGAAACTTCGACTAATTGTTTGACGTATTTAGAATACAACTCAAAATCTTCGTCATGTGCTTCATTTAATGAAGAATCTTCACCGTGACCTGGGAGGTCACCCATCACTACATGAAAACCCGAATTTCTAAATTGTTCAATCGTCCATGCGTAACGACGATGATGCTCATATGCACTATGTACAATAGCTATGACAGCTTTTGCTTTACCTTCTGCTTCCCATTTCCACATGAACATCTTCCCCTTTTACTACTATTAATCCTTTCATTATACCATTACATGACTGATTTAAATGATGGATAATATAGGCTTTCACTCTATTCTAGTTATGATTCCCTCTTTTTTAGTATAATGAAACTTAGCTAAACGAAGAAATGAGGTCATGTAATGATTTACCCTTTTAATGGAAAGACTCCTGAAATTGACTCATCGGTGTATATAGCTGATTTTGTGACAATTAGTGGGGATGTCATGATTGGTTCTGAGTCTACGGTATGGTTTAATACGGTCATCCGTGGAGATGTGAATAAAACGATTATCGGTAATAAGGTAAACATTCAAGATTTATGTTGCTTGCACCAGAGTCCAGCTTTTCCATTGATTTTAGAAGACGAGGTTACTGTCGGTCATCAAGTGACTTTACATAGTTGTACGGTGAAACAAGGTGCTTTAATTGGTATGGGGTCAATTGTGTTAGATGGAGCTGTAATCGGAGAAGGAGCGTTTATTGGCGCTGGCAGTTTAGTCCCACCAGGAAAAGTGATTCCGCCGGGTGTACTTGCACTTGGGAGACCTGCTCAAGTAGTGAGAGATTTAACCGATGAAGACCGTAAAGATATGGAGCGTATTGTTCGAGAGTATGCCGAAAAAGGACAAATTTATAAAGCAATGCAAAAGAGTTAATAGAATGAAAAAAGCTGCTCCGAATTTTCCCGGAGCAGCTTTTTCCTATTAAACGCCTGCTTTTTCTTTTAATGCGGCAGCTTTGTCTGTTTTCTCCCAAGGAACATCTATGTCTGTACGACCAAAATGTCCATATGCTGCAGTTTGTTTGTAGATTGGACGACGAAGATCTAACATTTTGATGATTCCAGCTGGGCGTAGGTCGAATAATTCACGAACCATTTCAACCATTTTCGACTCTTCAACTGTACCCGTTCCAAATGTATCAATAGCAATCGATACAGGTTGTGCAACACCAATTGCATAAGCTAATTGAACTTCACAACGATCAGCAAGACCAGCTGCTACGATGTTTTTAGCAACATAACGTGCTGCATAAGCTGCTGAACGGTCAACTTTTGTTGCATCCTTACCAGAGAATGCTCCACCACCGTGACGAGCATAACCACCGTAAGTATCAACGATAATTTTGCGGCCTGTTAAACCTGCATCTCCTTGTGGTCCACCAATAACAAAGCGGCCAGTTGGATTAATGAAGTATTTTGTGTTTTCATCAATTAATTCTGCAGGAACAACTGGATTGATAACATGTTCTTTTAGATTGCGTTGAATTTGCTCAAGCGTTACTTCTGGGTGATGTTGAGTAGAAATAACAATTGTATCAATACGCAAAGGTTTGTTGTTTTCATCATATTCTACAGTTACTTGTGTTTTACCATCTGGACGTAGGTAAGAAAGAATCTCATCTTTACGAACCAAAGCTAAACGACGAGCTAACTTGTGAGCTAAACTAATTGGAAGAGGCATTAATTCTGGCGTTTCATTACAAGCAAACCCAAACATTAACCCTTGGTCTCCAGCACCGATTGCTTCGATATCATCATCTGACATAGAACCTTCACGCGCTTCTAATGCTTGGTCAACACCCATTGCGATATCGGCAGACTGCTCATCAATTGCTGTTAAAACAGCTGATGTTTCTGAGTCAAAACCATATTTTGCACGAGTATAACCAATTTCACGAACTGTTTCACGAACTACTTTTTGAATATCAACATAAGCTGACGTTGTGATTTCTCCAGCAACAAGAACTAATCCTGTTGTAACTGTTGTTTCACATGCCACACGTGCATTTGGATCTTCTGTTAAAATAGCATCTAATATTGCATCTGAGATTTGGTCACAAATCTTATCCGGATGCCCTTCTGTTACTGATTCTGATGTAAATAATCGACGAGTTGTCATTATTAATTCCTCCTATATCCTTCGAGATTTCTCTCGGAAAATTCAAACGGTACTCATTTCCCATGTCAAGCTTTACTCTATTGAATAAAACCTTTCGCCGTTTCGGGCTTCTACACGAGGATAAAGGGAGATGTCTGTGTTAAATCATCCATTTATGCAATTTACTGAGATAGCATAAAAAAAACCCTCTCTCACGTCAATTACATGAGGAAAGGTATGATTTAGTAGGCACCTTTCACTCTTATCATCCAAGGAATTCACCTTGCTTCAGGTTCAGCACCTTCGCCAATCATATGAAATCATATAATCGCAGGTTGCCGGGTTTCATAGGGCCTGACCCCTCCACCAGCTCGGGATAAGAGTATCCGTTCAGTTTTACATCATAATAAACAATTTCGACAATGTCAAACATTTTATGCACATAAATTTTGACAAGAAATATCTACATTTTATACAGGCTATTAGTGTAGATTATTAAACGGAATGTGTTATACTAATTCTCGAATCAAAATTACCCCATTTTATCGGGAATACTTGAAAAAGGAAGGTACATATACATGAATTCAGTGAACACAATTACCGAGCTGAACGAATTGTTAAATGGCCAAAACGTGCACGTTCAACTTTCAGTTCCACAATTAGTGGAGAAAGCAACATCACGCGGAGAAGCTGTCTTAACATCAACAGGTGCTGTAAAAGCGGAGACTGGAAAATACACAGGTCGTTCGCCTAAAGATAAGTACATGGTTGAAGAAGACATTTCAAAGGACAAAATTGACTGGGGTCCTGTTAATCAACCCATCTCATCTGAAATTTTTGACTCATTATATAAGAAAGTAATCGATTACCTAAAAACTAAAGAAGAATTATTTGTGTTTAAAGGCTTTGCTGGTGCAGACAAACAGTCTCGCTTATCTTTACAAGTAATTAACGAATATGCTTGGCATAACCTTTTTGCTCACCAATTATTTATTCGCCCTTCTGCAGAAGAGCTAACTACACACGAAGCAGACTTCACAATTGTATCTGCTCCGACTTTCAAAGCTGATCCA
>JAHIWI010000369.1 GCA_018816185.1 Bacillota bacterium
GTAGTGGTGGAACCTCTTCGCTTATTTCATTTGATAACTGGATGGTAAACTCATCACCCACTTCATGATTTTCAATGGTAAAAGGAGTCACAATTAAATTTTGCTCACTAAATTTCGAGAAATAAATCGTTGAACCTTCCAAAAAACTAACTTGATTGTCATTCAAACTCTCTGGCATTTCAATGGTATCTGTTTTCTGCGTTTTTAAATTATAGAATAACATCTCTTTACTCGAACTCGATTCTCTAAGTCCGTCTAATCCTTCTTCTAAAGTGCTATGAGTTATTAAAAACACAACATTTTCATTATCCTGAAACGGATTAGTATTAATTAATTGAGCATCAACATATGAATTACCTTGTCCTTCAGGAATTGATACAATCTTTTCATTGTTGGTTATCGTTCCAGCCGAAATATCGAGAGTGTAGATATGTTTTTCAGTAAAGAATTTGTCATTCTTTCTCATCGTATTATGGGTAATTACCTTCAACTCGTTATCAATAACTTGCACATCTTCAACAAATATATAATCAGCTGCCGATGCATCTGGAACGTTAATATTGAAGGAAGTTGTGTTACTATCATCCTTATTTAATATAGATATATCAAATTCAAAGTCCATTGAGTAGGATGCGCCTATTTTATATTTCACATCTGCATAAGCTAGCAACTCGTCGTTTTCAAAAAACGAATTGATGTTTTGACTTTTTCCTCGCATGAAATCCCGATAATTCTTCTGTAAATTCCTGATGCCTGGCGAAGGTTGTCCTCTAACTTGATCTACTAGTGATAGACCATTTCGAATTTCAGAGCCATCAGAAGTGATTTTTAAATGCGTGTTCGTATAACTCATAGCATTTCCTTCATGATAACCCCCTTCTACTACTAATGATTGTATTTCTTCAGCGTCACCACTCTGCTTTTTAATCGTAAATTCTGGATATTGTGGAGCTGACAAAGCCGAATTGACGTAAAATGCCCCAATGCTAAGTACAATAACAGCTATAGTTGCTGTGAATTTCCAATACTTCTTCATTTCTACACACTCCCTATACCGTTATTTTTTTCTTTAATAAGAATCCACTCATCCAAATGGATACTGCTAATACGATGATCCCCATCGCAATCAACATTAAAAATAATTCCATTGGATAGAAAAAGTCATTCAAGATAAATTCTTGCAAAAGTAGAGGTGAAATAAATACAGCTACGGCAATTAAACTATAGATGATTCCAGCAAAAATCCCTTTCCATTTATAGCTTCTTTCCATTAAAATTGCCGTAAATAGAATGGACACAACCATAAATCCTGCTCCATAATATACGATTACGCCAAAAATACTTGTTGGCATGAATATACTTAATCCGGGCATGCCACTTATAATTTCTTGGACAGTTAAATCTACTCGAAATTCCTTTGGCACCATCCACTTCAGAATTGATGCCTCTAATGGAATCAGAATCAGTTGAAATGCTACGAAACCAAACGTTAATAATAAAATGTTTGTTATTTTAGCGTAAAAGATATTTAATCTCGTTGTTGGTAGCATTAATAATCGGTAAATAAATGTATTTTTTCCGAACCAATCGCGATACCAAATGATGAAAATATAAAAGCCAACCCCTGCTACGCACAAAGCGATTGGACCAAGAAACCAGACACTTCCTGCTACTGACATAAAACTCATTTGACCAAAGTTTGATAGGAAATCCGCTTTTGACATGAACTCTTCATACATTTTTTCGTTCGCCATATTTAGATATTTATTCGACAACACAATGACACCGATAACTTGTATAACTAGTGTAATGCCTAGTAAAACCGCAAATAATTTCGCAGAACGATTAAATTCAAAATTTAACAACTTTAAATAGTTTTTCATCTCTGGTACACCTCTCTCATTACATCCACCACAGATTTCCCTTCAATTTCACGAGCTTCTTCCGCGCTGAACTCCTTGATTACAATCCCTTCATCTAGTAGCACTACCTTATCAATTAAATGTTCAATATCTCCTATTTCATGAGTGGTAATGATAACGCCTCTATTTTCAATTAAATGACTTGTGAACACTTTAGCAATTTCCTCCCGACTAAACATGTCAATTCCAGAAAATGGTTCATCCATTAATACAAAGTCAACATCCATTGCTAAACCAAGAAGTAAATTAACTTTTGCTGTATTTCCTTTTGATAAGGATGATATTCTATCGGATACATTTAAGTTAAAAAAGCCAAGTAATTCCGTTGCTCGGTTCTGGTTCCAGCATGTATAAAAGTCATTCATGAACTCCATCGCCTCTGAGATTTTCATGTGTGGGAGCATCGTTATTGCATCAGGAATGAAGGTGACTTTTTCAAACGTTTTTTTATGAAGGGTTTCTCCGTCTATTAAAATTTCTCCATTGTTAATTGGGGTAAGTGCCATTATGGCATTTAAAATAGTTGTTTTGCCTACTCCATTAATTCCAATTAAACAAGTGATTTCACCTTTATTAGCAGTAAATGAAACACCTTTTAAAATCTTTTTTCGACCGAAATTTTTCGTAACATCTTTTACTTCAATCATTTTCAAGCCCCCTTATCATCATTATTTCCTGCGTATTTTGTTTTTACCAAGTTCAATAATTCATCTACTGGAACATTTATTGACCTTACGGATGCCACAAATGTATCTACTGCTTCAACTAGCAACTCTTCTCTTACCATCCCTAAGATCTTCATGTCCGTTGTAATTTTGCTTGGGTGATTTTTTTCTGTATGGATCAAACCCTGTTCCTCCATTTCCTTATAAGCACGTTGTGCAGTATTAGGATTTATCTTTAACATGTTGGCTAACTCACGTCTTGA
>JAHIWI010000370.1 GCA_018816185.1 Bacillota bacterium
CCCCTTGATTCATCCTCTCTTATAATTCGTGTTAAGAATTCATTTTAATACTCACACTTTGTCCTATTTGAAGATTGCTCCCATAGAAAAAGAGTTAAGTATAATCAATAAATTCCTACACTTATATAGTTAACCAATCACCGTCCTATCTCCTTTGATTAATTCGTATCAACTTTCCGACTATTTAGGACAATTTCTGTTGAATAAATTCTATGAAACGATTAAATGCTTCAAATTCAGATAATAATCGAGGAATTATCTTAAAGGTAGCTTTAGAGAAATAACACTTGTTTTATTGAAATGAACGACATTTTAAAAGGGACTTCACTTGGAAGTCCCTTTTGGGTAATTCAACTTTAATTGCTTATGTATTAATATTTTCACCTTTATGCTTTCGTAAAACTGTAATAAAACCTTCTAAAATGTCATGGCTAACGGAAAATCCTTTTCGTTTATAGAATTCCAAGGCATCATCATTTCCGTTCGAGACAAAAATAAAGTAATCTTCGATTTCCTCAAACTGTTGCAACCACTCCAATGACATCGTAAATAGCTTTGATCCAATTCCATATTGCCTATAACCTTCTCTTATATAAAATTGAGATAAGCAACCAACGTTGTGTCCAGTTACACTATTAAGGTCAAAAAAAGTGGCGAATTCATTTGAATAAGTCTCTTTTGGAGAGATATTTGAGTACACATACCCTACTATCTGATTCTCATCTTTCACTACCACAATATAGTTGTGTAAAGCTTTTTTAACTGAAGGAATAATGCGTGTGTCAAAATTCATCTTATCAAACAGTTGTGGTTGTATGTATGCTTTCGACTTTTGAAAAGCCATAAGTTCATTGCAAAGTTCTCGACAGCATTCAATCTCTTCTTCAGAAATAATCTCATATATGAAATTCATATATTTCACCCCTTTCTTCCTGAAAGTAAGTTTGACATTATAAATAAGCAGGGAATCCGTTTGTGATTCTCTACTTTAATGTTGTTAATTTGGAGTTCTAAATGGACCCATCCTATGTACGGGTCTTTACATTAAATCGTCGATGCTGAGGAAGCAGCCGCTTTGTCAGCCTTCACACAATCAATTGCGATAACTAACGCAATTATGATGGTTTCCATCTCCTCATTCAATATTTGAACCTTGTAGCTATCGCCCCAAGTGAACCACTCTTTGTTCACTTGCCCGATGACTTCACCTTGCTGTAAAACTTGGAAATTCATATCCCACCAGTTACCCTGTACCTCAATACCTGCAGCATCAATCGTATAACGTGCTTTTAAGAAAGAAAACTCCTTCTTAATCGTTAACACCTCTTGACCATTTACCTCAACAAAAAACTTCGGTAAAAAGCTTAACATTTTTTTGGTAATAAGCGCGACTTCATCTCTGGTAGTATTCAAAATGGAGAAAGTCTTTGGGAATTGCATAAAACTACCCTCAACGTAATACACGTCATTCTCCTGCTGATCGATCACCGTAAATTTACCACTTAGACTGAATACCTTTTGTTTTATGTAAAGTTCTTTCATAGTAGGCCTCCTTCGTAATAACATTTTATTAAAATGACGATTTGATTATAAATTTACCTATCATATATATTCAACGCATTATTTAGAAATACCTTCCTCCAGTCATTGGTTGATATGACCAACTGGTATTGGTATTATGAAATTAGAATTTGAGTACAATACAAAAGACCTTTTGGTGCGTTAACACCAACCCAACTAGTCAATAGCAGGTTCTCTACAAGAGGACTGGCAAAGTGGAAGTGATAACCCATCTGAGCTACCAACTCAAGGATGGGTTATTTTTTATGGTTAAACGACAGAGTTGATACTACCAATGCTTCAAACGTTATTGCGAACATGAATGGTTATCACAACTTTTTCTCCTATTAAGCATTCAGCAATAGAATAATACCGGGGTACAATTACTTGTGCTTTTCTTACTTGGAAAATAGCTCGAATTTCTATTGTGGTGTTTAATAATCGTAACTTTTAAACTATTATATTCTTTAAATACGAATTTTTTAATAAGGGGGAAGGAAATGTTTAAAATAGGTAGTATATTTATTCCAGTAACAGATGTTAAAAAATCTACAGAATGGTATGAAAAATATCTCGGTGTAAAGAAAATAGATAGTTGGGAAGATGGTGTTGGCTTTTATTTACCAACTGGTTCAACTCAACTAGCTTTAGTAAAAGTTGAATCTCACCAGCCTACCGATTTCCCCATAAAAGGCAATCAAAAGAATTCCTATTATAATTTTGTAGTTGATGATATCGAAACAACCCATCAACACTTTAAAAATAATGGCATAGAAACTACTGAAATCAATGATTTTGGTGGCATGAAATTCTTTGATTTTTTTGATCTAGATGGCAATTCATTTAGTGTGGTAAATGAAGTTGATGGATCCCCTTTCCACTCGGATCATGTTAAGAAAATGCAAGAAAGAGATTAAAGAGTTCATTTATTTTCTTAGTAAAAGAAACATATTTTATTCATGGACTACTTAAATTTCAACTAAGTCTCACGGTCACAATTTGGAGAGTGTAAAAACAACATAGGACAATAAAACTGATGGACATATATAAGGATCGATTCTACTACCAAAGAACCGATCCTTTTTTGTTAGATTCTAAAGAATCTTTAAGCTCGCATTTCACTTGAAGTGTGTAAATTTTTAATGTAGTAATTTCATTTATTAGCGGTGATTAATTTAATCCTATATATTAACAACAAGCCGACAATTGCAGGAACTGCGAACATTAACATAAACACCATGTCAATGTACATCCAAATAGTATAGTCGTCGAAAGTCAGCCATCTTTTTATGATGATAGCTAGACAAAATAATGTGAAAAGTCCATATATCCCCGTCACGACTTTTAGAAATCGATCTGAAAAAAATAAGACAATAATCAGCAACAATACGGTAAATAAAATAGATATATTAAAGGATAATCCTTCATGCATAGAAAACTGAAATGGTATATCACTCATCATAATGTGCTTGTGAATCCAGTTCCAACTTATAAATAATACAGAGAGAACAGCACTTACAATGAAAACAACAATAACTCGTGACCGCATTTTCACACCCTCATATTATCCGTACCTCATAATACCATAATATACCATATTAAATTCTTTTATTATCATAACATTTTCATGTCCTATTCTCACACTATTAAATTATTCAAGGTGGCATATACCGAAGGCATACTTATTAAATAAAAAAGACCTAGAGTCGATCAGATACTCTAGGTCTTCCTAAATATGATTTTTTATTAGTGGAGAAATCGTCATTTTGAGAGTAGCAATGTGCTTACTCTAATTCAAGTACCTTTAAAACTGCGCGCTCA
The DNA here is from genome assembly GCA_018816185.1 of Bacillota bacterium. Taxonomy (GTDB): domain Bacteria; phylum Bacillota; class Bacilli; order Bacillales_A; family Planococcaceae; genus Paenisporosarcina. The sequence continues at coordinate 3,382 of JAHIWI010000370.1, forward strand.
GCTGATCGAAGTGCTCCTTCTAGATGTCCCCCATGTTCAGAAGAGGTTTCGGTGCCAGCAAAAATGATTTTCTTATCCCACATACTAGTATTTGTTGGAAGACCATAGGTTGGAAATTCCCTTAGCGGCTCGGTGTCTGCATCAACTGCTGTAGCGGAATCACTAGACCAATCCTTATATAAGAGGGAAATCGGTGTTGCAGCCAACGGTCCAAAAAGATTAGTCAACTGATCGACGACAAGTTTTAGAACTCGTTCCTCTCCTAACTCTTGGCGCATCTTTGCAGGTATCCCAAAGAAACCAAAGAGTGCCCCTGAATCTGGCCCGGGTGATGCATCATGGATTTCCTGCAAAGGACCGGCCCAACTTGTTACCTGACCAGAAAGTCCATCTTCTCGCCAAAATGGTCGATTATAAATCGCGACTACCTTGGCTTGTCCTGCCATCCAAGTAGGCTTGTCTACCAAGCTATTTATTAGCTCAGCAGGAAGAGAAGGTGAGAATGCTATGTGACGCGCAACGATGCGTGGGGGTAAAGCTAGAATAACAGCTCTTGCGCTTATACTTTTCTTTCCTTCAGCGTTTTCTGCATTTAGAGTAATTGTTCCTTCTTCATCCATATGAATTGTCTTTACAAGGGTGTTTAATTCAACTGTCCGAGGAGGAAGAGTAGCAAATACGGCATCAATGAGGGACCGCACACCGCCTACGATCCGAACTGACTTCTCAACAGTTCCATCCGGTAGTACATGTCGCTGTAAAGGCTCATTCTTTGACTGTTCAAAAAGTAATGCGCCTTCAGTGTGCTGTGCGAATGTCTGTAAACCGAGTTCGCCTACAAGATGAGAGATAGTAGGTTCATGTTGTGGCCAGAACCATGTTGGTCCTAAATCAAACGTGCCAAGGTCAGGCATATCCACGACCGTTTCACTTAAAACTCTACCTCCAATTCGTCCTCGTGCTTCCAGTACCCTACAGTCGACACCCTGTGAAGTAAGCAAGGAAGCTGCGCGAAGGCCGGTTAAACCGGCCCCCACGATTATAATCGGATCATTCATATTTACCTCCACCATACAGACATTATCAAAACAAAAATTTGGATAAGAAATTGAAAATGAAGCAAATACGTACACTTTAATGGATGAAACTCATTTTTCTCTAACTTTTGAGAGTTACATCATTTCACTGTTCCCGTCTCGTCAACATTCTTTTCAAATTCATCAAGCAATGCACGCACTTCATCTGTTGATTTCGTGTTCATTAATTGATTTCTTAATTCGCCAGCACCACGGAATCCTTTGACATAAATTTTGAAAAAGCGATGAAGTCCAGAGATTGAACGTGGCACCTCTTCGGCATATTGATCTTGAAGATCAAGCTGCAGTCTTAATAAATCAAGGTATTCTTTACTACTATGTTCTTTAGGCTCTTTTTCAAAAGCAAAAGGGTTTTTAAAAATACCTCGACCGATCATAACGCCATCAATACCATACTTCGTTGCAAGTTGCAGCCCTGTTTGACGATCAGGAATGTCGCCATTAATTGTTAGTAGCGTATTTGGTGCGATACGGTCGCGTAATTCTTTGATTTCGAATTAACTCCCAATGTGCATCAACTTGACTCATTTCCTGTCTTGTACGTATATGAATCGAAAAGTTTGCAATATCCTGTTTTATGGTATGTGTTAGCCATTCCTCCCACTCATTAATATAAAGCCACATGCTCCACTTCTTTATAACTTAAATCATGATTGATAACGTATTATCAAATACAAGTACATTTGGACATTTATAAAAATATATTGCTGACAACGTGTAATTGGCTATCTTTACATTCTTTGATTATCTTCCATTAAGTACGGTACTAAGCATTATGGGATTTCCTCTCGTTGCTATTTATTACGTAACGGTTGCAGATACATCTACCTTTGTATTAGGTATGTTGAGTGAAGGCGGAACATTAAATCCTTCCAATAAAATCAAAATGCCATGGGGGATTATCCAATCCTCAGTTGCATCCGTATAATATATTCATTTTCTTGGTTTTTTAATATTTATTTCAACCACCATCAATATCGTTTTGCTAAGAATTTATTCAACTAATATAAAAAAACAAAATGTACATGGGAACCATGCACATTTTGCGGTTTGTTGCTATTTACATACTTGAAAATTACTTACGAATTGTTTTTAATGCAGTTGTCCAAGGGATAACTTGGTCTAACATTTGGTTTACTGAATCTGCTTGAACGTTAGCTGGTTTGAAAACTGATCCGTTCTCGAAATCAGTGAATAGTGATAATGCTGGGTGTACACGAACATGTGCAACTAGTAATTCACTTAAAATACCGCGTAAATGTTCTGTTGCACGAGCCCCACCCACAGAACCATATGATACGATACCAGCTGCTTTATTATTCCAATCTTCGCGTAGGTAATCTAATGCATTTTTTAGTGCACCCGTGATAGAGTGGTTGTATTCTTGAACAATGAATACGAATCCGTCTTGTTTTGCAATGCTTTCTGACCATGCTGCTGCACCTGATGCATCGCCGCCTGGTTCACCTAAAAGTGGTAATTTATAATCTGCGATATCGATAATAGTGTAATTTGCGTCACCACGTTTATCAGCTAATTCTTTTACCCATGCTCCAACTTGTGGACTTACGCGTCCCTCACGTGTTGATCCTAAAATAATACCTATATTTAAATTTGTCATTGTTTTTTCCTCCTCTTGTTGTGTTCCAAATAATTTAGTAAAAAAGCCCATTTTTTCTTTCACCTCCTTACAAGTACTCTTTTTCAATTTTAAGTGTGCTACGTACGGTATTGATTGGTCGTACAGATGCCTCAATTTGTTCGCGTTTTCCTTCAAGGAATGGCGGTAATGATAAAATTTCCCCTACTGTTTCGTAAGGCTCGTCCCCCATAAATCCAGGACCATCTGTCGCCCATTCAAAAAGGATGCCAGGTGCTACGCGTGCATATAAGGATTCAAAAAAGAAGCGATCCACGTACCCTGAAGTACTAAACCCAAATTCTTTCATACGTTCAACCCATTCATATAATACCTTCGTATCTTCAACGCGGAAGGCTGTGTGATGCACTGTACCGAATCCTTGTCGGCCTTCTGGTAAAATCGTATTGTGCTCCACAATTACTTGTGCGCCATTTCCACCTTCTCCGACTTCGAATAAATGCAATGAACCCTCTATTGCAATTTCTCGCATTAACATTACTTTTTCCATTACTTCCTTAAGATAATCAAATTGTGCGATACGAATATGAATTGGTCCTAAACCTGTAATCGCAAATTCAATTGGTACTGGACCACTTTGCCAAGGTGTCCCAGATGCAACACCTTCATTGAATTCATCTGAAACCAACATATATTGTTGATCATCAAAGTCAACAAATGAAATAGTTTTCTTACCAAATACTTCTTCAATACCGGTATTTTTTACTTCATACTTATCAAAACGTTTCACCCAGTAATCAAGGGCAGCATCGGTCGGAACACGGAAAGCTGTTTTATAAATCTCGTTTGTTCCGTGTGTTCCTTTTGGAATACCCGGGAAATTAAAGAATGTCATATCTGTACCGGCAGAGCCTTTATCGTCTGCGAAGAATAAGTGATAGGTTTGAATATCATCTTGATTTACTGTTTTCTTTACTAGACGCATTCCTAATACATAAGTGAAAAATTCGTAGTTTTTCTCGGCACTACTTGTTATTGCTGTTACATGATGAATTCCTTTGATTTGATACATTATGGCTCCTCCTCTTTTTATATAAAATTAATAACTCTCGAATTCGAGATACTTAGTTGAAAAAATTTATAGTTTTAGTTTTACTGCATTCTGTGCTGAGGGAAAATTTGAACACTAAATTCCTTCCCTTATATCTCTGATTCATATATCTTTAATTAAGATATCTTTAATTCGAATTAAATGTAATACATTTACATTATGTTTATATATCTTTTGATTAAAATATTTAGTGTGTGTAGTCATGCCTATATTCGGGAGAAGTTATGTGACGGTTACTCTGGTAATACCAAAAAAGCATCGACTTCCTAAAATAGTCGATGCTTTATTAAGATTTACTTTTCTAATTATGTGACTAGTCCTTATAGTTTTTATGGAATCTTACAAAACTATCCCGACTCCGCTTAATTAAGAATCCACCATATTTAGATTTGTGCTAATTACTCGTCGCTTTCTTTTTTGTAGACAGGGAAACATTATCGCGTCTTACCCATCCAAAAAAAATCCTGCTTCTAACCAACTTAAAACATACGAATGAGCCTTTTCACTATTAACCCACTATGCTTGATATGTACGCGCAGAATTTGGTAATGGAGCATTTAGAATTGCTTCAATTTCTTTGAACTATAGGGCAATATGTGAAGTTGATAAGTTCTTTAATTAATTTTGTAAAGGAAGATACTTTCCTACTAAACTATGAGCCATTTAACTTCTCTCCTTCTTTTACCAACTACTTAATACAATTTATTCCACTCCTATCATTAAAATACCTTTTAAGTAAAAGGAAAGATGCTGAACATGTTCTTCAGCCTTACCCCTATAAAAAAACCTTTTTCCATAGCAAAAACGAGAAAAAGTTTATACTTTTTCCCGTTTTTCGTTCATACTATTGTTCCCTTATAAAAAAGTCGCAACTACTTTACCTGCCACAATAAACATCCATGGTGCCAGTTTGTTAAAGGGCTAAACTATTTAAGAGTCAACCAAGCTACCGCCTCCACGTGTGCAGAGTGTATGTGGCAACACAAGGGTGCTGGTCGGTTTATTACATTCTTAAGACGTTTTTCTTTCAGAAAACAGACTTTATCAAAACAAAAGTTGCCGGCTGCAAAGGAACTTGAAACTGAATAAAATAAGTACACATGAGTTGATGTGATTCATTTTTTCCCTAACTTTTTTGAGAGTTACATCATTTCACTGTCCCCGTCCCATCAACATTCTTTTTCAAAGTTATCAAGCAATGCACGCACTTCATCTGTTGATTTCGTGTTCATTAATTGATTTCTTAATTCACCAGCTCCACGGAATCCTTTGACATAAATTTTGAAAAAGCGATGAAGTCCAGAGATTGAACGTGGAACTGTTTCCGCATATTGATCTTGAAGGTCTAGCTGTAGTCTTAAAAGATCAAGGTATTCTTTAGTGCTATGCTCTCTTGGC
>JAHIWI010000008.1 GCA_018816185.1 Bacillota bacterium
AGGACTCAGTCTTGATTCTATTGATGACTTAGAATAGTCTAAGTGGCCCCAAATGATTTTTGGATTTTATTTCTGTATGTAAGAGTAACATGTCATTTAAAGGTAGTACAGCATATCGAATCACTGTTTATCTGAAAATTCTTACATTTAGGCGCAATCCACATATTCATTTAGTGTTTTTTTGACCCTCCGATTAATTCACGAATTTCATTGTGATTCCCTGAGTGAAGAGCATCAACGATTCTACTTCCGACAATTACCCCATCTGCAAGTTTACTAATTTCTCGAACTTGGGAGGGTGTTGAAATTCCAAATCCAGCCATTACAGGAACTAAACTAAATTTTTTCAATAAAGCTAAATGTTCCTGTAGATTATCTGCGAAGTCATTTTGAGCACCTGTAATACCGGTAACTGTAACTGCATATAAGAATCCTTCAGATGCTTTGGCAATTCGCTGAATACGGTCAAGTGGACTCGTCAAACTGACTAGCTGGATCAATGCGATATTATGTTTCGTTAGGTCAGATTTTAGAATCTGGCACTCTTCTAATGGCAGATCGGGTACGATTACACCGCTAACTCCAACTGTATGACAAGCTTTAGCAAACTCTTCGATTCCATATTGAAAGATTGGATTTAAATACGTCATTAATACAATCGGAATCTGTATTTCATTACGCAAGCGACCCACTTCAGCTAGAACGTCTTTTAACGTAACGCCATGAGCAAGAGCACGTTTTCCGGCTTCTTGAATCGTTGGTCCATCTGCGACTGGATCTGAAAAAGGGATGCCTAACTCAACGGCAGTAGCTCCCGCTTCTTGTAATAAAATAAGTTGCTCACCTAAACGATCGAGTCCTCCGTCACCAGCCATAATATAAGGAATAAAAGCGCGGTCACCTTTAGTGACACAATCTTCAATCGCTGTTTGCAATAAATGCTTACTCATGGTTTCCACCCCCAAGTGCTTCACGAACAGTTACAACATCTTTGTCTCCTCTTCCTGATAAGCAAACAACGATGATTTGATCCTTTTCCATTTGAGTAGCAAGCTGACTAGCATAGTGAATCGCATGTGCGGTTTCCAGTGCTGGAATAATTCCTTCTGTACGAGCCAGTAATTGCACTCCTTCTAAAGCTTCTTTGTCTGTTACTGACGTATAAGAAACGCGTCCAATTTCTTGTAAAAAACTATGTTCGGGTCCAATCCCAGGGTAATCTAAACCTGCAGAAATGGAATGTGCTTCTTGAATTTGACCGGCCTCATCCTGTAAGAGATGCATCAGTGCTCCATGCAACACACCAACGGAACCTTTCGTTAATGTTGCCGCATGCTTTTCAGTATCGAGTCCCTTACCAGCCGCCTCAACGCCAAATAACTTCACATCCTTATCCTCAATGAAAGGATAGAACATGCCCATCGCATTACTTCCGCCGCCAATACATGCGACAATCGCGTCCGGTAAACGACCTTCTTTTTCCGAGATTTGTTTACGAGTCTCATCCCCAATCACACGTTGGAAGTCACGAACCATTTTAGGGAAGGGGTGAGGACCTAATACAGAGCCCATAATGTAGTGGGTATCTCCCACATTTGTGACCCAGTAACGTAAGGCTTCATTCACAGCATCTTTCAATGTGCCGCTTCCTTGTTTCACGCTAATCACTTTGGCACCAAGTAACTCCATTCGAAAGACGTTGAGCTGTTGACGACGAACATCTTCTTCACCCATGAAAACGACACACTCTAAATCGAGTAGAGCACAGACAGTTGCCGTTGCGACCCCATGTTGACCAGCGCCTGTTTCAGCGACGATTTTTTTCTTACCCATTCGAACGGCGAGCAATGCCTGACCAATAGTGTTATTTATTTTGTGAGCACCTGTGTGGTTTAAATCTTCTCGTTTCAAGTAAATTTTAGCGCCACCCATTTTTTTCGTTAAACGCTCTGCATAGTAAAGAGGGTTTTCACGCCCAATATAATCTTTTAAATAATAACGAAGATCTCTCTGGAAATTTTCATCAATTATTGCTTCATCATAAGCTTGTTCTAAATCAATTACTGCTTGCATTAAAGTTTCTGGAATAAACCGCCCACCATATTTGCCGAAATGTCCCTTTTCATCTGGTTGATTGTATGTTGTCACCATGCTCATCTCTCCTCATCTCTAACTGCGCGAATAAAGGCGCGAATTTTGCTTTCATCTTTACGCTGATCTGTCTCAACTCCACTTGATACATCCACCATATAAGGACGCACTGTCTGTACCGCTATTCGAACATTTTCTGCATTCAGTCCTCCGGCTAAAATCGTTTTTTCTTTAGGTGAATCTTCATTACCTATTAGTCCCCAATCGAAGGTTAGCCCTGAACCACCTCGAAACTCGATGCTTGGGGTATCAAATAAATACAGGTCTACATCATAAGTTAAAGCGTTTTGAACATCTTCTTTTGAAGAAATGGAGAAAGCTTTAATAACAGGAACACTAATTGAATTTACATATTCAATCGATTCATCTCCGTGAAGTTGTACATAATCTAGTGGCACTTCTTTTGCGTATTTCTCGATATTCTCAATGGTTTCATTCACAAACACACCAATCTTTACTACATCTTGTGGAACTACAGCAGTCATTCTCTGTGCTTGAGAGAGAGTGACTTGACGTCTACTATTGGCAAATACAAACCCGATTGCATCAGCTCCAGCATCCACAGCTGCTCGAACATGTTCAACTTCCTGAAGACCGCAAATTTTTACCAAAGTCATTGCTCTTCACCAAGCTTTACTTGAAATGAAAGCAGTGTATGTTCGACGTCAGTTGATTTCATTAATGTTTCTCCAACCAAGATCGCACTTGCTCCCGCTTTTGCAACCCTTTTTGCATCTCCCGGAGTTTCAATGCCACTTTCACTAATAAGCACACGTTCTTCATGGAAAGGGAACTGAGCCGCAATTTTTTCGGTTTCACTTAAATCGACTTTAAAGGTCTTTAAGTCTCGGTTATTAACCCCAATTAGTTTGGCTGGGATAGCTATGGCGCGCTCTAATTCTTCTAAATTATGAACCTCGACTAACACTTCTAATTTTAAAGAGGAAGCATAGTCATAAAGCTGCCTTAAGGTTTGTTGACTGAGTGCAGCAACGATGAGCAAAACAACGGATGCACCCGCTTCATAAGCACGATCGATTTGGGAAGAATCAATGATGAAATCCTTACATAACACTGGAATGGATACGGTTTGAGCAACATCTCTCAAATCTTCAATTGACCCTTTGAAAAAGACCTCATCTGTTAGGACGGAAATAGCAGATGCTCCAGATTGTTCATATAATCGAGCTTGTTTAATAGGGTTGATGTTGGCATTGATCATGCCTTTAGAAGGCGATGCCCGCTTTATTTCTGAAATGACTTGTAACTGTGTCGCGTTTTTTAATGTGTTAAATAAAGAAGGTTTGCCTGAATGTATCCTTGAGCTCTTAAGAATTGGATTGGAAGTTAATAGTTCTCTCACTTCTTTTTGCTTTACTTCAAGAATTTGCTCTAAAATCGTCATCGTCTTACCTCCGATACTTGTCGTCTTTTACTGTAGGCGATTATTTGACTAAGTGAGTTTTGTGCTCGACCAGAATTTACGCTTTCTCTGGCTTTGTGAATGCCTTCTTGAATCGTGCTAGTGACCCCTGCAGCAAATAATCCAATCCCTGCATTTAATAAAACCGTATCGAGGTAGGGGGACGGTTCACCTTGTAAAACGCTCGTTAAAATTCGGGCGTTTTCACGTGTATTGCCACCTTGAATGGCTTCAAGAGGAGCGGTGGATAATCCGACTTCTTCGGGATGCAAAGTAAAAGGGGTTAAATCGCCTTGATCCATTAAAACAAGATGGTTTTCACCTGCTAAAGAAGCTTCGTCCATCCCATTAGGACCTGTTAGGACAACACTCCGTTTTCGGCCAAGTCGGTGTGATACCGCTGCTAAATCCATTAATCGGCTTTGATCATATACGCCAATTAACTGTGAAGTTAGCTCAACTGGATTTGTTAAAGGACCTATTAAATTAAAAATACTGGGCTTACCAAATGACCTTCTTACTTCTTGGATTTGTTTCATATTTGGATGCATGAAAGGTGCAAATAAAAAGGCAATGTTTGTGTGTTCGAGCAACTCAGTGATTTCATCAGGTTGAAAATCGAGTGCGATTTCAAGTTCTTCTAACACGTCTGCGCTACCGGTTGTGCTCGATATTCTCCGATTCCCATGTTTCGCCACCTTTAATCCTGCTCCAGCTAAAACGAAAGATGCTGTGGTGCTAATATTGAACGTATTTGCACCGTCTCCACCTGTCCCACAATTATCAAATACATCTCCAAGTGGGAGTGGCACTTGAATGGCTTTTTCTTTTAACACGCTGACTAAGCCTGTGATTTCTTCAATCGTTTCACCTTTAATAGATAACGATTGAATAAATGAGGCAATGTCATCTTTAGAAGCTTCTGCAGACATTAACTGTTCTGCTACTTCTCTCATCTCAAGTTCATTAAGGGAAATACCTTGTTGAACCTTCTCTAGATACGTTCTCATCTCAATCTCTCCTCTGCCTAGGCTATTTCATTTAAAAAAGCTTGTAGAATTTTCTGTCCATCCTTAGTGCCAATGGATTCTGGGTGGAACTGTACACCGTATAATGGGTAATCGACGTGTTGAATGGCCATGATCGCGTTATCGTCCATAGATCGAGCAGTTGTCTTTATACATGTGGGCAAACAAGATTCGTCTAATAGCAACGAATGATAACGCATAACAGGGAGGGGCTGAGGTAAATAAGCGAACATTCCTCCATTTGAATGGCGAACCACCGAGATTTTCCCATGCATGACTTGAGTTGCTTGTTTTATTTTCCCGCCAAAAGCTACGCCAAGTAACTGGTGCCCTAAGCACACACCAAGAATCGGAATGGTTTGGTGAAATTGATGAATGATGGCTAACGATTGAATCTTTTCATTTGGTGAACCAGGACCAGGTGATAGCACAATGGCTTTTACATGCATTGACTCAATCTCCTCAATTGATATCTCATCATAGCGAGCCACATGCACCTCTTCACCAAGCATGGATAGGCTTTGGAACAAGTTATACGTAAACGAATCATAGTGGTCAATTAGTAAAATCATGACAGCACCTCGAGCAAAGACTTTGCTTTATGCAAAGTTTCTTCATATTCAGCCACTGGATTGGAGTCGTAAACAATGCCTGCCCCAGCTTGGACATAAGCGGTTTGATTTTTTACCACAAAAGTTCGAATAGCTAAAGCGATGTCTAAATTTCCGTTGAATCCAAGGTAACCAACGGCTCCGCCATATACACCTCGTTTAACAGTTTCAAATTCCTGAATCAGCTGCAGCGCACGTATTTTTGGAGCTCCTGATACAGTGCCCGCTGGGAGACAAGCGATTAAAGCATCGAGAGGATGGAGATTTGGTTTGAGTGTGCCACACACTTCTGATACAAGATGCATCACATGCTGATATTTTTCAACGGTCATATATTTCGTGAGATGAATGGACCCAATTTCACTAATGCGGCCTAAATCATTTCTCCCTAAGTCGACCAACATTCGATGTTCTGCTAGCTCTTTAGGGTCGTTTTGTAACTCGGTTTGAAGTGCAGAGTCATCTTCTTTAGTTGCCCCACGTTTTCGTGTACCAGCGATTGGATTCGTTGTAACTCGACTGCCTTTAATATTCAATAAACTCTCGGGCGAGGACCCGAGTATGACATGTTCGTCAAAATCTACGTAAAACATATAAGGTGATGGGTTCTCCTTACGTAATTTCCGGTACAAAGTAAATGGATTTTCTGTAAAGGGTGCTTCGAGTCTTTGGGATAAGACAATTTGAAAAATATCACCTGCGCGAATATGTTCTTTTGCTTTTTTCACTTGGTCAACATAATGTTCTTGCGTAATGTTTGGTGTAAAAGCAACAGCAGTTAAAGTGTCATCCGACGTGTTTTCTTTTATTTCTAATTGTTCCTGAATGTTTGTAAGTTCAGTTGGGTCTGTCCCTCTGTGTATAATCGTTACATCTTGCTTTAAATGGTCATAAACAATAATGGTTTCGTAGACTAATAAGTGAATGTCTGGCATGTCACGATCGTCTAGCAACTGATTTCCAATGGATTCGTACTGAGCGATTACGTCATACCCAATATAGCCAACGGCACCGCCAGTAAAAGGGAATTCATCATCGTCATCTTTTGTGAATGTCAGTAATTTTTTCAATACATCTAGAGGTCTTCCGACATGTTGCTTGATTTCTTTTGTTTGTAAATCGGTTTCCAAAAGTTCCTTTTCAAACCCTCGATATTCTTTCATTGGATTGGAACCGATAAACGAGTACCTGCCAGATTCCTCGTGCTTTAATGAACTTTCCAATAAAAATTTTCGAACTCCCTTTAATCGATGAAAAATAGAGATTGGTGTTAATGTGTCTCCATTTATCCGTAGCCGATTTGTTTCATTTACTACACTACTCATGCTCTACTCTCCTCTGCTCAAGCACCTCAGAACGCAAAAAAGCCCCCTGCAAGTGAACAAGAAAGTTCATCTGCAGAGGACGGAATGACCGCGGTGCCACCTCATTTAAAAGCCTATTGGGCTTTCACTTTAGGATCTGTAACGTAGATCAGACGTTTTCCCATACTCAGGTTCTGGGAAACTCTCCAAAGTCCATTCACGCAATTCGTTTCTATCAGCTTCCACCAACCGCTGACTCTCTAAAAGAACGACCTTACGCTACTTCTCTTTGTCGTTGATTTCTCGGCTCTTCTCTTCTGTACTCAGCTCATCTGTTCTAATTGGCGATGTCGCTCCCGACACCTTCTGCCTTAATTCCCGAACAAAAAAGTTGTTCTCATCTTATTATGTCTAGTAGGATCTGTCAATCATAAATGCGTTTTTTTGGAAACTCCTGGGCTTTCGCGTGTAGAAATCAATTAAGAGGAAAGGTATGGTTTTGAAAAAGCAAGATCTCCAGTTGAAAGAGCAAGCTCGTCAATTGAGAGTGAAAGTTAGTAGGTATTTAGAGCAATCTCCATTTCCGAGATTTCTTTGCAACAATTTAAAGAAATGTTTGATGGGGACTTCAGAAAATGCTGGAAGCCTAAGGACAAACTACCCTCAAGTGTGCTCAAAATACATTCTAAATTCGTCACTATCACAACTATGTAATCATTTCGGTAATCGAAAAATAAATCGAATGAGATATTGAAATATTCAAATAATATTGTTAAAGTTTAATAATCATTTGCAGGAAATCATAGGATAATTAAACAATATATCCAAAAAGAGAGGAGGCGCACTACGATTTATGAAGTATTTCATTTCAATAGACATGGAAGGAATCACAGGATTACCTGATTACACTTTTGTTGATTCATCTAAACACAATTATGAGAGAGCCCGCCGAATCATGACGGAAGAAGCGAATGCAATTATCGAAGGACTCCTTTTAAAAGGCGCAAAAGACATCCTGGTGAATGATAGTCATTCAAAGATGAATAATTTATTAGTAGAAGATTTACATACTGAGGCGACGCTGATTACAGGAGCGGTCAAGCCTTATTCCATGGTTCAATCGTTAGATCATACATATGAAGGTGCTATTTTTGCTGGTTATCATTCTCGCGCTGGGCAGCCCGGGGTAATGAGCCATTCTATGACGTTTGGTGTTCGAAATATGTACATAAATGATGTGGTAATTGGAGAACTCGGTTTCAATGCTTATGTTGCTGGGCATTTTGGAGTGCCCGTTATATTAGTGGCAGGGGACGATGGAGCATGTCGCGAAGCGGAAGCGCTTATTCCGAATATCACAACGCTCGCCGTAAAAGAGTCAATTACGCGACAAGCTGTAAAGACGCTTCATCCAAAAAAATCTCAAGCTTTATTAAAAGAACATGTTCAAAAAGCAGTTGATAACCGCCATTTGGTGAAACCATTAACTCCGCCGGAAAATCCGACCTTAAGAATTGAGTTTAATAACTATGGCCAGGCAGAGTGGGCAGCGTTAATGCCTGGAACAGAAATTGAAAATGGAACGACGATTGTGAAGTTTGAAGCAAAAGACATTTTGGAAGCGTATCGTGCGATGTTAGTGCAAGTGGAGCTAGCTATGCAAACGACGTTCTGTTAGGGGGAATCGCTAGTGCTCGCATATACAATTAAGCGATTTTTCATGATGATCGTGACAATCTTAATTATTTCGACTTTGACATTTATTTTAATGCATTCAATTCCAGGCTCACCTTTCAATGAAGAACGGACAACCAATGAAACAATTCAAGCGAATTTAGAGAAATTCTATAAGTTAGATGAGCCCTTACCAGTTCAGTACTTATATTATTTAAAATCAATTGTCACGTTTGATTTTGGACCATCTATTAAAAAGCCAAATGAAACGGTCAATGAATTACTAGCCCGAGGTTTCCCAATATCGTTTGAACTTGGAATGACGACAATTTTAGTTGCGGTGATTTCCGGTATATTACTTGGAACCTTTGCCGCACTCAGACATAACGGTTTCATCGATTATTTCGCCATGACGTTTGCGGTTGTAGGGATTTCTGTTCCAAACTTTGTACTTGCTACATTGTTGATACAAAAGCTGGCGGTCGATTATAATATTTTCCCTCCTGCGACCTGGTCGAGCCCCATGCATATGGTGCTGCCGGTACTCGCGTTGGCAACAGGACCAATGGCGATTATTGCCCGTTTGACTCGCTCGTCTATGTTAGAGGTGCTTACGCAAGACTATATTCGAATGGCCAAAGCAAAAGGGCTATCACCCTTTCGAATTGTGGCCCGACATGCGCTTCGAAATGCACTAATGCCCGTTGTGACGATTATGGGAACGATGCTTGCAGGGATATTAACCGGGACATTCGTAATTGAAAAAATCTTTGCCATTCCTGGGATGGGTAAATATTTTGTTGAAAGCATAAATAACCGAGACTATCCAGTTATTATGGGCACGACCGTTTTTTACAGTACGTTCCTCGTATTCATGTTATTTGTCGTTGATATCGTTTACGGATTACTAGATCCTCGGATTAAGTTACATAAGAAAGCGGGGGATGCGTGATGACAAAAAACCACGAATCAACAACCGTATCACCCAACCAAATACCAGACGAGTGGTTTCGTAAAAAAGACAAAGATTTAATCGAAGCAGAAGCTGTCGTCCGACCATCGCTTTCTTACTGGAAAGATGCTTGGAGACGACTAAAACAAAATAAATTGGCCATGACAGGGTTAATATTCCTTGTGATATTAGCGTTACTTGCCATATTTGGTCCGGTTTTTTCACCTCATGAGGTAGATGGAATGGACTTGCCTAATCAAAATCAGCCACCAAGTGCTGAGCATTTATTTGGAACGGATGAAATGGGACGAGATGTATTTACTCGAACTTGGTATGGTGCTCGCATATCATTGTTTGTCGCACTAGCTGCAGCTCTAATCGATTTCTTTATTGGCATCATATATGGAGGCATTAGTGGCTATAAAGGTGGCCGAGCTGATGGGATTATGATGAGAGTCATCGAAGTACTGTATGGCTTGCCACATTTATTGGTTGTGATCTTATTGTTGGTTGTAATGGGACCAAGTTTAACAACCATTATTATTGCGTTGACGATTACCGGATGGGTAGGAATGGCGCGGATTGTGCGCGGACAAGTGTTGCAAATTAAGAATTACGAATTTGTAACTGCGTCGAAATCATTCGGAGCTAAGACTCCACGTATAATTCGAAAGAATTTATTGCCAAATACGATGGGTCCAATTATTGTCCAAATGACTTTGACTGTACCAAGTGCTATTTTCGCTGAGGCATTCTTGAGTTTCTTAGGCTTAGGTATTCAAGCTCCATTTGCGAGTTGGGGAGTTATGGCGAATGATGCACTTCCTGTTATTTTGTCGGGTCATTGGTGGCGCCTATTCTTCCCAGCGTTCTTTATTTCATTTACGATGTTCGCATTTAATGTCTTAGGTGACGGTTTGCAAGATGCGCTCGATCCGAAGTTGAGGGGGTGACACAAATGAATGAACATCAATTAGATCTAGCGAAAGAAATAGAAAAAGAAAAGAGAGATGAGCTCAGTAGGATGAAGAAACAGAGTCAATCTGTTCCTAGTTATAAAACAAAGAAACAGAAAATGATTTCAGAAGAAGTCATTTTAGAAGTTGATAATTTACATGTTCAATTCAGTACTTTTGGTGGAAGTGTTCACGCAGTTCGAGGAGTGTCATTCAATCTTCGGAAAGGCGAAACACTCGCGATAGTTGGTGAATCAGGTTGTGGGAAATCAGTTACGTCAAATGCCATTATGGGACTCATTCCTCAGCCGCCGGGTCGAATTTCTGAAGGTCGTGTCATGTTCAAAAATCAAGAACTGACCAAGATGACGAAGAAACAGATGCGAAAAGTGCAAGGGGTCGACATTTCTATGATCTTCCAAGATCCAATGACGGCGCTAAACCCAACGTTAACGATTGGAGAACAGTTAACGGAAGGTGTCCGAACACATACGAATGCGAGCAAATCAGAAGCAAAGGAAAAAGCGCTAGATATGCTTCGCTTAGTCGGGATTCCAAATCCACAAGAACGTCTGAAGCAATATCCCCATCAATTTTCAGGAGGAATGAGACAGCGTATTGTGATTGCGATGGCACTCATTTGTGAACCGGAATTATTGATTGCGGATGAACCAACTACTGCTCTGGATGTAACGATTCAAGCACAAATCCTAGAATTATTCGAAGAGATTCAACAAAAGACAGGTGTTTCGATTGTGTTGATTACGCATGATTTAGGTGTGGTCGCGAAAATCGCTGATCGGATTGCGGTTATGTACGCAGGAAAAATCATTGAACTAGGCACGAAGCGAGAAATTTTCTACACACCTCAACATCCGTACACACAAGGATTACTTAAGTCGGTTCCTCGTCTTGATTTACTTGAGGAAGAACTTCAACCGATTGAAGGCACACCACCAGATTTATTCTCACCACCAACGGGCTGTCCATTTACAGCGAGGTGTCCGTTTGCAATGGAAGTGTGTGAGCATATTCATCCAGCTACAACGGTGAAGTCTTTGACACACCAAGTAGATTGTTGGTTACAAGATGAACGAGCGCAAGCTTTTCGTAATGAATTAAAAGTATAAGTTTGTGGATGTTTGTACATAAAAACCTTGCACTATTTTAGTAAGCAACAACTCAAAAACCGGTTGAACGCACATATGTGCAAAATAATATAGTTCAAACAATTAACCAAGGGGGAACACACATGAAGAAGTGGTTACTATTAGTATTGACAGCGTTGCTAGTTACAGTATTGGCAGCTTGTACGGCGAATAATGATGCAGGTGAAAAACCAGCGGGTGATAGCGACAAAGGGGACGAAAAAACAGAAGAGAAAGTTCTTTACTTAAATAATGGAAATGAACCAACTACGTTTGATCCATCAGTTGGATTTGATGCGGTTTCATGGAATGCATTGAATAACTTGATGGAAGGCCTAACTCGTTTAGGTGAAGATCATTTACCAAAAGAAGCAACAGCTGAAACAATTGATGTTTCAGAAGATGGATTGACGTATACATTCAACATTCGTGAAGATGCAAAATGGTCTAATGGCGATTCTGTAACAGCAAATGATTTCTTATATGGATGGACGCGTATGTTAGATCCGAATACGGCTTCACCAGCAGCATTTTTAGGCTATTTCATCGAAGGAGCGGAAGCGTTCAATACGGGTGAAGGTACAATAGAAGATGTAGGTATGAAAGTTGTAGATGAAAAAACATTTGAAGTAAAATTAACAGCTCCAACTGATGCATTTTTAAACATTATTACAAACCCAAGCTTTTTCCCAGTTAATGAAAAAGTGGCAACTGAAAATCCAGAATGGTTCACGGAAGCGGAATCATTCGTGGGTAACGGACCATTCCAATTAGCTAAATGGGAACATGATGTGAAAATGGTATTCGAAAAGAATGCTGAGTACTGGGATGCAGAAACAGTTAAGTTAGATAAAGTCGAGTGGGCTATGGTAAATGATTCAAATACAGAATACCAAATGTACCAAGCTAACGAGCTTGATGTATCAGATGTTCCAGCAGAACTATCAGAGCAACTAATGGATAGCGATGAAGTGTCAGTTCAAGATCAAGCAGGAACGTACTTCTATCGTTTCAATACAACGATGGAGCCATTTACAAACGCTAAGATTAGAAAAGCATTTGCACTAGCTGTGAATCAAGAGCAAATCGTTGAATTCGTAACGAAAAATGGTGAAAAACCAGCTCATGGTTTCGTATCTTACGGATTCCAAGGTCCGGACGGAAAAGACTTCCGTGATGCTGTTGGAAATTTGGTTGAGTTTAACGCAGAAGAAGCGAAGAAATTGTTAGAAGAGGGTATGGCTGAAGAAGGCTACGAAACATTACCAACTGTTACGCTAACATATGCTACTTCAGATACACATCAAAACATTGCAGTCGCTTTACAAGCACAATTTAAAGAAGCGTTAGGTATAGATGTGGAGCTTGCGAATGTGGAATCAAGTGTATTTTCTTCTGAACAAAAAGAATTGAAGTATCAATTATCACGTTCATCTTTCTTACATGATTATGCGGATCCAGTGAACGCAATTGAAAGCTTTATTACAGGTTCATCCATGAACCGTACAGGTTGGTCAAATGCTGAATTTGATAAGTTGATTGCTGATGCAAAAGCTGAAACAGATCCAGCTGTACGTTGGAAGCATTTGATGGATGCTGAGAAATTATTAATGGAAGAAGCACCGATTTTCCCAATTCACTTCTATAACCAAGTGGCTTTACAAAAGCCAGGGTTGAGTGGGATTGTTCGTCACCCAGTCGGTTACTTAGAGTTGAAATGGGCAGATAAATCTGCTGAATAGTACAAGAGGTTGCGGCGTTGCAATAGCGCGCCGCACACTTCTGTTAATAAAAGAAGTTATACTAGGAGGTATATCTTGTTTTATTAATAGAAGACAGGACTCCAAAGCATTGGCGTGCTTTCCTTACTGGTCGCTTCACTTAAATATCGAATGTAATTGAAACCGACTAACGTGAAAGAAAATCATCAGTAATGTTTAACAAAACCAAACAAAAAAGAGGGGTAATTCATATGCGTATTAGACCACCGAGATTACATAAAGGGGATACAATCGGAATTATTTCTCCATCAAGTCCACCTAATTTAGAGAGCTTACAACGTTCACTATCATTCTTAAAAGACCTTGGCTTAAACGTCAAAATGGGCAAACATGTTGAAAGCAAACATGGCTATCTTGCGGGGACTGATGAAGACCGATTATCAGATTTACATGAAATGCTTGCAGACCCTGAAATTAAAGGCATCATTTGTGCTGGAGGAGGATACGGAGCAGGGCGGTATGCAGATCGAATAGATGTTCAATTAATGGCTGAGCAACCAAAAATATTGTGGGGGTACAGCGATATCACTTATTTACACACCACAATAGGTCAATATGCGAATGTCGTTACTTTCCATGGTCCAATGCTCGCTTCAGATGTTGGATTGGACACATTCCAAGACTTGTCCGCTAAAATGTTCAATCAATTGTTTGAACCGATTGAACTTCATTATTCCGAAGCGATTTCACCACTAACTTCATTGGGTGGCGGTGTTGCTCAAGGAGAATTGGTAGGAGGGAATCTCTCGTTACTCGTTAGTGCACTCGGTACTAAGTTTGAAATTGATACACGAGGGAAGCTGTTATTAATAGAAGATGTGGATGAAGAGCCATATCAAATTGATAGCATGTTAAACCAATTGCGTTTAGCTGGAAAATTAAATGAGGCAGCTGCAATCGTCGTTGGCGATTTTGCTCGTGCAGAACCGAAAAAACGTAAAGAAACCCTTTCACTAGAAGAGGTATTACAACATTACTTGGGAGATTTAAGTAAACCGGTTGTTACAGGATTCAAAATCGGACACTGTGAACCGCATTTTGCTATTCCTCTAGGTGTAGAAGCACGATTAGATGGAGATTCGAAAACACTTACAATTTTACCAGGCGTCGAATAAATGGAGGTGTCCGAACGTGAACATCCTTTCAATTGAAACAGTTCCAGTCGCTGTTCCGCTAACAAAACCTTTTAAAACGGCACTTCGTACTGTCACGGTTGCTGAATCTGTTTTTGTGAAAATAACGACAGATAGTGGCTTGGTTGGTTGGGGAGAAGCCCCGCCAACCCATGTCATTACTGGAGATTCACTTGGCAGTATACAATTTGCAATTGAACATGTAATTGGGCCACAGTTAATCGGATTAGATTTGAGGCATTCGGAGCGGGTTTTTCAAAAATTGCACCGATGTATGGTAGGCAATTCGAGTGCAAAAGCTGCTTTAGATATGGCTGTTTACGACTTACTTGGACAGCAGGCAGGAATGCCTCTCGTGACCTTCCTAGGTGGGTATCGAGATACACTTGAAACAGACTTCACCGTTAGCGTAAATGATGCTGAAGAAATGGCGGAAGACGCTATGCGCTATGTAAAAAGTGGTTTTAATGTGCTGAAGGTTAAAGTTGGAATTGACGATATTGAAAAAGATATTGATCGGATTCGTGCGATTCGAGCGGAAATTGGTTTTGAAACGAAATTGCGTCTTGATGCAAATCAAGGCTGGGAAGCAAAAGAAGCTGTTCGCGCAATTGGGCAGATGGAAGATGCGGGTCTACAAATCGAATTGATTGAACAACCGGTTAAAGCTCATGATATCGAAGGGTTAAAGCATGTTACTACTCATACATATACTCCGATTATGGCAGATGAAAGTGTTTTCTCGCCGGAAGATGCCTTACAGGTACTACAATTACGTGCAGCAGATTTAATCAACATTAAACTGATGAAAGCCGGGGGCATTTATAAAGCACTAAAGATAAACGCTCTCGCAGAAAGTTATGGCATAGAATGTATGACAGGAAGCATGATTGAAACGAAACTTGGCATCTCTGCTGCGGCTCATTTTGCCGCAAGCCAACCAAACATTACTCGCTACGATTTCGATGCACCTCTTATGTTAGCTGAGGACATTGTCGAAGGCGGAGTAATTTATGAAGGACGTATCATACGATTTTCAATTACAAATGGTTTAGGTATAGATAAAGTTCGTATGGATGAACGATTCATGCGTAAATAGTAGGGGGATTTCACATGTTAGTTCAAACATCAACAACTTGGGTATGTTCAGTCGCGGTCTCAACCGTATGGACAACGCCAGAATCAGTACGAGAGATTGATCAACCTGGAATAGATAATCCAGTTCTTATAAACAAATGGATTGAAGCTATGACTCATAAAGAATTACTAGACTTGTGCGACGATAATCGTGTCCAAACACAATTATTATTTGGTGAACCTGTGATTGTAGAAGAGATAGTCGGAGACTGGGCAAAAGTGATTTGCACATGGCAGGCATCTAAAAAACATGAGCATGGTTATCCAGGATGGGTACCACTTTCTCAACTAAAGGAACTTCCGAGAATCTCAGATTTCGGTTACGCCAAGGTACGTATCCCAAAAGTACAATTGTGGACATTAGATCGAAAACCAAAACTGGTTGTTCCATTTAATACGATTTTACCTGTAATCGACAGCAATTCTTCCTTTACCATGGTTCATACACCACTTGGTGATTTACTCGTATGGAGCGAGCATGTTGAAATTTCCCCAGGAATTGAATCTTTTATCGAACGTTCTGGGGCAGAAATCGTTTCCTGTGCAAGTACGTTTTTAGAGTTACCTTATTTTTGGGGAGGTATGTCACCATACGGATTTGATTGTTCGGGACTCACGTACAATATGTACAAAGCCCATGGTTACTTTATTCCTCGAGATGCTGGAGATCAAGCTACAAAAGGGATCAAAGTGGATATGACAGATAAATCGAACTGGGAACTAGGTGATTTACTCTTTTTTGCAACAGTAGGTAAGGAGTCCGTTCGACATGTTGGAATTTATTATGGAAATGGTCAAATGATTCATTCTCCATCAACAGGTCTATCCGTAGAAATCATCGAACTAGAAGGCACAAAATACGTGGATGAATTAGTTGGAGTGAGACGATATGCTCGAGTAGAGGAGAATGCGTAATGGCTGACAAGGTTTTATTGGAAGTTAAAGACCTAAAAAGACATTTCGATCTAGGTAAAAACCAAATCCTCAAAGCAGTAGATGGGATAAGTTTTGACATTTACCAGGGGGAGACGTTTGGACTTGTCGGAGAATCAGGCTGCGGGAAATCGACAGCAGGCCGTACAATCATGGGATTGTACAATCGAACGGACGGAGAAGTGTCGTATGGTGGCAGAAATGTGCATGAAATGAGCGAGAAAGAACGTTATGAATTTCTGCGCAATATGCAAATGATTTTCCAGGATCCATATGCGTCACTAAATCCACGCTCGACTGTGTTTGAAATCATTGCAGAACCGATGGAAGTCCATGGTTTACATAAGAAAAAAGAAGCGATGCAAAGACGTGTATATCAATTGCTTGAAGATGTTGGACTTAATCGTGACCATGCTAATCGCTATCCGCATGAATTCTCAGGAGGTCAACGTCAACGAATTGGGATTGCACGTGCATTAGCATTAGATCCGGATTTCATTATTGCCGACGAACCGATTTCAGCATTAGATGTGTCCGTTCAAGCGCAGGTAGTCAAACTTCTACAAAAACTACAAAAAGAAAAAGGATTGACTTATCTTTTCATCGCACATGATTTGTCGATGGTTAAATACATCTCAGATCGAATTGGCGTCATGTACTTAGGGCATATGGTGGAGTTAACAACGAGTGACCAACTCTATGCAAACCCATTGCATCCGTATACGCAAGCATTGTTATCAGCGATCCCAATACCAGATCCAGATATTGAGGAATCTCGCGAGCGAATGTTGCTTGAAGGGGAATTGCCGAGTCCAATCAATCCACCATCAGGATGTGTTTTCAGAACACGTTGCCCTCATGCAATGGACGTATGTGCGCAAGTCAAACCAGCTTGGCAAGAACAAGAACCAGGTCACTTTGTCGCATGTCATTTGTATCAATAAAACTTAGAGTGGGCACTGAAACTTTTCTTTCCATAAATCGTTTTGTATGATGAATCTATATCATATTAGGCGAGAATACCCCAGCTTCCAGGAATAAAGAGTAAGTGGTGGGTAGTTCAAAAGGAGAGAGATCATGACAAATACGATACCTATGAGCGACTCGAGAACGATACAAACTCACTTAGTTTTACCACCAGATACGAATCACCACGAAACGATCTTTGGTGGTAAGGTTTTATCTTACATAGATGAAATTGCAGCAATCACAGCGATGAAACATTGCAAAAGTGGAGTCGTCACAGCTTCGATCGACTCCGTCGATTTTCTTTCTTCAGCAAGAGTAGGCGATGTGTTAGAGCTTGAAGCAGTCGTCAGCTCAACAGGACGGACATCAATGGAAATTTACGTTCGGGTTCAATCGATGAACTTAATAACAGGTGAAACGAAGTTAACAACTGAGTCATTCCTAACATTTGTCGCAATAGACCAGGCAGGAAAACCAATTCCAGTGCCAGGAATTTCGCCTAAAACGGAATCGGAAACACGATTGTTTGAATCGGGACCAGCCAGACGAGAACATCGTAAGCAACGTATTAAAATGAAATACTAATTTTTGGCGAGCAGCTAGTTGTTGCTCGCTTTTTGATTGGAATTGGTGGGGCTTTGATGCAAAGTGGGATTGTCGCTTGATCAGAAATCTCTGGATATTTAACGAAAAAGGCTGCATTCGCAGCCCTAATTAGTTCTTTTACGCTGCGCTTCTGAAGGAATCGCTGGAAGTGGAGAGTTGTTAACCATGAAGCCCAGGAGTTTCGACAAGAAAAGTATTCAACATACTTAATAACGACTTAAATCCTCTCTTTTATTACTAAACTTGAAACTTTTCTACATGAAAATCGTAATATTAAAAAAGGGGAGAAACTATCATGTTGTTATCTTTCGACAAGTACCAAAACGTACTGATTATAGGAGTATTGTTGTTATATATATTAAATACGGTCTTCATCCAATCTAATGTGCTTTCAATTATTCTTTTTGTGTTGTTTGTCTTGTTCCAGTTTTTGAGACTTCGAAAAAACATTCAAAAATTATCTTTCATGCAAATTGGAATAATTATTATGATTTTCATTGGGACAATCACTCTTCTCGTCTTCGTGTTTATGTGGCTTAACCATTTAGATAGCACCGGAGTCATTTCATTTTCCGACACTTCCATGTTTATTATCCAAATTTCATTGATTGCACTATTTTTACTGCCTTTAACGACAGGAATTCACAAATTATATCTCCGATTCACTCAAAGTAGAGCTTAAAAAAGGATGTCATCAAAAGATGGCATCCTTTTCCGTTATCGTTATTTTCGATATTCAGAGGCTAACATGCCGTATAAATGCATATCATGTCGTCTGCCGTCGCGTTGCATCCACTCTCTGAACGTACCTTCGTGCTTAAAGCCAAGTGATTCATATAATTTAATGGCACCTGCATTGTAACTGAAAACACTTAATTGTACGCGATGTAAATTCACTTCATTAAAAGCATAATTTAATAATAATTGCATCGTTTCTTTTCCGTAACCTTTGCTATGGTAGTCCGGACCAAGGGCAATGGAAACCCAACCGATATGGTGTGGCCAAATGATATCCTCGATCGCACATACTCCTAAAAAATCTTCACTACCCACGGGACGAATGGCAAAGCGGAAAGTTTTATCAGAATGCTCTTCTATTAGTTTTTCTGCATTTTTTTCTGACTCTTCTCTGATAGGAAATGCATTATAATATCGACCAAAAGCTTCAACGCCGTTCCATACTCGATAGGTCGATAAATCCCCTTTTTTAATTGAAGTTAAGCGAATTTTTTTGCCTGTAAACATTAGGTATTCCCCTGTCATAAGTTTTTCTTATAAAGTTTTATTCATTCCATGTCATTTTCTTATTACGCCTCTCGAAGTACAATTTAAGTATAGAAGAGAAGGCGGTGAAGTTAATGGATTTAATTCTACTATATGTCATTGGAGTCGTGGCCACAACGATTGGTACACTTGCAGGTGGTGGAGGTTTTATAAATTTGCCAACAATGCTTTTGTTAGGCATGCCAATACACTCTGCGATTGGTGCCAATAAAGTTTCGAATACAGTGAGTTCCTTCAGTAGTTTTTTTACCTTATATAAAAGAAAACAAATTTCATTTAAAGATTCCTACTGGATTATTCCGTTCAGTTTAATTGGCGGACTTACAGGTGGGTGGATTGCTTCGCTTTTATCATCCAAATATTTATTCATCGTCGCTATCGTCTTATTAGTACTGGGCTTTCTAACATCTTTCATTGGAAAAGATAATTTCACGGGGAATAAAGAATTAACTCTGAATAAGGTTAGTGGGCCAGGACTATACGGAATTGGGATTTATGATGGCTTGTTTGGCCCTGGTCAAGGAACTTTAATGTTGTATTTATTTAGTTATTTAAATGTCGCATATATTAAATCTGTTGGTCTTGTTAGACTTGCAACGTTCTCCAGTTGTTTTGGTGCAGCAATTAGTTACATTGCATCAGGTGTCATCATTTGGCCATTAACTCTTGCTCTTATGGCCGGATCTATAACTGGTGCTCAAGTAGGTGTTCGAATTGCTGAAAAGCTAAATCCTCGTTTTGTGAAACCCATTCTTCGAATCATTACGACTATATTAATTGTTCAATTAATACTGGAAAATCTCGTTTTTTAAGGGGGGACTGATTTGAGGTCTCTCTTTTTTTATTGGAAAAATAAATTCGTTCATTAAAAGTGGCAGAATGCATATTTCCCGGGAAATTCTGTGTTTTCAAGATGCTATGTTGGAATAAAATGCTGAATTTGAAACTTTCCTCTGGTTGTTTCGTAAATAAAAACATTGGCGATGAGGAATTGAACTTTATTGGATACATTTCGTCTTATAAAAATACTACTTTAGATAGGGAAGGTGAAAAGTGTGGAGCAACAACCAATCGTAGAATTGAGACAACTTTCGAAAACTATTGGGAAAAAGAAAATTATTGATAATTTAAATCTGTCTTTATTTCCCGGTCAAATCACAGGATTTTTAGGACCAAATGGTGCTGGGAAGACGACAACCATCCGAATGATGTCAGGGTTAATGAAACCGACAAGCGGAGAAGTCGTTGTTGAAGGGCAAACATTAAACGATCACTTTGAAGAGACGATGAGTAAAGTGGGTGTAATTGTTGAAAATCCAGAGATGTATAAATATATGTCTGGATGGAAAAACCTGTTGCATTTTGCGCGAATGGATAAAACAGTTACGAAAGAACGCATCATTCAAGTAGTTGAACAGGTAGGAATGCAAAATCGTATCCATGAGAAGGTATCTTCTTATTCACTAGGAATGCGTCAAAGATTAGGATTAGCTCAAGCGTTGCTTCACCGTCCAAAGTTTCTTATTTTAGATGAGCCGACAAATGGTTTAGACCCAGCAGGGATTCGCGAATTTCGTACATATTTAAGAAAAATTGCTGTCGAAGATGGTGTGTCAGTATTTGTTTCAAGTCATTTATTATCTGAAATTGAACTCATGTGTGATCGTATTGCCATCATTCAAAATGGTCAGCTGATTGACCTTAGAGAAATGAACCAAGTAGAGGAAGCTCATTATTATATTGAAGCGCAACCTGCAGAACAAGCGAGCGAACTACTTATTGCCCAAGGACTTGTTCTTGAAGTTAGTGGATCCGGATTTATTGCAAAAGTGGAACAAGTTCAAATCCCTTCAATCATTCATTCACTTGTGGCTGCGAATTTGGAAGTTTTTGCTGTTCAACCATTCCGTAAAACACTAGAAGATCAATTCTTAGAAATGACAGGAGGTGGCCAAATTGCTGAATCTCATAAGAAATGAATGGATGAAACTATGGCATAAAAAAGCCACTTGGATCATGGCCGGATTGTTAGTCCTCATCTTGATAGGTGTATCCGGTATTGGAAAATGGGCTCAATCAAATATGATGCAACCAGAAAATCAACCAACCTGGGAACAAAATTTGACTGAAACTCAAGCATTCACAAAAGCGCAACTTGCTGAGCCAAACATAGATAAGGAATTTAAAAAGCAACTTGAAGAAGATTTGGCGATTATTGACTATCGATTATCGCAAAATGAACCACCAATCGACCCAGGCAGTCGCGAACAACATATTCTAGATTCTAATACAATGTTGTCATTAGTGTTGATGTTTGCGGTAATCGCTGCTGCAAGTATCGTAGCTGCGGAATTTTCTCAAGGCACAATCAAAATGTTATTAAGTAGACCTGTTAAGCGTTGGAAAATCCTAACGTCTAAATATGTAACAACCATTCTTTATGCATTAGTATTAACAGTGATTGCGATTATTTCAGCGGTCATAGCCGGATTCATTTTCTACGATTCAGGAAGTGGCGTATTGCTGGATGTGCAGGATGGAAAAGTTGTTGAGATATCTTATTGGGGTCGAGTGATCGCCTTATATGCGCTACAATTTGTTGGTGTCATCGTCTTTACTACCTTTGCTTTTGCGATTGGTAGTGTGTTCCGAACAAGTTCATTAGCCATCGGATTATCGATCTTCCTCTTATTCATGGGACCAAATATTGTGTTCTTTTTAAGAGAATATGAATTTACAAAGTATATCCTATTTACGCATATTGATTTAACGGGGTATATTACCGGAAATATGTTCGTTCAGGATATCACGTGGCCGTTTTCAGTAGCAGTATTGCTGATGTATATGTTGCTGTTTTTATTCATCAGTTATTGGTCATTTACAAAACGAGATATAACAGCTTAATGAAAAAGACATCGTTGCCCAGTAAAAGGGCCGATGTCTTTTTTTATTTTGCTAGCCTATAACATTTATGACTACCTTACCTTGAGCATGTCCTTCTTCTACGTATCGAATCGCTTCGGGTACATCATTTAAAGTGTAACATCTGTCAATAACCGGGGTTATTTTGCCGGCGCTCAGTAACTCTTGAATTATGTGCAGGTCGGCTTTTTTACGTACTGCAAAGAGCATCACCATTTTCTGCTTTACGAAACGAGATAAAACTAGAGCTCGGAGCGAACGACTTAATGGGCCAAGAAAACGCCCCTTATCAGGACCGCCAACTAGGACGAGAATTCCATTTGAGTCCAATACTCGTCTACAATTTGTCAGCGAATGATTTCCTACAGCATCAAATATGAGGTCATATTGTTGTTCACTGCGAGTAAAATCTTCCAGCGTGTAATCGATGACATGGTCTGCTCCAATTGAACGTACCATTTCTACATTTCGGGTACTACAAACACCAGTAACAATCGCACCGAACGATTTGGCAATCTGAACCGCAAACGTACCTACACCTCCAGCCGCACCATTTATCAAAACCTTTTGACCTGGCTGAATTTGACCTTGATCGCGAAGTCCCTGCAAAGCTGTAAAAGCAGCAATAGGTACAGCAGCAGCTTGTTTAAAGGTCATATTGTTTGGTTTAATCACGAAAGCTTTTTCATTAGCACAAACATACTCAGCAAACGCACCATTGCAGCCTCCGAATACCTCGTCTCCTGGTTTGAATTCCGTTACGTCTTTGCCCACAGATTCAACCGTACCAGCCACATCTACACCTAAACGATTGTTCTTTGGTTTTAGCATTCCCGCTTGTATGCGCAGCACGTAAGGGGTGCCTCTCATAAAGTGCCAGTCCAAGGGGTTAACGGAAGCAGTGTGAACTTTTAAAAGGACTTCATCATCTTTAGGAATAGGTTTTTCTAGTTCCTTAAGTTGGAGGATATTAGACGATCCATAATTTGTATAGATAATCGCTTTCATAGGTAGGTCCCCTTATATTCATTTTAAGCACTACATTACATGATTTCTTATCGATTAATTCGACAAGAATTATCATAAGCCTTTAAATTTGAAATTAAATGAAATTAAAGATGTGTATGGATCTGTAAGCATTATCAATTTATATGCCTTTACTTAATGAAAAAGACATCGCAACCCGATAGTGGGAGCGATGTCATTCTCGTATTAAATATCATGAATGGTAGAAATAAGTCGGTCAGAAGAACTTGCAACCTGTGTCGTTGCATTGGTCAATTCGTCTAAAACGGTAGCCATTGTAACGATTTGTTCAGTTGTACGCTCGCTCTGATCTTTAATGCCAGACATTGCGTCAACAATTGTGTTAAACGATAATGATAATTGTTGTTGTGTATCAACCGATTCGTTAATTTGTGTGTCTACATGCTGGACAGATGATTCCATGTTCGTGATGCTTAATTCAGTTTGCTGAATTAAAGACGAGACACTTTGAACTGCAGATTTTGTTTCCTCAGCTAACTTTCGAACCTCGTCAGCCACGACTGCGAAGCCGCGTCCATGTTCACCAGCTCGTGCAGCTTCAATTGAAGCATTAAGTGCTAGTAAGTTCGTTTGGTCTGCGATCGATGTTACAAGACCAACGATCTCGCTGATTTTTTGAGATGAAATTCGTAACTTTGTCATTGTTTCTTCAAGTGTTGTCACACTGTCCAAAATCGATTTCATTTGATTGCTTTGTTGATCTAATAATAATTTACCTGATTGTGATTTTTCTTCAGTAGAATTAACGAAGAATAACCCTTGTTTCGTAAAGCTCGCAATTTCGTCAGATTCAGCAGATAATTGTTGAATCGATGCATTGGTTTCTTCACTAATTGCACCTAATTCTTCAGCAGTTGTGCGAACGGTAGAAATTAAACTCTCCTTGGTATCAGCTGCTTCTTGGCGTATACGTTCATGCTGTGCATCGTACGCCTCGATAACTAACTGTTGCTCGAAATTAAGTACTTTTGTGATCGCTTTAATTGCCAAAATATTGTCAGCTGTAGACATATTTAATGAGAAAATAATATCAGTTAATCCAGAAACAAAGCTTTGGAATGAACCCATATACCACTTCGTTCCAAGACCAATTCGAACATGTACATGTGCAATGGTATGACGTTGGTTTATGTATGCTTGATTAATTTGCCCTTCAAACATTTCGTCTAAATGACGTTTTAAAGTTACTTTTAAGCGATCTACCGAACTATTTTTTTGAATGATCTCATTTAAGCCTGAACCATATTCAAGTGCTTGGTAAAAATGAGTTACTAAATCCTCAAGATGAGGTTGAATATGTGGTTGAAGTTGTCGAATGACAGCCAAATCGTTCTTGGTTAAATCTATCATTTGAATCTGCTTCTCTAGTTCCTTATTATGAGAAAGGTCTAGAATAACCTGCTCTTGCCAAGTTTGTAGATTTAACACAATTGATTTATTTGTAGCTTTTTTGCTTTTAAACATAGTCACCATGCACGTGTCCCTCTTCCTTTTACAATAACTAAAATAGTCCCTACGTACCTATATATCGACATGAATACTATTTTTTTGAGAATACGTCGACAATAAAGATTAGATTTTATGAAAAGGAGACGCGAATGTGAAAAAATTTCTATCTATAATAAATATCTTATTTTTACTAGTTTTAGGCGGACTTCTTTTTGTATGGATTGATAGAGAAATCGAAAATAAGCGAATTCGAGAGGCAAGACCATTGCCTAGCGGATTGCATAATATAGTAGAAGAAAAAAGTGTGGAATTAGTCGAACAAGCGAATAAAATAGGAATTCCTATTTTAATTACAGACGGATTTAGATCGATAGAATCACAAAATGAAATTTACGATCAGGGCAGAACAAGTAGTGGCGCTATTGTTTCCTATGCAAAAGGAGGCGAAAGTTATCATAATTACGGACTTGCGTTCGATTTTGCCTTACTCAATCAAGACAACTCCATTTCATATGATTTACAAAGAGACTCCAATGGAAATGGAGAAGCAGACTGGTTTGAAGTTGCCCGAATAGGAAAGGATCTTGGTTTTACATGGGGTGGCGACTGGCGTGGTTTTAAAGACTATCCTCACTTTGAATATACTTTAGGCTTATCTATTCGTGAACTGCAAAATGGTTGGAGAATCGAAGATAAAATAGAAGAAAGTAACTGATAATTTGTGAAAGAGCAAGCTCCTGTTTACACTATAAACAGGAGCTTGCTCTTTCATTCCGTCTATTCAAACACACTCAAATCCACGCGTCCATCCCTCAAAAACCCAACATCTTCACTTTCAAGTAACATGCGCTGCAACTCGCGTGATTCATCGTCAGGAACAGCAATTTCTCCTTTTGCATTGACGACACGATGCCAGGGCAATTGATGTTTTTCGCTCATTGTATGTAAAATACGAACAACTTGGCGAGCAGCACGAGGGCTTCCTGCTAATCTGGCTACTTGTCCATAGGTGACGACTCTGCCTGGGGGAATCTCTTTTAAAATGCGCACAACTTCAGCCGTAAATGGTTGCAATTCGCTCACTCCTCACTTCCTTCATTGTAATCAAACCGTGTTCCTCGTGTCGATACAATATGATATATTACGGGTAACGAATAATTATTTCATAAAGGGGTGTCGATAGATGTTTGATTGTCGAGAAGAAGTATTGGCTTTAACGAAGCAACTTGTGCGGATTGAAAGTATTGTGAATGAGGGCGGGGAAAAGGTTGTCTCACAAGCTATTCATACCCTTATTTCTTCCTATCCATATTTCCAAGAACATACGGATAACGTCATCTATCAGCCAACTGAAGACGATGACCAAGAACGATACAATGTCATCGCTTTTGTGAAAGGGACGAAAAGTCCTTCCAATAAAACCGTCATATTGATGGGGCATGTCGATACAGTTGGTATTGATGATTTTCAATTAAAAGAATATGCATTAGATCCCGATGCTTTAGCACAAGCGCTTCACAATGAAGAGTTGCCACCTGCTGTTCGTGCCGATCTTGAGTCTGGTGAATACGAATTTGGACGCGGCGTGCTCGACATGAAATCAGGTGTTTCGAGTCATCTGTATTTATTAAAATACTATTCGGAACATCCTGATGAACTGGAAGGGAATTTGCTCGTTGTCTTTGAATGTGACGAGGAAGATGGCTCTCATGGAATCATTTCTTCTTTAACTGAACTTAAAAATCTTCGAGAAACGCTTGGTTTTGAATATGTAGCGGCGATTAATGCTGACTTTGTATCTCCAAGGTATAACGGGGATCCTAATCGGTACATATACAAGGGGACAGTCGGTAAGTTATTGCCATCATTCTTTATTACCGGATCGGAAACGCATGTGGGTTCATGTTTTGAAGGAATCGATCCTAATTTCATCGCCGCTCATTTGACGCGTCAAATTAGTTACAACCCAGCTCTTTGTAATGAAGCACTAGGTGAGACGACGGTACCACCGGTTTCATTGAAACAAATGGACTTAAAACCAACCTATACCGTGCAAACCGCATTATCGGCATATGTGTATTTCAATTTCTTCATTCATTCATGGTCACCAAAAGAAGTACTTGAATTATTGAAAGTGGAAGCATCAACGGCGTTCGCAACAGCTTTACATGAGTTCAAGAAGCACTATCAAGCTTTCACGCAAGCAAGCGGGGAGCCAATGAATGAGATTTTATGGGAACCAAGAGTTATGACGTATGAAGAGATGGATGAACATTTAGTAGATGAACATGGGGAAGCGTATATTCAACATATGGATGAATTCAAGGGACAACTGATGTTACAAACGGAACTAGATACCCGCATGTTTGCAGCCCGAGTTGTCGAAGAAGCGTGGAAGTGGATGCCGAATAAAAACCCAGCGATTATCGTGTTCTATTCGTCGCTTTATTCGCCAAGAATAGAGCTATCTGGTAAAACAGATAACGAAAGAACTTTATTAGATGCACTCGATATAGCTGTCGAGAATGTCCAACCGCATTATCAACATCCAATCGTGACAAAGAACTTCTTTCCTTACATCTCGGATATGAGTTTTGTCGCATTAAGCGATGATGAAGTTGGAATATCCGCTGTATCTGCAAACAACCCAGGATGGGGTACGAAGCATTACGTCAATTACCAAGCCATTCGCGATATCAATGTTCCAGTAATTAATATAGGTCCATATGGACACGATGCGCACAAACAATATGAACGAATGGAACGTAGCTTTACACTTGATATCGTTCCAAACTTAACGAATCAAGTGATTAAAGAATTAATTGGATAAACAAACTTGACCTACTAAGGGGGCATATTGATGAACATTAGAATGTCGAAAAATATAGGATTTCAAGTACATGATGTTGAAAAGGCAAAAGAATTTTACTCGACTATTTTTGGAATGAAGGAACCTGATCAAAAAGAAGTGGATGAGGTAGAATTTAGAACAAAGAACAATTCGATTTACTTAATGGGTGGAAATGAAAATCTTGGCCTTATAATGGAAGTGGTCGTCAGCGATTTGGATGAAGCAAAGAAATATTTTGTCGAAAATGGCTGTGAAATCGTTAGGTGGCATGGCAAAGGGAAAGACTGTTACATTAAAGATCCTTTTGGGATGATTTTTAATGTTTGGGAAGAGTCATAATTTAGCATTCAGTAAAGAATTAGGCATTATTTAGTCTTCTCGTGGTAAGATGGAGATATCGTATAAACGAAGGAGCAAACTACATGAAAATTACAAATCATTTATTTGATAAAATTAATGACCCTACAGGAATTATTGAAGGTGACCGTTACGAATTCTTATTAGACCTTGAAATTGATGAGGAAGATGAGTTATTCACTGAAGGTGGCGTTGACCTTCGTGTCATTATAGCTTCAGATGACAATGGTTTGCGTATTGTCCAGTATTACTTCACAGATAAAGGAACGAAAACAACAATGGATTTCGCTCTTGAAGATGATGAAGAAGCTGAAATTTTAGCGTTCTGTAAAGAAAAAATGGCATAATTAAAAATCCTTTTAAACCAATTCATCAGGTTTAAAAGGATTATTTTTTATTTATGGATATCTGAATAAGAAAAGTCTTTTCTAGCACTATAATGGGTGCAAGAAGCAATTTTCTAATTTCCAACCTTATCACTTTCATTTACCTGTAAAACTCTTGTACCATGAAGGAAAAGGAGGGCTGCCAGTTGAAGGATGACCACCACGCAAAAATTCAATATACACTTGTTGAACGTAAAATCGATTATCATTACCAACTTCAAAAAATTGCAACCAAGCATGAATTAGTTGTAACTAAAGATGAAGTGATCACGGCTACAACTGCCTTCGGTTTACACCAAGTGCTAGATGTCTCCTACAAACCTTTTTCATCAGAAGCAGGAATCCTGTATCTCCATACGAACCAAGGTGTTTTTCCATTTCATATTCACTCAAATCCTTCTACCTTTATTGAAACTTTTCTGTTATTTAAATAAAGCCTATTCCACAATCAAAAGTTCATCGATAAAGGTTGCCATATGATGCTGAGTCGACTCAGTATATTGTTTGTGATCAATTAAATGGGCATCTGTTAACACATCCATTGGAATGATTTCGAAGTCGCGATTATTTGTATGATGGGTGTAAGTGGATATGAAGTTTGGTTCGTTTAAGGTGATGGTAGATTTCCCTTGAAAAGTCGTTTTAGTTACTTCAATGCCCCCAATCCCACCAATTCGTCTATCTAACCCTATTTGACCGGACAAAAAATTCCCTAAACTATACATAACAAACGTCTTAGAACCATCTGGCCTTTCAATCCAATCCATTGGCTGCAATACATGTGGGTGGTGACCAATAATGATATCCACTCCCATCGTTGATAGCTCGCGAGCGAGTTCAAGTTGAGAAGTACTTGGTAAACTTTCGTACTCATTTCCCCAATGCATCGAGACTACTACAACATCTGATAATTCCTTGGCTTTACGAACATCTTGTTGAATAAGAGGTAAGTCAATTAGGTTAATTAAATACGGTTTATCTTCTGGAACCGGCATGCCATTCGTTCCGTAGCTATAGGCTAAAAATGAAAACGTAATATCGTTTTTCGTCAACATTCGAATTTCTTCTCGATCTTCAAATGACTGAAATGCGCCTGTATAAGGCATTTGAATTTGATTCCAATACGATAAGGCATTTTGAATAGCTTGTTCACCCTTATCCATCGTATGGTTATTCGCTAGTGTCACGATGTCGATCCCCGCATCCTTCAAAGCATCGCCAATTTCAAAAGGACTATTAAATAGCGGGTAGCTAGAGAGTCCTAACTCTTTTCCGCCAATCATCGTTTCTTGGTTTGCCACTGCAATATCTGCACTTTCTAACAAAGGTTTTACTTGGTTAAACATAGGAGAGAAATCATAAGTGCCTTCAGGAGTTGCCGCATCTTTGTACACCGGTTGATGGAGAAGGATATCACCAATAGCTACTAACTTGGCACTTTTAACAATAGGTTTGTCCAATTTTTTAGGTAGTATCGGTTCAATTTCCATTGCATGGGTGACTGGTTCCACTTCAACATTAAAATCGATTGAAGAGGATTCCTCACAACCACCGAGGAAAACAAACAGTGCAAATAGAATGATATATTTTTTCAAGACATACCCACCTTTTTGAGAAATACATGCATGTTAGCATTGCTTAAATGTATGTCCAATAAGCGAGGGTTATTATGAAAAAGTCATAATTGACAAAATTCAGTGATTCGCATATTCTAACAATGATAGTAAATGTGCTCGAAAGAGGAGATTGTTTTATGAGTGTGAATGTTCTTAACTAACCCGTTAATTGAATACGGTCTTGAATAAAGCGAAAACCCATAAATTAATTGGGTTATTTAGTATGCGCTTTTCAAGAATGTTAAGAACAAGCATCATAGCAATGAAGAATGGATATGTAATTTCCAGCTATGGCATGTATTTGTCATCGCTTTTTTTTATGCTGATTAGTGAGTGTTTCGGAAATCAGTATAAGAAAATACATCGCTTTCACCATTTTGGTGTAACGTGATTTTTCTAATGGGAATTTATTTTGAGGGAGCCTTAAAACTCAAATTGAATTCTCTACGAATGAAGGAAAAGACTATCCAGCATAAGTAGGTCAATCTTCAAAGCCATCATGAGTGTTTTCATGGTGGCTTTTTTTATTTGAAAAAGGAGGAAAAATAAATGAATCAACAAACAATTGATGTATTAGGATATCAAGAAATTTTACAAGAGGTAGGGAGTTACGCCATCACCGAGCGTGCGAAGAAGACAATTGAGGAAATGCGACCTTCAACTAATAAAAAGTCGATTGAACATACATTGAGCGAAGTACAAGAGGCACTAGAGATTATGCAAATAAGTTCGAGTATACCCATTCACACACTTAGTGACATGGAACAATACATTGAACAAGCAAAAAAGGGGTTGTATATACGAGCCGATCAATTTACTCGCATCGTCTCTTTTTTAGATCATTGCCATAAGTTAAAACGCTTCATGAAAGATAAACAATATGCTGCGCCTACTATTCATTTATATGCAGAATCTATTGGTGATTTAAGCGAATTGGAAGCTGAAATCACCCGCTGTTTAAAGCACGGCCAAGTTGATGATTATGCCACGAAGGAACTTTCAACGATTAGAAGACAATTAGGTATGCTACTTACTAAGGTAAAAGATAGAGCTCAAACGATGGTGAAGTCTAAAACCTTCGCACCTTATTTACAGGAAAGTATGGTTTCCGAAAGAAATGGACGATTTGTCTTTGCTGTTAAAAGAGAATATCGAAACAAAGTGAACGGGAATGTTCTCGATACATCAGCTTCAGGAGCGACATTATTCATGGAACCAAAAGAATTGGAAGTCATGCAGGGTGAAATCGACTTATTAAAAATTGCTGAAGAGCATGAAGTCGAGAAAATCTTATATGAACTGACTGAACAATTTCTTGAACATGAAATGTCGATGAATATTGCGATGGACACAATGCATCATTACGATGTTATTTTTGCAAAAGCGAAACACAGCAAACTAATTGAAGGGCAATGTCCTATTTTAAATGAAGAATACCTCATTCATTTAAAAGGAGCTAGACATCCTATGCTAAAAGGGAATGCGGTTCCACTTTCTTTACAATTTGGAGAGCACGATCGCGCACTCGTTATTACAGGACCGAATACAGGTGGGAAGACGGTAACACTTAAAACAATCGGCTTACTTACCATGATGGCGCAAACGGGCTTATATATTCCAGCTGAAAAAGGGAGTACACTTCACATTTTCCAAAAGATTTTCGTAGATATTGGCGATGGTCAAAGCATAGAAGCAAATCTGAGCACATTCAGCTCACGCCTCGTCAATATTATTGAGATTTTAAAGTCAACGGATCAACGCTCACTCGTGCTGCTCGATGAATTAGGGTCTGGAACAGACCCAAGTGAAGGGATGGCTTTAGCAATCGTCATTCTTGAACAACTCTTTGAGAAAGGGGCAACGCTTTTTGCAACCACTCATTACAGTGAAATGAAGGACTTTGCCGATGCAAAAGAAGGCTTTTTAAATGGTTCCATGGAGTTCGATCTGGAAACTTTGCGTCCTACTTATCGTCTTTTATTAGGGCAAAGCGGGAAAAGCCAAGCATTTGATATTGCTTTGAAACTTGGGTTACATCCAGATTTAATTAGAAAAGCATATGTCATTTCGTACAAAAATGCGCATCCATTTTCGAATTCGATTCCAAGTGAAAACTTGAAAGATCTTCATTATGTAAAACAAATAACCACCTTTAAACATGATCGAAAAC
Source organism: Bacillota bacterium (assembly GCA_018816185.1). Taxonomy (GTDB): domain Bacteria; phylum Bacillota; class Bacilli; order Bacillales_A; family Planococcaceae; genus Paenisporosarcina. The sequence continues at coordinate 31,889 of JAHIWI010000008.1, forward strand.
TTCGCAAAGAGGACGTAGAGGATAAAGTTCCGTTATTTGAACAAGGAGACAATGTGAAAATAACTGCTACGGATGAAACTGGCATTGTCTATAAAGGGCCAAGTAGCATCGGAAATTATATTGTTCAAGTGAAAGGTGAAAAGAAAGAGTTTAACCATAAACGTCTTAAACTTCATATTAAAAAAAGTGAACTATATCCAGAGGATTATGATTTTGATATTGTATTTAAATCTAAAGAATATCGCAAAGTGAAAAATCAGTTGGATCGAAAGTATGTAGAAGGTCTAAATCTAGAAGAAGATTAAAAGTGCAAAATAAGGAATAATACAACATATTGTGTCGAAATAAAAATAACACACTATATATTGATTTTTAAGGGCTGAAATCATATAATAAATACAAGATATAAAGTTCTTCGTTTCAGTACTAAATACTTCTTAGTGAAACACTTCTCTGCAATTTGTAACCCAGTTTTTATTTCCTTAAATATGTGCATGACAAAATCATTTTGGTTTGGGGGATGGGAATATGAAAATGAAGTCATTGAGTAAGAGAAGCGTGACATTGATGCTCATAAACATTAAAAAGAAAGAAATGATCTTGAAAGCAAAACGGTATGGTCGAACACATCCTACAGTTGTGAAGTGTAGCCAACAATTAGATGTGTTACTAAATCAGTATCAAGGGATTCATTTATACAAAGATGTTGTTTAATCCAATACCTCCAATTAAAAAAGGCAGAAGAATGGGCTCCATGCCTAATCTTCTGCCTTTTTCTATATTCACTGTAATTTAAACTTATAATAAAGATTCTTTCGGTTCCCGAGCATAGAGCATATACACTAAAAAGAAGAGGCCAGCACTGAGCAAACGCAACCCTGAATTGATGTACATAGCAGTTTCAACACCCCAAGAGTTCAATAGCCAGATGCCCACTTGAGGAGCAAGGAAAGCAACGAGTGCTAACAGTACATTGTACGTTGTAATACAGTAGGTACGTGACGCCTCAGGAGACTGTTCAAGTAAAAGGTTAAACAACAGCAAGACCACGCCAGATAGGAAGAAACCGGACATTGTTTGTACGATTGTTAAGTAATACAAATTGGTCGATAACACGGTCAAAAATGGAGTGCTCGCCATGCCGATAGCTGCATAAACAAATACACGAACGTTTGATTTCCGCTCAGCCCATTTTTTCCACAAAGGGAAAGTCAAAATTTGCATAAGCATATTTCCCACCGAAAACATACTTATCCAAAAGATAGTCGCACCTACAACCCGAACATGGTAAATGTTGAAAATTCCCCACGCCATTTGCCACGCAAAATTAAAGAATAACGCAGCCGCTAAAAACCAAACAAAACTTGAGTGTTTAAAAATGGACCACTCCATTAATTTCTTTTTAACCAATGGACCGCTTCCAGGAGTATGGGGCTCATCATGCTTCATCAAAATGAAAGCTTCTAGTAATCCAAAACCAAATGCGATGGCAAATAAAATCTGGTATGCCGTTACATTATTTGATTGATCTTTCATCACAATCCCAATAACTAAGGTTGAAACTAATCCAACCATTGTTAATAAACGATTTCGATCACTAAAGAATTCCCCGCGTCTCGATTCACTAATCATGCCACTAATTAATGTTTGCCACCCAATATTGGCGACAGTATTCGGCACGCTCATTAAGGCGACAATAATCAGAAATGCCCAGGCTTGCATCGATTCGGAAGGGATATAAACGACAACAACGATAAACAAAAACATGATTCTCGCTAACAGAATGGAGAGGGCAACAAGCTTCTTATGTTCGTGAGCCCGATTAAGTAAGATAGCAGCCGGTATCGTCATAAGTAATGCCATCAGAGGGGGAAGCGAACTGATTAACCCGACTTGATAATTCGTTGCGCTTAAAATGGTGATCGCAAATATTGGGAAAAAGTTATTTGAAAAATTCATCGCCACAGTCGATGCCATGCCATTATATATACTTATTTTTTCGTTATATGGACGCATATTAATCTCCGCATAATTTCATAAATTTGATGTTACGCTTTGAATTATATACCTGTTCAAAAAGAATACAAGTCCTTTGTGGCACGAAATATTCGTAATCGAAAAATTGGGTTGAATGGACCTAGAACCATTTTGGGCAAAAGTCATGTTCCATCAATTAATCCTTTTAAATCCTGAAATAGAGGGGGTATTCAGAACCTTATCGTTCACTTTTAAAAATCCAATTACACTATGAAAAAGAGTTATCAATTTCCTCTTTAAAAAGGCAATCGATAACTCTTTTTAGTATGTGTTTATTAATTATTGAACACGTGCAAATCCGAAACCAGACGCATAGTCGTCGCCAGTTGTTGCTCCGTAACCGCCTTTAATATCGTAATTCTTCGCACGATTTTGTAAGTTGGCACGTAATGTTGCATTTGACCAGCTAGGATTTTGAGACCAAAGCTTTGAAGCTAAACCGGCAACGTGAGGTGTTGCCATAGAAGTTCCGCTGATTGTGTTATACCCACCATTATTCCAAGTTGAATAAATCGACGCACCAGGTGCAGAAATTTCTACATCTCCTTGGTTAATGTAATAGTCTCCATCTGTAGAAGCATACCCACGAGAAGAGAAGTCAGCAACTCGGTATGTACCGTTTTGTTGAACATTTTCAAGTGCCGCAACTGCTACTGCATTTACTAGAGCCCCAGGGTAACCAATCGATCCTTGATAAGGACCTTCATTTCCTGCAGCCGCTACAACTAAAACACCTTTGTTGTATGCGTACGTTACTGCACTTGCAATTAAACTATCATTACTAGCAGAACCTAAAGACATATTGATTACCGTTTTAGTTCCGGATGAAGTAGCTTGATCTGCTGCATGGCGAATCGCTGCTGCAATATCATCTGAGTATCCTGATCCATTATCAGCAAGAACTTTATAAGCCCATAAATCCGAATCTGGAGCTACACCATAAATTCCAGCACCATCACTACCGCCGTCAGCTAAAGCAGATCCAGCAACATGCGTACCATGACCGTGTGCATCATTACATACCCCGTTGACTAGGGAAGTGGCTTGCGTGAAGTCTTTACATTGTTCAACTGTATTTTCTAAATCATAATGATTTACGTTAACGCCGGTATCAAGGACTGCAATGTTAATACCTTGTCCACCAGATGTTGTTGTTTGACTGCTATTGTTATAGATTGCTTTAATTCCCCAAGGTGTTTGATGAGAAGGGTATTCACCAGCAGTAGCTTCGAACTGGTTCGCTCGAATATCCGTATCAAGTGAAACTTGTTGAACTTTTGTCACCGTAATATTTTTGTTCTTTTGTAGTGCGGCAAATTGTTTTTCGTTCATTTCTGTTGAGAAACCATTTTCGGTTAATTCCCAGCGTGCTTTGTATTTACTTTTAAGTGAAGATTTAGTAGATGAATCGGAAGCTTCCACATAAACTCGGAATTTCTCGTCACCATTGCTCGTTGTCGTTGCTGCATTTGCACCAACAGTTGGCATTGCTAGACTTGCTGTAAGTAAAACGCTCATCAAGATTTTTTTCGACTTGTTCATTTGTGTGCTCCTTTTTCTTGTGTATTTTTCTTGCTAAACCAAATCTAGCACACAAACTATATTTTGATTATTGGGAAAATTAATTCGAAATCAAATGAAAACTTAAGAGAATAGCTGAATTGTGAATTTCTGCTAATTTATTAAAAATTGAGAAAATAGACATCTCTACGTATAATGAGTCTACAAACTTTGTGAGTAGGTGAAGACATGCAAATAGGCTCATTAATTAAATATCATCGGACAAAGCAAAAGATGACACAAAGTGAACTTGCTGAAGGAATATGCTCGGTGCCACATCTGAGTAAGATAGAAAACAATAGCAAGGAAGCTAATGTTGAGACCATCAGACTGGTGCTCGATCGTCTAGAAATTGACCTGCACGATGTGGAAGAAAGTGAAGTGAAAGTTGAGGTTTTACTTAATCAGCTGCTTCAAAATATGCTCTATCTTGAAACAGAAAAAGCAGTGAGTACTTTTCTAGAGCTACAGGTGTATAAAGAAATGGTACCTTTCACCAAACACATCTACCTATACGAAATTTACAAATTAAGATATTACTTGTTCACTAAAGACCTAGATTTTGCCGATGAACAGATAAAATGGCTCAATGCTCAACGGCAAAATTTTTCCCAACATGAAAGCTATTTACTTTCCTATTTTACTGGGATATTTTTAATCTTAAGGGGGAAATATGAGGAAGCGGATGAGAAAATCTCAGCAATACTTCAAGAGTATTATGAAACAAATACATTTGAAGGAGAAATCTATTATCATCTTGCACTGGTTAAAGGGTATATGTATCAATCCGGTCATGCGATTAATTATGGAAAGAAAGCATTGAATTTTTTCAAAGATCACTTCAATTTCAAAAGAATTCTCCATGTTCAAATGTCTTTAGCCATTAATTACTCGCAATCCAAAATCTATGATGAGGCTTTGGACAATTATCAACATCTCGTAAGGAACACAGAAATGCTGAAAGAGACCGCCCTATTGCCTCATATTTATCATAACATTGGTGATTTAAGACATCGTATGGGTGATTATGAACAAGCTTTGCACTATTTCAAGAAGAGCGCGGTCATCTTCCAAGAAAGAACCGAAAACTATCTTCTCTGTTTATACAATTTAGCTTTGACCGAGTTCAAACTAGAAAAATGGGATGATAGTAAAATCAGTTTTACTTTATTAAATAAAGAAGCAAAAGAAATGAAAGTTTCGCCTTACCAACTTTATTCATCGTACTATTTGTTTCTTTTAAATGATAAAAAACAAAAAGCCATGACTTTCTTAGAAGAAAAGATACTTCCGTCTATAGAAAAGGCAGACGAACAAAAAGAATTTTATCGATACTTCAGTAAGATTCTTGCGGAGTATTATAAAAACGAAGGTAAATATGAAAAAGCAGTTAAATACATTTTATAAGGAGTGTTATTGATGAAAAAAACATTGATTTTATTATTGATTATCGGATTTGCAAGTTTGGTTAGTAACGATGTGAGTACAGTTTTAGCCGCAGAACCTGCTGAAACTCAAGATACAGTAGCAATTCGTCCGCCAGTTTGACCACATAATTTTTAATGGAAAAACTCCCGAGAATATCTCGGGAGTTTTTGTTTGTAGGTAAATAAATAGATTTACATTGTGTGTGATTTTTTATAATACACTTGGTGCAATGCTGTGAGCCTAGTGCTTTTCGTTTCGGTGCTCGCTTTCCGCGGGCACGGCCTCAGCCGCTTCATTCGCTTCGCTCACTGCAGGGTCTTCAGCTCGCGCTGTTCCCGCAGGAGTTTCGCGCCTTCACTCCAAGCAACTTAAATTGTTTTATAAAGGGCTATGTTAAAGATAAAGGGAAAAATCGCATAAAAAATGAGCTTGGAGATACATCTCCAAACCCATTGTATTTTTGTTCTTTTTTACTAAAGCACGCGTTACTTGAATAAGAGTTTCTACTATTTTTTCGGTTACCCTTATAAATTGTTCATTCTGATAATCTCTCCTAAATTATAGCCTATCCAAGCCCCAACAAATGGGATAGCATAGCTAGGAAAGTCCAATCTTAAAGAGTTGAAATCCTTAACAAACAATAAAACTGCAAAACCAACACCTATAACACTGATGAGGACAGCCTCAGCTATTCTATTTCGCTTCCACCGTTTCTCTCCCAAACGATTTCTATCAAATTCCTGCACACGTCTATTTGTCTTTGTACCAATAGGTCTTCCTGTCTTTAGGGTGTACAACGTGATAGCTAATATTATCCATATAAGCACAAAAAATATTCCAATGATGAGGGAGTGCATTCCGTTATCAGTAAAAAAAACAAGGAGCACGAATAACAACAGCATTACGAGATTGTTTTGGACTACTTGTTTCTTTTTTAAATGCTTAACTTCTTGTATATCCCATTGTGTTTCATCCATTTTATCCTCCCTTTCAATTTCACAACTTCTATAACTCCCATGAAAGAACGTAATATTCTTTCATTATCTGTGGTGTAGATGTTATTTTTGAGATACATGGATGGCTAACCTGCTTCGTTAATTTAAGTGTAAAATTTCATAAACAATCGCACCTTACGAAAAATCAACCGTAATTTTAACATAGCCTTTATAAATAATAATTTGCGATTTTGCTATAAATCAACAAATGAAAACCAACAGTATTCCCATAGCTTTAAATCGCTATATTAGTTTCAGTTTCATTAGAACTATATTTCATAAAGTATGGTTGAATCAACATTGCAATGAGACCTGTTACTACTATTAACGTGATGGTTACTGGAAGTGATAATGAAATAATAGTAGATATAGAACCGATGAGAATTATCGGCATAATTATCACTGATCCTATTAATCTTGAACGAAATGTAATTCGATTTTCTGTTTTACACACAGGACAAATAATGGGTCGATAGAATAAACTCAATGATTTACTTACTTGACCCCAAGAAAACGTAGTTCGACATTGATCACATTTTGGTAAACCCATAAGACACCACCCCTAATCTGCAATTTTTCTTTCAACAAAACTCCATACAATGAAGATTAAAACAGCCACTCCGAATACCAACATAGATGCGTTGAACACGAAATTGAAATCCATCTCTGAAACCCAACGTGACTCAATACCCGCTTGATCTCTTATTTCATACTTGATTACTTCATAATCCATTAAAACCAAAGATAAGATCAAGCCGATTATAATTCCACCTAGTATAGAAAATGAGAATTTTCTCATTCAATGGCCCCCTAAATTATCATTATCTGTTGTGAAAAAGAAAATTATTAAAGTGAATTACTACTAGCCTAATTCTTCAACGCTAGAATTTCTTAGTACAATTCTCAAACGACGAATTACAAACCAAATTAGCGTCGTACTGATGATAAGCGCTCCAATTTTCAAAGGGATTTGAGTGTATAAATCCGCTTTGGTGTTTAATAAGAGCCATTCAGGCCATGTAGGATTTAAGTAAGCCATAATCATCGCAAAGGAATTATTAGCTATATGAAATAATATAGGGATAGCTAAATTGTTCGTTATTAAATACACTAATGCAGCTATGATTCCGAAAATAGTTGAGCCAATGATATCCATATGTAAGATTCCAAATAAAATACTTGAGATCATAATGCCGCTCCAGACCGAGGTTTTCAAAATCATTCTTTTTAGTAACAATCCTCGGAAAATAAACTCTTCCGCAATAGGACCAATAATACATATGAACAGAATAGTAAGGGCTAAAAAGAATGGATTTTCAGGGAGAAGAAAGGGTTCAAAAATCAGATCTACTAACCTTGGTGCAAAAGAATTAAGAGTGATAAATTGGAGCCAAGAAATGCTAAGTGAAAAGAGGACGGAAATTGCAACAAAAACTAAAACGGAAGGAATCCATTGTTTTGAACCCTTAATAAATACGACATCACTTAAAGAAACGCTATGTTTATTAAATTGGTATCGAAAGTAAACAACGGGTGCAGCGATATACAAAGCAAATTGGAATGCAAGACCAGAAACATCCTCACTTGCAGAAAATAAAGTCGCTACTACTATGAACAAGATGATAAACAATATAGTGATACCGAATAAATGGCGATTTTTCATTTCTTCAAACATTTCACCACTCCTATCTAATCAGTATTACGTTTATTGGTAAGAAATGGTTTCATTTATAAAGTGGAATACAATAATTAGTCTAACGATGTCCCCGGTAGCAATTATCTTTAAAATTCTATTTTTCGACAATCATGTATATTCCGAATCCCGTCCCACATAGTCAACTATTTGGAATTGAAAAAGAAGAGTTTAATTCATAATCGAATTAGACTCTTCTTACTTATTTTCTATTTTAGTACTTTCAGTCACTTGAAACAGTGAGCTGTTTTCCTGCTGCATTCTAATTTACATTATCCATACCATTATTCTTCTTTTTCAATTTAACGTCCTGCTCTTTTGTGAAATCCGGTTCCTTGCCGAATTCTGTCCTTAAAGTAGGATTGGATAAAGATGAATGTCGGTGGGTAACCGGGTCGATCTCTTCGTCTGGCTTAAATAATAGACCAAGACATATTAGTCCACTAATCCCCACAAGACCATATACCACCCTAGATAAAAACGCATCTTGACCACCAAATAACGTTGCAACTAAATCAAATTGAAAAAGTCCAATCAACCCCCAGTTAAGTGCACCGATAATAACTAGAGCTAGCGCGATTCGTGAAAGCCCACTCATACATTGATTCCTCCTTCGATTAAAATTTTTTTGAATCGGTAATTACCTTAAGCAGATTAGTACCAATACTTTAAATCAGGTATATCGATCTCTGCATCGGTATGTTGCAACACCAAAAAACCTTATCGGCAATTGCTTATTGATTCGTACTTATCTTTTACCAAAAAGTCTATTTAATACATATTAATCGATATGAAGACAGATCTTAAAAAAATGGCTAGTTTTACAAATATTTTTATATTATCCTTCGCAGTTTTTTTAGTGTCTATCTCCACAATTTAAAGGAGATAATTGATAGGATGTAAAGCCTTTAAAGAATCTTGCGTTAAAACTAAGAATTTATGAAAACTTATAATCATTACATAAAGCAGTAAGGTGTAATATGTTACCATTAATGGAGAAGTGTGAGTGGGCAAATTTATCTGTTGTAAATGGGGGATTGAAATGATTTTACATACTAATATCAGTGGATCTGGAGAGTCATTAGTTTTTTTGCATTCGGGGTTACAAACGGGAGACACAGATTTTAATTATCAAAGGGAATATTTCAACAAAAAGTTTACAATTATCTCACCAGATTTGAGGGGGCATGGCCTTTCTCATTCAGTCGAAATACAAAATTATTTTGAAGACTCTGCGTCGGATTTATTAGAAACTCTTAATCATCTTGAATTAGATCAAATACATTTAGTTGGCAGCTCCTTAGGTTCACTTGTAGCCATTAAGTTCGCACAAATGTATCCAGAACGAATAATTACTCTAACTCTTTCAGGGATTACTACAGTTAAACCAGAAAATTGGATGGAAATTCATAATGAAGATGTATCCCATCAAGCTAACTTATTACTAAATAATGAAGCAATTTCATACTTCGATCAATTGCATGGTCAAAATTGGGAACAGTTTTTACATATGGGTAAGAATGCAAGCTGGTATCCTTTCGAAGATATGAAGTTGTTAAGTTCTTGTTCGTTCCCTACATTAATAATGGTAGGTGAAGCTCAACGAAATGAAACAAATGTTGCATTAGAGTATCCTATGAATAATTCAAATGTTCATATTGCTATTGTTCCGCTTGCTGGACATTTGGTACCTTCAGATCAACCAAAAATATATTCGCTTATTTTAGAGGAATTTATTCAACAAAACGATGATTCATTAGCTAAATTAAAATGAGAAAGAGGTTAATACTTTGATAAAAGCAATCATATTTGATTTTGATGGATTAATTATAGATACAGAGAGTATTTGGTATGAATCTTACAAAGAAACTCTACAAAGTTATCAGTTTGACTTACCTCTTGCGGAATTTGGAGAATGTATCGGATCAGATGAAACTGTCCTAAATACATACTTTAAAAAGAATTTAGGAGAAAGTTGCAATGTTGACGAAATTGAAACGCGTGCTTTTGATATCTATAAAACTAAAATGAGTTCCCCTGAAGCACGTATTGGTGTATTAGATTATTTGCAAGAAGCTAGTAAAACTGGATATAAAATTGGTCTTGCTTCTAGTTCATCAAAGGAATGGGTTACAAAATATTTAGAAGAACTTGGTTTGTTGAATTATTTTGAAGTAATTGTCACCCGTGATGATGTCCAAAAAGTGAAACCTGCGCCAGATCTTTATTTAAAAGCCATTAAAGACTTGAATATTAATTCTTCTGAAGGACTAGCATTCGAAGATTCTTTAAACGGGTCAATAGCGGCAATGGCTGCAGGACTAAATTGTGTCATTGTCCCAAATCCCGTGACCGAATTATCAGCATTCGAAAACTACTCTCTACGATTGAAATCAATGTCGGAAAAAAGTTTGAGTGAGGTAATTGAGTTGATAGAAAAGAGTTAAGTATGAATTTCTAAACAAAGTCAATTTAAATGAAGGAATTGATGGACATGTACATAACCTCAATCGAATTTACTGAAGAAGAGAAAAAACATACGCTAGAAACGTTTTTTCAAGATGGTCAATTAGTGAAGCTACCTAAGAAAGAAAAACGAAAAGTAATCATCTTTTTAGAGTTAATTAAGACTTTTGAGGAAAACAGAATTTACAGTGAGAAAGAGGTAAATGAAGTAATTAAAGCCATTCATGGTGATTTTGCAACTATACGAAGATACTTAATCGATTTTAAACTACTCGAACGAAGCACAGATGGAAAAGAGTATTGGGTTAACAAATCTTTTTCAAAGTAAAAGAATAAGATCTTCACAGCGCAAGCAATTTGTTTAGCAGTTATCTATAATCATTTTTTGTACTCCTCTGGGAGTGACATATGAACAATAGGAATCAAATGAAAACAGGTGGAGAGAAATGTTCGAATTCTATCTATCTGTTTTTGATTTTAATACTTGTCTTTCCGGTAGCATTTTTTAATGTGGCCGCCAATGTGTTTTTCAATTCTATAATTTGTGAAGTTCATTTTTCATTCTAATTATAAACTTAGTGTTTTCGAATCAAAGGATAAGAGATGCCATTAATTCAATTGAGATAAAAATAGTAGACTTTTTTTCTTGATATTAGTCTGCATTTTTGTGTAATTATATTTACGAGATATTGGATTGAAGTGGAAGACGGCGACTCCTGCGGGAATAGCATGAGCTGAAGGCCCCCGAAGAACGAAGTGATGAGGAGACTGAAGCCATGCCCGCGGAACGCGTCCGTCTGAAACGGCGAAAATCAGACATTTCTTTTTGTATTTAAATGTGAACCATAAAATCATAGATAAACATAAGTCGTACTCTTTTAATGTATTGAGAGATATACTGATTAATAGATATATACATAGTTTTTCAATTAAAAAGGAGTTCAATCATGTCTCGACAAACAGACAATTTTCAGAGTTACGTAGATTCACCGGAGAAACAACAACAGCTTTATCAAAGAACTTTGTGGATCGTGGTCATGTCCCAAATATTTGGAGGAGCCGGTCTTGCAGCAGGAATTACAGTTGGAGCCCTTATTGCCAAAGATATGCTGGGGACTGACGGATTTGCTGGATTACCAATAGCAATACTGACCCTCGGTTCGGCTGGAGCGGCTTTAACTGTTGGCCGTTTATCCCAACGCTTTGGTCGAAGAATTGGACTTGCGTCAGGATTTTTTGCAGGGGGATTAGGGGCAATTGGTGTCATATTCGCAGTAGTAAACAATAACGTATTTCTATTTTTTGCTGCTTTATTAATTTATGGTGCAGGGACTTCAACTAACTTGCAAGCACGATATGCAGGTACTGATTTAGCAAATGTAAAACAGCGAGGAAAAGCAATTAGTATCGCAATGGTTTCAACTACTCTTGGTGCAGTTGCAGGACCAAATCTAGTTGGAGTCATGGGCGATTTTGCTTTATCAATCGGCGTTCCTACCTTAGCCGGTCCGTTCATTTTAGCAGCATTCGCATTCATTGTTGCTGGTTTTGTACTTTTATTGTTACTTCGCCCAGATCCTTTAATCGTTGCTAAATTTATTGCTGAAGCACAAGACGAGAACAAGGGAACTAGTACTGAGATCTATGAAGGGACGGCCTCTAGCAATAGATCAGGCATAGCTTTAGGAGCAACCGTCATGGTCATTACTCAAGTTGTGATGGTTGCCATTATGACAATGACGCCTGTACATATGAGAGACCATGGACATAGTTTGAATGCTGTCGGGATGGTTATCAGTATCCATGTAGCTGCGATGTATCTACCCTCACTGATTACTGGTGTACTCGTGGATCGATTTGGTCGACTGGCGATGACAATAGCTGCTGGAGTTACATTAATGTCAGCAGGGATTGTAGCTGCTTTTGCTTCTGGAGGCTCTTTATTCGTCATGATTATGTCACTTGCACTTCTCGGTCTAGGATGGAACTTTGGATTGATAAGTGGGACAGCACTAATCGTGGACTCAACTAATTTAGCCAACCGCGCTAAAACTCAAGGAACACTAGATGTTTTAGTTGCATTAGCGGGAGCGTCAGGTGCAGGACTTTCAGGAATGGTTGTCGCTCAAACGAGTTACGCAACGCTATCACTTGCTGGAGGGTTTCTTTCCATCTTATTAATACCAGTAGTGATTCAATCCATTAAACACGCAAAGTAATTGTTTACAACAAAGGGGACTTTTAATGTATTTAGATCATGTGAAAATTGAAGAATTAAATGCGGAAAACTGGTACGACTGTTGCAGATTAGAAGTTGAACCGAGTCAATCAAAATACATAGAGTCAAATGCTGTATCAATTGCTCAGTCAAAGTTTGAACCAACATTAATACCATATGCCATATATTTTGAAGAAAAAGTAGTCGGTTTTTTAATGTACAACTCAGTTCAAGAGGAGCTTGAAGGGCATTGGATCTATCGAATAATGGTCGATAAAGACTATCAAGGCAAGGGTATAGGGAAAGCTGCAACGAAGTTAATGATATCTGAGATGGCTAAACAGCCTAACATTAAAAAATTAGTAGTCGGATATCATCCAGAGAACAAGGGAGCACATAACCTTTACGCAAGTCTAGGTTTTATCGATTATGGAGATCGTTTCGGTAAGGAAATGGCTGTAGTAAAAAATGTGAATGAATAAAAACCTTTAATTTAAAAATAAACAACAAAAAGGCTGTTAGATCCCACGGGATTTAACAGCCTTTATTAGTTGCTCAATCAAACAAATTCATGCTCAAGTAGCGTTCGCCAGTGTCAGGGGCAATACATAATACCTTTTTCCCTTTGCCAAATCTCTTGGCAATCTCGATAGCCGCAAATACAGCTGCGCCTGCAGAAGGACCGACAAAAACGCCTTCTTCGCGAGCCAGTTTTTTAAAGATTTCCACTGCCTCATCATCTTCTATTTGCATGATTTCATCGTAAACTTTTGTATTTAAGATATCTGGAATAAAACCTGGACTAGTACCAACGAGTTTATGTTTACCAGGTTTTCCTCCGGATAATACAGGAGACCCTTTTGGTTCAACCACGGCAATATACAAATTCGGAAGCTTTTCTTTTAATGTTTCTCCCGTTCCTGTAATCGTTCCACCTGTTCCAGCTGTAGCAACGAATGCATCCAATTCGCCATTCATTTGCTCCAAAATCTCAAGTGCTGTTGTCGTACGGTGGATATCAGGATTCGCAGTGTTTTCAAATTGTTGGGGTATAAAACTATTTGGGATTTCTTCTTTCAGTTCAAGCGCTTTTTTAATAGCGCCAGGCATTTTTTCCTCATTCGGGGTTAGCACGACTTCAGCGCCAAATGCTTTCAAGAGATTAATGCGTTCCTGAGTTGCATTGTCTGGAAGTACAAGAATGGCACGATAACCTCTTGCGGCGGCTACCATTGCAAGACCGATGCCTGTATTGCCACTCGTAGGCTCGATAATCGTATCGCCAGGTTGAATTAACCCCTGTTCTTCCGCCATTTTAATCATATTATTGGCTGCACGATCTTTTACACTCTTCGTTGGATTAAACATTTCTAACTTCACATAAACGTCCGCCGCATTCTCTGGCACAATCTTATTCAATCTGACGACAGGCGTATTGCCAATCAAATCAGTTATATTGTTAACTGGTTTCATCATGTAACAACCTTTCTTGTTCCTTATTGGTACTTTCTATTGTAGCAAAAACCGTTGGAATTGTATCTTCAGCGGAACTTCTGTACTGTTACAGCCTTTATTCTTTATTACCCAAAGGAAGGTTTGAACGAAGAGGTATATTTGAATTGGATTAGTGAAACTATGTTACCATTAATATACAAATCATTGGGGTAGAGAAAGGATGTTTTTTGAATGAGAAGAGGCATATGGGCTTTGGTGGTACTGCTGTTCCTAGTTCTCCTTTCGGGTTGTCAAGAAAAGGTGACACCAGAGGAGCGGTTAGCGGAATATGTGAAGCATTGGAATAAAGCGGAGTTCGCAGAAATGTATAGTAACTACTTAAATAAAGAAACGAAGAACACATTCAATACAGAAGATTTTGTGGACCGTCAAGAAAAGTTATATGGCGACCTAGGGATAAAAGATGTGGAAGTTTCCTATAAAAAGACTTCTAAAGATAAAGAATGGGATGTTGAAAAACCTGCAACGTTTCCGATCCAAGTGAAAATGGAGACAATAGCTGGACCAGTTGAATTTGAACATAAAATAACGTTAGTCAACGAAACACGTGAAGATTCAGAGAACTGGTATGTGGAGTGGAATCCTTCCTTCATTTTTCCGGAACTTGCTAAAGGAGATGCCATTCGTATTCAAACATCAAAATCGTTACGAGGCGAGATTTTAGATCGAAACGGTTTGCCAATTGCAATTAATGGGACTGGCTATGAGATTGGCATTGTTCCTGAGAAACTTACAGACGAGAACAATAAGGTGAAGTTAGCTGATTTACTAGGAATCTCAACTGAGACAATAGATAAACAGCTGAATCAAGGCTGGGTCAAACCGAACTTATTTGTACCAGTTGGTTATGTAGCAAAAAGTAACACAGAGTTATTAGACCAAATCGCTCAATTAGCTGGGGTTACACGGATGGACACAGCCATGCGTGAATATCCTTATGGCGAAGCTCTGTCCCATTTGTCAGGATATATTGGCGATATTACGGGTGAACAACTAGAAAAATGGGCAAAAGAGGGTTATACAGAAAGTGATACTGTAGGCAGACAAGGCCTAGAGTTGTTACTTGAAAAGCGTTTAAGAGGAACGGATGGAACCCGCATTTATATTGATAAGGCGGTTGAGGGGATTGAACCAATAACCATTGCAGATAAACCAGCTGTACACGGAGAAACCGTTAGATTGACGATTGACGCCGAGTTGCAGAAGTTAACGTATGATTCGATGAAAGGGGAAGCAGGAACTAGTGCTGCTGTGAATCCTGAAACGGGAGAAACACTTGCTTTAGTTAGCTCTCCAGGATTTAATCCAACTGAATTTATGTTAGGGATGAGTGGGGATAAGCTAAAAGAATTAAGTGAAAATCCGTTAAATCCTTTATTTAATCGCTTTAAGACTTCGTATGCGCCAGGTTCGGCAATAAAACCTGTAACTGCTGCGATCGGTTTGGCAGCCGGAACTCTTAATCCGGCTGAAGGCCGAACGATTAACGGAGAAACGTGGCAAAAGGATGCATCTTGGGGTGACTATCGTGTAACTCGTGTTCATCCTGAAGCGCCAAACCCGATTGATTTGAATAAAGCCATGGTCTATTCAGATAATATTTATTTCGCACAAGAAGCTTTAGACATGGGGAGAGAACAACTTGTTGAAGGTTTAACAGGCTATGGCTTTGGTGAAGAGATTCCATTTGCCTATGGCATGAAGACTTCGCAAATATCTAATGAAGGAACGATTAGTTCCGAAGGTCAGCTAGCTGATACTTCATTTGGACAAGGACAAATGTTGACGAATATTCTTCATCTCGCTTCGATGTATGAAGTTTTCCTAAACGATGGGACCATGTACAAACCTACATTATTTTTGGATGAAGAAAAAGCACAAGTATGGAAGGAAGGTTTGGTTAATGCCGAACAAGCAACCACACTCCGCACGAGTATGCGAAACGTGGTTGTAGATGGTTTCGCACAAGCGGCAAATCTTCCGAACGTTCCTCTTGCAGGTAAAACGGGTACAGCCGAACTGAAAGCTGCTGGAGAAGAAGGTGGAAAGCAAAATGGTTTTTTTGTTACCTATAACTCAGAAGACCCGCAGTTTATATTGGCGATGATGATTGAAAGTGTAGAAGATAATGACGGCAGTGCATATGTCGCAGAACGAGTTTCGAATATTTTTAAATATGATTATTAAAAATAACAGTTGAAGTGAAAACCATCCATGCAATTGGCTATCGCATGGATGGTTTTTTACGTTTTTGTGAGAATTGTTCATTCAACGGAAACGTTTATGAAGATAGTTCGAATAGATGAGGCACCCTCCATAGCCCGCCAAGTATGCGAGTAACAAGATGAAAAACCCATTAACGGTAATGGTCATGTTCCCGATGTATATCTGACTAAGAATGATGTAAAGAGTAGCGCATATACCTCCGATATGAGGCGAGTGTTTCATATAGAAATGCATAGCTATGATCCCACCTACAAGTGCAATAATAAAAAAGTTGATTTTAATAAGTAGTGCCCAGGATATCGAGTGATTTACGGAGTTTTCAATAAAAAGTAATAAGTGTTGTGTTAAATATTGAAAGACTAAGGAAAGGAAAAGGACAGGAAACCAATCATATTTTCTGTTTTTCACGTACTAACCTCCTTTAAACAACTATATGCATGTGGAAGGAGTAATTATTAACTCACTTAAATTAAAAGCTGATGCTCCAATCCTTCACCACTAACCTGGACTGAGCTCCCGAAGGAAGCGGCTAAAGCCGTGCCTCCCGGAAAGCATCCGTAGCAATGGAAATCAGCCACTTTATTCCTAGCTTATAACCAAAACAGTTGACTGAAAATAACATGAAAACCAGTCTCGAAAAGGAGTATACTTTATTCAAAAGAAATTCACTTGTGAAGGGGGAGTCATTTCATGCTCGATTTAATGGTCATTATGTTGGAGAGAGTTGGGATGATTGTTGCAGTAGCCTTCATTTTAACGCGATTGGGATTTTTTAAAAACATGATTCATTACAATAAACTTAATCGGAAACAGGAAGTCACCGCGATTCTGTTCTTCGGTTTTTTCGGGATAATTGGTACATACTTTGGCGTCGCGTTTAATACAGTAACACACCAATTTAACAGTGTTGCAATTGAGATTGCATCAGACGAAGCGATTGCTAATTCTCGTGTTATTGGCGTCGTTGTAGCTGGCTTACTTGGAGGATACCGAGTTGGAATCGGAGCGGGTTTAATCGCTGGTATTCACAGGATGACTTTAGGCGGGTTCACAAGCATTGCATGTGGTATCTCTACCATTGTTTCAGGACTTGTAGCAGGCGCATTTTATAAAAGAGGGAAAGATATTAAGCCAATCACCGCATTTGCAATTGGTGCTTTTGCAGAAGCAATTCAAATGAGTTTGATTCTTTTGTTAGCGACCCCCTTTGAACAAGCTCTATCTTTAGTACAAGCTATTGGAATTCCTATGATTTTAGCAAATGGAATCGGCACAGCAATTTTTCTGTTGATTGTCTATAACGTCATTAGCAATCAAGAAAAAGATACCGCGTTGCAAGCACAAAAAACGTTGCGTATTGCCAATCAAACCCTGGGGTATTTACGAAAAGGTATGAATAATGACACCGCGCTTGCTGTGTGTACCATTTTGCAAAGAGAATTATCGCCAAGTGCTGTTGCCATGACGAGTCAAACTGAAATATTAGCACATGTGGGACAAGCGAATGATCATCATAAAGCGAATAGCCCTATACAAACTCAAATTACGAACGAGGTACTGAAACATGGCGAGCTTGTCGTAGCGAAAAATCGTACGATTCATTGCGCAGAAGAAGAGTGCTCTCTTGGTGCAGCTGTCATAGCACCGCTCAAACAACGTGGAGAAACCATTGGAACTCTCAAGGTTTACTATCCTTCGGAAAAAGCAATAACTGACGTCAGTGTGGAACTGATTGCTGGTTTAAGTTCATTGTTAAGCGACCAGCTAGAGATAGCGAATGCTGAAAAAGCATATCAGTTAGCGAAAGAAGCGGAAATTAAAGCCCTTCAAGCGCAAATTAGTCCTCACTTTCTGTTTAATACAATGAATATCATTGTTTCTCTTATTCGCACAAATCCCGATAAAGCCCGTAAATTATTAACATCGCTTTCTTATTTTTTGCGTCAAAATTTAGAAGGTACTACAGCAATTAAGGTTTCGTTGGAACAAGAATTACAACATGTTAGAGCTTATCTTCAAATAGAGGAAGCACGTTTTGTGGATAAATTAACGATTTCTTCAGAAGTGGATGAACATGTTTTAAATGAATTGATTCCACCTCTTACGTTGCAACCCATTGTTGAAAATGCGATTAAGCATGGAATAAAAGACATGGAAAAGGACAGTGTAGTTAACATTTCTATTCAGGATATAGGCACTGAAATTGAAATTAGAGTAAATGATAACGGATTTGGCATTCCGCCAGAAAGACTGTCGGTTTTAGGGTCAACTCAAATCGATTCTACAATCGGAACAGGAATGGGCTTATACAATGTTAATCGCCGTTTAATTATGACATTTGGCGAACAAGCGGCATTGAAAATTCAAAGTGAGTACAACAAAGGGACATGTGTGTCATTCCGCATTCCGAAAATGGAGGAGAATAGTTAATGAAGACGATGATACGAACACTCGTGGTAGATGACGAACGGTATGCGCGGGAGGAACTCGTTTTTCTTCTTAATCAATTTCCTTCTATCCAAGTAATTGGAGAAGCGGATTCTGGCGATCAAGCTGTGATGAAAACAATTCAACTACAACCAGATTTAGTGTTTCTTGATGTAGAAATGCCCAAAATGAATGGAATGGAAGTTGCAAAGGCGTTATCTGAACTAAAGAATATGCCTTTTATTATTTTCGCCACAGCCTATCCTCGGTTTGCAGCTGAAGCATTTCGTATTAATGCGGTGGATTATTTATTGAAGCCTTACGATGAAGATCAGTTAAAACAAGCGATTTCGAGAGTAGAAAAGAATTTAATTCCTCAAGCGAAGGTGGATGTTGCTAGTAACTTAGGAAAGTTAGCGGTTGAAAAGGACGGAGAGATTGACTACGTTCATATTGAAGATATTTTGTACATGTATCGAGAAGAAAAGGTCACAAAAATTATTACTCAAAAGTGTGAATACGAAGTTAAGACAGCACTTAAAGAATTAGAAAGTCGGTTAACCCCATTTTCCTTCTTCCGGATTCATAAAGGGTATTTAGTGAACTTGAAATATGTGAGTCGTCTAACTCCATGGTTTAATGGAGCGTATCACTTGGAATTAACAAGTCGTGAAGAGAAATTATCCGTCAGTCGTAATTATGTCAAAGGATTAAGACAAAGATTGGAAAGGTGAAACTTTGCATCTTATTGGGCTAATTCCGCATGTCAATCTCGTAATCTAGCATGATAAATAAAAACGCCCTATTGATTGAAAATTTCAATTAATATAAATGAAAGCGATTTCATATCAGAGAGGGGCGTTTTCATTGTATACGTTTTTATTAGGAATAGTGCTATTAGTGGTCGGTTATTTCACATACGGTAAGTTTATTGACAAGATGTTTGGTGTAAAGGAAGATCGTGCAACACCTGCTTATGTGCAGAGTGATGAAGTCGATTTTGTTCCAATGTCTACGACAAAGAACTCATTAATACAATTATTAAATATTGCAGGAGTAGGACCTATTTTCGGTCCCATTATGGGTGCTTTATACGGTCCTGTTGCTTTCCTTTGGATTGTGTTCGGTGCTATTTTTGCTGGTGCGGTTCATGACTATTTAACAGGTATGATATCTATCCGTAACCGAGGTGCTCATCTACCTGAATTAGCAGGTCAATACTTAGGTAAAATCATGAAACATGTAGTAAATGCGTTTGCTGTTCTTTTATTACTATTAGTGGGGACAGTTTTCGTTACAGCTCCAGCTGGCTTGCTATACAACTTAATGGATGGTTGGATGGCAATGGGTTATATCTTGGTAGCTATTTTTATCTACTACATTTTAGCGACTTTATTACCGATTGATAAAATCATCGGTCGAGTTTATCCGTTATTTGGATTGCTTTTAATCATTAGTGCGTTAGGTGTTGGTGGTGGCATGATATTTACAGGAGCTGACATTCCTGAATTGACATTGTCTAACTTGCATCCCGATAATATCCCGATTTTCCCATTGTTGTTCTTAACGATTTCATGTGGAGCATTATCAGGTTTCCATGCGACACAAACACCAATTATTTCCCGTACGACTCAGTCTGAAAAACAAGGGCGTAAAATTTTCTACGGCATGATGATTGCAGAAGGTGTTATTGCGATGATTTGGGCTGCAGCAGGTATGGCTTTATTCAATGGTCCCGTTGGTTTGAACGAATTATTAGCAGCTGGGGGTCCAGCAATGGTTGTTAGTGAAGCGTCGACTATGTTACTTGGAGCTGTTGGAGGAACTCTAGCAATTCTAGGTGTTATCATTCTTCCAATCACTTCTGGAGATACTGCATTTAGAAGTGCTCGAATGATAATTGCAGACTACTTTAAATTAGCTCAAGGTAAAGTGTTAAGTCGCTTATGGATTGCGCTTCCATTATTCGTTTTATCATTTGCTTTAACGAAAATCGACTTTACACTACTTTGGAGATATTTCTCTTGGGCAAACCAAACGACAGCAGTTATTGCGTTGTTTGTAGGTGCGATGTATTTATACATTGCGAAGAAAAACTACTGGGTCGCTCTTATTCCAGGAACATTTATGCTTTACACGACAATGACCTATATTCTTAATGCACAAATTGGTTTTAGATTACCAATGAATGTAGCTTATATTGGAGCATCTGTTATAACAATTGCATTAGTAGCATTGTTCTTCGTAGCAGCAAATAAAGCCCGAGCTGATCAAATTCCATTAGAGGAAGATGTATCAGGATGGGGAGTTAAGACAATATAAAAATGAACAATGAATAAATGAAGAAGAGGCTGTCCCATAAGGTCATGAAAAATGACTTTATAGGATGACCTCTTTTTTATCCAAATGAGATTTGTTTAATTTCCATGGTCTATTGAATGAAAGGGAAAATCTTTAAGAAGGGATTTGGGGTTCGGGAGTTTGAATGAGAGATATAGATGATGTATATGCAACTTGCTATTTACGCATACTTGAAGGCGTAAGGGAGCGTGTATATTCGTGATGACTGATTCTGCATTCAAAGTTCATTTATCTTTGCTTTTCCTAGTAATCGCTGTATTAATTTGGTCTGTGATTAAACCAACTGAATTTCTGACGTGGGTTGCTGAATCCAGTCCTGCAATCGTTGCTTTAGTCATCTTAATCGCAACTTATCGCAAGTTTCGTTTAACGACACTTTCATATACGATAATTGCTATCTTATCTATTTTGACATTCATAGGTGGTCATTACACCTATTCGGAAGTGCCTCTATTTAATTGGCTACAAGATACATACGATTTAAAACGAAATCATTATGATCGATTTGGGCATTTCCTAAAAGGTTTGTCGGCAATCGTTGTAATGGAGATTTTGATAAGGAAAACGTTATTAAAAAGGGGTGCATGGCTAAAAGGAATTACCATTAGTATCATCCTTGCTATTGCAGCACTTTATGAGATAGTGGAGTGGTTGAGTACGAAGTTGCCATATGCACAGAAAGAAAAAGAAGATTTCTTAGGGATGCAAGGAGACAGATGGGATGCTCAATGGGACATGTTCCTTGCTTTGAGTGGATCAATTTTAGCTTTAATCATTTTTTCACGTTTACTCAATAAGCAGTTGAAAAAGTTAAAACACCCCTACTAGAGACGCACAGAGCGTCGATAGAGGGGTGTTTTTGAGTTTGACAGTAGAATGGCAAAGTAAACTTAGCTATTTTGTCTTTGTAAAATTGGTTTTAATCGATATCCAAATAGTCCAGCTAAAACAGCTAAAATCAAATCTTTAGGCAATGGAACGACCATCCATGCCCAAGCCATTTTGTATGAAAATCCTTCAGGTGCTGAAAACCAAAGTTTATAAGCTGCATACATCCAGTTTGTACCGAATACATAGTTGAAAACAAGGCCAGCTAAACCAGCAACTACGAACCCGACTTTTGATGGATACTTTTCTACTATATATCCTACGATATACGCCACTAAAATGAATGATAGAATAAATCCAAATGTGGGACTAAGTATCGTATCTAATCCACCAGAAAATTTTGCAAAGACAGGTAAACCTGCTAAACCGATAAGAGCGTATACCAGCATTGCAATAGCACCTTGGCGTTTGCCAAGTAACATTCCTGCTAAAATAGCGAAAAATGTTTGAAGTGTAATAGGAACGCCACCGATTATTAAAAAGGAAGCGATATTGGCGCCAATCATCATTAAAGCAGCGAACATCGCTGTTTGTACCAGTTGTAATGTGCGTGAATGATTGCTTGATCTAGTTGCAGTAGAGCTCGTCATGTTAATCCTCCATTAAGTCAATTTAGCATCAGTATAATAGAAGTTTAATTTATAAGTCAACTTAAATTTTGGTTTAGTTAACACAAAACTTTTAAAATTAAATTCAGATAACTATATTTCTAATAAATTGAAAATAAGTATAATGTATAAAAGATCTATTGTTTCCAATAAGTACTAATGAGTAAATGAAGAGAGGAATGAGGAAATGAAAAATAATTTCATTGCAATATCTATAGTTAGTTTAGGTATTTGCATTCTTATTGGGAGCTGGTTAATAGCGGAGGGTTTTAAAGAAGTAAATGAATCAGTCCCTACTACAACAATTAAACAAGTAGACTTTTCTAAAGCACAACTCATGACAACAAAAGAAGTAGCCAACTATTTAGGAATCGATCAGGAAGAAATGGTTAAGTTAGGTCCAGTTGGAGGAGAGGGATACACCTCGAGCATCTTACCTTATGTGAAGATTGGCAACAAAGTCTATTATTCTAAATTAGCGATTGATATGTGGTTGCAACGTGGGGAGTCAGTTAGTGTTGAGTAAACAATGTTTACATTAGGGAATGAAAGAGAGGGGAAAGTATGAAAGGGATTACCAATTCGATCACAGGATTTAAAGGGTTAGAGGTACCATATAGATTTATTAAACATGAGAAGACATCAAATCAATTAGCCATTTTCCTACCGGGTGAGGGATATACAAATAGTCGCCCGTTATTTCATTTTACTGAGGATGTTTTCAAGAATCATAATACTGATATATTAGAAATAGATTATCAGTACAAAGAAAAAGCGTATGATGATTTCAGTATGGAAGAGATTTGCGAGGCAGTCCAATATGATGTTAAAAAAGTGATTGAAAGCGTTCTTTCAGAGATATCTTATGATCAATACTATTTTGTTGCCAAATCATTAGGGACAATAGGATTAAACTCGATTATGAATAAACCCGAATTTGAAAACGCTAAAATCATTTGGTTAACTCCTTTACTCGTAAGAGATGAGGTTCTAGAAGCTATGGTTCAAAGTCAGCATATCTCGCTAAGCTTTATGGGAACCAATGATCGAAATTATGTAGTGCCTCGTTATGAGCGCATGATACAAAATCCAAATATCTTATCTTCGCTGATTCCACAAATTAATCATGGAATGCAGTACGAAGCAGACACACTTGGATCAATCGATGTCCTAAAGAAGGTCATTGGAGATATCGAGTATTTTGTGAAAAGTACGATGATTGAGAATAAGTGAGAATGAAAAAGTGCCGTCATGGAAATTTACCATGACGGTGTTTTTTCGGTTGTCTATCATCTTAAAAAATTAGTATTCAAGTGTTATTAAAAGTGATAATCTGAATTTAGAATATTCAAAAACTATTATTCAACATATGATTTGATAGGGTGTCAAATTTCGATAAAAGGTACGGTGCTAATATATGGAGCTTCTCACAAAGGATTTACTTATTAATTTTTTGTTCATTCTCTTGCCGTTGTTTTTATTACAATTGTTTTATTCTCTAAGGTTTGTCTATAAAATTGATAAATTAAAAGACATTTTATTTACAATCCTTTCGATGCTTTCAATTGGATTATGTATGGCCTTTCCGTTCTCTATAGGGGATGGATTAATTTTTGATTTGAGAAGAGTTCCATTAATTTTAGGTGTTCTATATGGAGGACCTAGAATTGGTATACTATTACTCGCTTTTCTTATTGTTACACGTGGTTTAATAGGAATAGAAACTGGGTTTTATATTTCTATGGTATCCTTCACCGTGCTGACGATTTTTTTAAGTGTTGTATCAAAGTATTATGTCAAAATGACTTTGAATAAAAAGCTTGTTATAAGTGGACTATTAGTTACCGTTTCAATTCAGATGACGTATCTTCTAATTACGAGGTTTGCTTTGTTGGAATTACCCAATCACATTTGGATCCAATATTTTGCAGTAAACATTATCGCGACGTTGATGGGGACGTTTTTAATTGAAATCATACGTATGAATGCTGATTTATTAGAGAAGTTGATGAAAGCAGAAAAACTAAAAATAGTTAGTCATTTAGCGGCGAGTATTTCTCATGAAGTGAGAAACCCTTTAACAACTTGTAAAGGATTTTTACAACTTTCACATCAAGAAGAAACCTCTCCTAATATAAGGAATTATTTAGGGACGGCGATACAGGAGTTGGATCGAGCATCTAATATTATTAATGATTACTTAACGTTTGCGAAGCCTGCTCCAGAAACCATGGAGAAAATTTCTGTTTGTAATGAAGTCCAAAATGTTGTCAATATATTAACTCCGTTAGCCAATATGAGCAACGTTCAACTTAAAACTTCAAAAGTTGAATATATTGAGTGCTTTATTTTAGGTGATCATAGGAGATTGCAGCAATCTTTAATTAATATCGTAAAGAATGGTATTGAATCTATGCATAATGGTGGGGAATTAGAGATACATTTAACTTCTGATTATTCTTCAGTACGTATTGAGATTCGAGATGAAGGCAAAGGAATGAGTCAGCATCAAATTAACCGATTAGGTGAACCGTATTTTACCACAAAGGAAAATGGAACTGGTTTAGGCATGATGGTGTCTTTCAGTCTTATTAAAAGTATGGGTGGGCAAGTCAATGTAGATAGTGAAGTTGGAAAGTGGACATTGTTTTCAATTGAATTTCCAGTAGTTCAGTAAATATCCCTATATTTTCATATGAAAAAGCGGCTGAATTTAAATCTTCAGTCGCTTTTTGTTTGGATTTCATTCGTGTAATGTTGTGTTTGGATAGTTCGTGTAAGAGTTATATGGCTATCTTGATTTACATTTAATCGATTATAAAGGAGTATTTGCATGACAGGTAAGACACACATCATTGGCGGATTGGCAGCAAGTCTTGCAGTTTCGCAGTTTTCAAATTACGATCCTGTTCTTTTAGTAGGAGCGGGAGTTGTCGGTGGACTGATCCCTGATATTTGTCATGGCGGTAGTAAAATTGGTCGAACGTTTCCACTGTTATCGAGATTGATTAACATTTTGTTTGGACATCGTTCTTTCACGCACAGTTTGCTTTTTTTGGTCATTGTCGCAGCACTTTTACATACATATGCACAAAATGAAGCAGTGACTGTAGGGATTTTAGTTGGTATGATCAGCCATTACATTTTAGACATGTCTACAAAAAATGGGATTAAATTATTTTTCCCAATAACAATTAAGGTGCGTTTTCCGATGACAACACGAACTGGTGGGAAAGTGGAAGAATTGATATTGGCAGCTTTGTCTTTGATATCCGTTTATTTTGGATACGAAGCGTTTGGTTTTTATTTTTAAAGACTATGCTCAATAAAAAAGAATGATCGGCTATTTCTTTCGCTTTCTCCGGACGAAACGCTAACCTCATCAGCTCATCTGTCTACAACCAGCTGTGTCTGTGAGGTTAAGTTTGTTTCTTTATTCCGCAGAAGTCTTTAGAAATACCGACCATTTTTTTATAAAAATGCAGGTTTCTAGTTGTATAAATTCCATCAAATTTCGAATCCTAATCCATGGTTAAATAGAAAACCACTTTAATTAGCAGCATCAGGGAATATACGTTTAACAAGCATGCTGAATTCTTCACCTAAACCTTCAATTGGTTCGCCCGCTTCGATTTTATCAGCATAGTCCGTCATTCGATCAACAAAGTCTGGATTCACTGACACATATACATTTTCTAAATCCGTATTTGTCGCTTTAACTTGATCACCAATTTTAGCGTTAATTTGCTCGATTTCGTCAGAACCTTCTACTACTTCTGATAAATCATCTGTTAATACAGCTGCTACATAAGCATTGTTATTTGTAATAATGACCGTAGCACTTTTCACTTCTTCTAATTCCGTCACTTTTTTCTCCGCTTCATCGGCACGTTCTAAATTTGCGTTGTCCATTTCATCTTCATTTTCCATTTCGTTGTTTAGGGATTCATCTGGCTCCGCATTGTTTGTGGTGTTATCAGTGGTTTTGTCCGCTTCTTGTGTTCCACATCCAAAAAGCGCTAAACAAAGAATAAGGGTTGAAAGGAGTATCCATAATTTCTTCATTTTGTACCTCCAAATAGTTTGATGCTTTAGGTTGGGCATTTATTTGCCCTTTACTCATGGTTTTATTTGGTGATACAGATGAAAATGAATGAGAAAAAGCGACTGAAAGAAAGCAGTCAGTCGCTTTTTTAAATACTTATCTACTCTAATTCAGCCGATTGAATTACTTTTTGTCCATCAATGATGACGTAGAAAACTCTGATTTTCACTTTTGATTCTAAATCATCGAAAAATGGTCTTGCTACTTCGGCAAGTCGCATTGCTTCAATCTCATTTTGTTCATTGACCACTTCAATGGAGTTTAAATCTTGTCTGCCATTATAAGTGACGACCTCTTCTTCGACTTTTAATTTCCCATCACTTAAAGTTGTTGCAGTTGCACCTTCCCAAATGATTTCCTCAGATACCTTCCAGTCTTCTGCTTCTTCTGCAGTTGACCAAACCTCAAGTGTATAAGTTCCATTTACTAGGGAAGCAAGGCCTTCAGAGGCATCAACATCCATTTCAAGCGTTTCGCCAGGTTTCAACACGCTTTCTTGAAGCATTTGCGTGTACATTTTGTTCTCTGAGTCCTTGTAAAGGACATCTCCGTTTTCATCCATTAGCTGATAATCGAAAAATTGAGCGCTGTTCATCGTTAAGGTTACATCTTTCTCTGTGTCATTTTTAAGCTGGAAGACATACTGATGATCACCTGCTTCATTCTTAATTAAGCTAGGGACCACAGCACCTGCTACAATTCCTTTGTTTTCATTGTCGCTTCCTGTGTTGGAATCTTCACTTTCGTCAGTTGTTCCACAAGCGGCTAACAATAAAACTACACCAGCAGTCATCATCATTTTCCACAATTTCTTCATTGGAATAAACCACCCTTCATTTATATATATTAGTCCGTAGTAAGAGTAGAAGAGTTACAACAAAATTAAAATAATTATGTGTTATAAGGATAACGTTGAAACTTTCATAGGCGTTATCTCGTATCTTGTATCAAATGGTTTTTGGAAGGAATTTGTAGATGAAAAACAACGTTATCTTGCTCGATTTAATTTTTTATTTAGCTTTGCCCTTATTTGTATGGCATGTGTTACGCGACCATGTTGGTGACTACTATGCCATGTTGTTGACGAGTGTACCAGGAATTATTTATACCTTATATCGATTTAAACAAACCAAGAAACTGAATGTTACCGGGACTTTTATTTTGGCGTCTTTAGTCATTGGAACTGTGATTGACTTATTATCAGGATCTGCACTAAGACTTCTATGGAATAATGTATTTTACTCACTTGCTATGGGTGTGTTTTTTTTAGGAACGATGCTATTTAAACGTCCACTAGCACTCTATTTCGCATTAGATGTGGCTGAATTACAAGGTCATGATCGGAAATTTAGTGAGCGTTTATTTTATCACAAACCATTAATCCTTATTTTCCAAGGAATCACACTTATTTTAGCTTTAAGAAGTGGTTTGTTCGCAGGTTTAAATTCCTGGTTAATCTTAGAGTATGGAGTCGAGGCTTTTGATAAAGGAATTGTATTAAAACAAGTATTAGGTTGGGTAATAACCGGCGTAACTGTTATCGGGTTTTTCTATGTAAGTAAAGTGATACAAGACTCGCCCGAATTGATTAAGAAAGTGCAAGCTGATCTTGCAGAAACGTGATTTTAGGTTTTATTGAAGAGGAATAGGGAACTCTTATTACTAAAAAAGGAGAGGATTTCTATGCCTTGGAATAAAAATGATTACCCAGATTCATTTAATAACTTGAATGCAAATGTTAGAAATAAAGCAATCGAAATTGCCAATGCATTGCTTGAGGATGGAATGGAGGAAGGAAGAGCCATTGCCATCGCCACTGAAAAGGCAAGAGAATATGTGACTGGAGACAAGAAGCAAGACGTCTATCAAGTGAACGCACATACCGACGGATGGCAATTAACGAAAGAATCGAGCAAGAAAGCTATTTTTGTATCCGAAACGAAAGATGCATTACTCGAAAAAGCCAAACCATATGTAAATGAAAAAAACGGGGTATTGAAGGTTTACCATGAAGACGGTTCTTTGCAAGATACATTTTATGAAGTAGATTGATCTTGAGGTTGCCTCGTTAGGAGGTGACCTTTTTTGATTGTCGCCTAGTATGCTACAGCCACTAAATCAAGGGTATTGAATTGTTTGAAAATCATGAATTTTAGAATGTGGTACTCGAATCCTTGAATCGGGTACTCGAATTCGAGAATAGCGCCATCCAAATGGAGAACAACCACAACCAATCCTTGAATACCAACCGCCAAATCGAGAATGCTCCTATTTCGAGACAAAAATAAAAAAGCCTCTGCCGCAGCAGAAGCTTCCAAATGTAATTATAAAATTTTATCCAAAAAGTCTTTTGCTCTTTCAGTTTTTGGATTAGTGAAGAAATCGTTCGGTTTACCTTCTTCAAGTAAGACACCGTGATCTAGGAATAGAATACGATCAGCGACTTCACGAGCAAAACCCATTTCATGCGTCACGACAATCATCGTCATGCCTGATTTCGCAAGGTCTTTCATAACATCCAATACTTCTTTCACCATCTCAGGATCAAGGGCGGATGTTGGTTCATCGAATAACATCAGTTCAGGTTCCATAGCTAATGCACGAGCTATTGCTACACGTTGTTTCTGACCGCCTGAAAGACTGCTTGGATAAGCAGATTCTTTTTCAGACAAGCCTACTTTGTGCAACAAGCTTCGTGCGCTTTGTTCAGCTGCTTGTTTTTTCACGCCTTTTGCTTTCATGGGTGCATAGGTTAAGTTTTCTAAAACCGTCATATGAGGAAATAAATGAAAATGTTGAAAAACCATACCGATTTGTTGGCGCATTTTATGGATCGGCGTTTTTGAATCGGTTAAATCATGATTTTCAACGAGAATTTTCCCTGATGAGGGATTCTCTAAAACATTTAAGCAACGTAGAAAAGTCGATTTTCCGGAGCCAGAAGGACCGATTATAGCGACGACTTCGCCTTTTGAAATTTGTGTCGAAATATTAGTTAGCACTTCATTTTTCCCGAAGCTTTTAGAGAGATTTTCAACTCTAATCACTGACCTTCAACCTCCTTTCAATCACTTTGCCAATGGAGGATAGAACAAAGACCATCAACCAGTAAATAAATCCGACAAAAAGCAAAGGTTCAAAACTACGGTAGATGTCTGATCCCACCACTTGAGCACGACGCATTAAATCTAAAACCGAGATCGTTGATACAAGTGCAGACTCTTTCGTCAATGTGATAACTTCGTTCATAAGCGCAGGTAAAATATTTTTAAAAGCTTGCGGTAAAATGATGTCTTTCATCATTTGTTTATAAGGGATTCCTAGTGCCATAGCAGCTTCTGTTTGGCCTTTATCGACTGCTTGAATTCCCGCTCGAATAATTTCAGATATATATGCGGCTGAATTCAGTCCAAAAGCTAAAATAGCTGATAAAAATGGAGAAATATCATAGCCAGTCAGTTGCGGAATAGCAAAATAGAAAATCATCAACTGAAGGATTAATGGTGTGCCTCGAAAAATGGATGTATAAACGATGGCAAACCAATTTAATAGTTTAATCGAACCAATCTTACATAATGCTAAGAGTGTTCCTAATATAAACCCAAAAATCAATGCAACAAATACAAATTTTAACGTTACCCAAATTCCTTCTAACATAAAAGGAATATAAGGCGTGATTTGACCAAAGTCTAAATTCATGCCTTACACCTCATTTCTATATTTTACTTTCACGCAAACTTATTCTTCTTTCAACCATTTGTCTTTCAATTCTTGCAACTTGCCACTTTCTTCAGCTTCTTTTAAGATTTCATTTACTTGGTCAACCAATTCGCTACCCTTAGGGAATGCAACTGCCATACCTGGGGAACTACTTGTTGGATCGTCGAAGCCAGCTAATCCTTGTTCTTCAATGTATCCTTGAGCTACAGCCTTATCCATATAAGCAACATCAATTTTTTTAGACAATAACTCTTGAATCAGAACGTTTGAGTTATCCACCGCTTTCATTTCAAAATCTACTGTTTCTTTTTGAATTTTCTTAGCACCATCTTCTTGAATTGTGCCTAATTGAACGCCAAGTGATTTGCCTTTTAAGTCTTCGATCGTTTTAATATCCGAATCTTTTAATGTAATAAACATTTCACCTGAATGATTATATTCTGTAGAAAAATCGACGTTTTCCTTACGTTTATCTGTTGCTGACATACCGGATAACACCATATCAATTCGTTCTGTTTGCAATGCACCAATCAAGCCATCAAATTTCATATCTTGAATTTTAAGTTCATATCCCAATTCATCGGCAATGTAATTAGCTAAATCAATATCAAAACCTTCAAAGTTCCCTTCAACATCTCTTGACTCGAACGGTGGGAAATCAGCTGAAGTTGCCATTTCTATTACCTTTTTCTCCCCATTATTTGAAGAGTTTGCATCCTCATTTTTTGAAGACTCTCCTCCACAAGCACCAAGAAGCATTGCACTAATTGTTATCGTTCCTACTAGACTCCATTTTTTCAACATGTATATTCCTCCTTGTTAATGTATAATTATGCGATTAAATGGATTTTAACACGCTATTTATAACGTGTATAGTATTTTTATTCAAAAAATAAAAGTTCCATAATTCTGAAAACTTATGATTAAGCATATGTATTGGAGAGGTTTAAGGGACTAAAAGAGTTTATTTGAAATGACGTTGTGAATAAATATGCATAAAAGAAGATTTGATTCATCGTCGAATAAAACCCCGCAGGGTATATGCTTTGACACGAGGCTTAGTATCAATACAATAGGGAGTAGAAACAAATACGAATGTTGGAGGAAAATATGAAAAAATTAGTAGTTTTGATTGCCATCGTTACATTATTTCTTACTGCATGTGGTTCAGAAAATAGCTATGAAACGATTGAAATAGATACGATTCCACAAAAAATCGAAGAAGGGTACCAAGTGCTGGATGTTAGAGAGCCGTCTGAATATGACATGGGACATATCGTTGGTGCCGAAAATAAGCCACTTTCTGAACTGAAAGCTGGTAACTTCGAAGGTTTGGATTCAAGTGAAAAGTATGTGGTAATTTGCCAAAGTGGAAATCGATCTAAAGAAGCTAGTGAAATCTTAACTGGTGAAGAATACTCAATCTTAAATGTTTCTACAGGCATGTCGTCTTGGACAGGGGAAATCGAATAGTCTCGACGAATTGTTAGGTATTTCAAGTTTTAGCATATTAACTAGTTCTATAAGTTGAATTCATTTGCCCGCTTGAGCATACTAAATGAAAGATACATAAATTCATTTAGTAGGATGTGAAGCGATGTTTTTGGCGTGGAATGAAATTAAGAAAAACAAACTCCGATTTGTGTTAATCACGGGTGTTTTAATGCTTGTTTCTTATTTAGTGTTTTTCTTATCTGGTCTGGCAAACGGACTAGAGAGCTTGAATCGAGAAGCGGTAGATAAGTGGGATGCTACGGGGATCGTTTTAACAGAGGAATCGGATAAGAGTATGCCTCAATCTTCGATGACAATTGAAGATGCAGACGCGATTGATGCGAATGAAATTGCTGTTATTGGTCAATTAAACGCAGTTGCCACAAGTGCAGAAAATAAAGCAAACGTCGCCATTTTTGGGATTGAAGAAGACAGCTTTATTATGCCTGAAGTAACTGAAGGGGAAAGCTTCTCAAATGAAAATGAAGTCATTGCCAGTGATACATTACTAGAAGAAGGATTTAAACTTGGCGATGAATTAGAATTATCATCTACGGATGAAGTGTTGAAAATTGTCGGATTTACTGAGTCAGCAAGATTTAATGCAGCACCAGTGTTGTATGGCGATTTATCGACTTTCCAACGAGTGAAATTCGGTGAGGCAGCTGGCGAAAATGAGAACCAAATTAATGCAGCGGTTATTCGAACGGACGATTTGTCGAAAGTAACAATTGATGATAACTTTGAATTAATTGAAACCGAAACATTTATCGAAAATCTACCTGGTTATACGGAACAAAGTTTAACACTCACATTTATGATTTATTTCTTATTTGTTATTTCATCTGTGATTGTGGCTATATTCCTTTATGTTTTAACAGTACAAAAAATTAGTATGTTTGGTGTAATGAAAGCACAAGGGAT
The DNA here is from genome assembly GCA_018816185.1 of Bacillota bacterium. Classification (GTDB taxonomy): domain Bacteria; phylum Bacillota; class Bacilli; order Bacillales_A; family Planococcaceae; genus Paenisporosarcina. The sequence goes on from JAHIWI010000008.1 coordinate 64,554, forward strand.
TTCAAACCGATACCTTGCGAATTCTGTTGTTGCCCAAACATTTATATTAGCAGCAATTGGGGTAGTGGTAGGATTTGGATTAACATTGTTAACTGGAGCATTTCTACCCGCGGCAGTTCCAGTAGCCTTTGACCTTGTAACCATGATGATCTACGGACTAGTATTAATAGCAGTTGCCATAGTTGGCGCAGTATTTTCTGTCTGGACCATTGTGAAAATTGATCCACTGAAAGCGATAGGGGGCTAAACCATGGCTGTATTGGAATTAAATCAAGTTACGAAATCCTTCGGTGAAGGTCATAAAAAAGTAGAGGCTATGAAAGAAACAGAGTTTAAAGCTGAAAAAGGTGAATTGATTGCCGTCATCGGTCCTTCTGGTTCAGGGAAAAGTACATTTTTAACCGTTGCTGGAGGTCTTCAAACTCCTACTAGTGGAGAAGTAATTATTAACAATCAAAACATTACCAAGCTGGCTGAAAAGAAGAGGTCAAATATACGATTACAGGAAATTGGTTTTATTCTGCAGTCTTCCAATCTTGTTCCGTTCCTCACGGTTGACAACCAAATGCGGTTGCTCGATAAGGTGAAAAAAGGCAATATGACGAAGGAAGAGTTAGAGCAATTGTATAATGATTTAGGGATTTATGACTTGAAGCAAAAATATCCATCAGATTTATCGGGTGGTGAGCGACAACGTGTGGCAATCGCCAAATCCTTATACAGTAACCCATCTATTCTCTTAGCAGATGAGCCAACAGCATCTCTTGACTCAGATCGAGCATATGAAGTAATGGAGCTTTTGCAAACAGAAACGAAGAATAAAAACACCACAACAATTGTCGTCACTCACGATACTCGCCTCATCGATTATTGTGATAAGGTATTCAAAATGACAGATGGTGTACTCGCCTTACAATAATAATGAAAGGACCTTCCAATTATCAGGAAGGTCCTTTCATTTTGTAGATGATTAAGAATGTGAATTCCAATGTAGTGGATGCGTTCTTCACATTGTCCTTCTTAAATTAGTGATTTCTTTAAAAGATATACACATACCTCTGCTTGCTATTATGTCAGGAAAATGGTCGGCTGTTTCTGAAGACTCCTGCGGAAAAACGAAACACGCTAGACCCCACAGGCAACGAATTGTGCACAATTCGTTTGCGACGAGTAACCGCAGGAGCATAGGTTTTTAACAGGAGAGGAGGCTTGCGTTTCGTCCGCGGAAAGCGAAGGAAATAGCCGACCATATACATAATAATTCAATTTTTTAAGTACATTGCTTTCACATGGTTTTTAATGAAATTAAAGCTTCATGAATTAATTGAAGTTTCGTTTCGACACGGTGCATCAAATAGAAAGACACGAAAATCGGAAACCCAACTTCTTGGATTACAGTTAGCCATTCGTTCATTTGTTTTCCTCCTTTTTAAAAGATAATGTGTGAAAAAGGCTGCACACAAAGGAAATTGTGGCAGCCAGTACACTGATATGAAAGTGTGGATTTTTGGATATCAGTATTTGAATAGACATAGCTTGCACCACTTTTGGGTACAAGCTATGTTTTGATTACAATTCAGTTACGTTACGTTCAACAATACGTGCCTGATCTGCAGAGACTAAGTTAGCACCGTCTGCGTAAAAGACATTGCTAGCTAACACGCCTTGCATACCACTTACTACTTCTGCTCCAGTAAGGTCTGCACGCGGCTCGTCTACCGAAATCGTAAACTTTTTACCTTGAGCTGTATTAAACAGCATTTCTAAAACTTTTGCCATTGGTCATTTCCCCTTTCAAATTAGTTTTGGATGTTTCCTGTTTCAATCTTTTCTGCAGCTAATAATGGACGTGATGAGAATCCAGCTAAAATCGTTGTGACATCTAATAACTGATCTGCTGTAGACGCTTCATTTACGTTGCGATATGATTTCGATTTTCTGATAACCTTCCCATCTTGAGTCATACCTGCTTCAAACGTCAATCGAACAATTCCTTGTTTAAATTCGATGTTTGCCATGTTTACCACCTCCTTTCATAACATACATAGAAAGGAAGTTGTGAAAAGTGGACAAGTTTGGAAAATAAAGTTGTAAATATCTGAATCTTTAGATACGGAATAGAGAGGATTTGGTATTCTTATTAATATAGGGATTAAAACTAGGGCATAGAGAAGGGGTCTTTTATTAATGGAACAAACGAAGAAACCGAAAAATGAGATTTGGGAATGGTCGAAGGCATTAATAATAGCTTTTGGACTCGCATTTATTATCCGCTATTTTTTATTTACACCGATCGTAGTAGATGGGGAATCCATGATGCCGACTTTAGAACATGGGGAGCGAATGGTTGTAAATAAAATTGGCTACCAAATTGGAGAACTTCAACGATTTGATATCGTCGTATTCCATGCCTCACAAGAAAAAGATTATGTAAAACGTGTGATTGGATTGCCTGGTGATCACGTTGCGTATAAGAATGACCAGCTCTATATAAACGGTGAAATACAAGAAGAACCTTATCTAGATTCATATAAGGCTCAATTGCCTTCAGGAACTTTAACGGAAGACTTTACATTGGAAGAATATACTCAAAAATCAATCATTCCGGAAGGGTATGTTTTTGTAATGGGGGATAATCGACGAAATAGTTTGGATAGCCGTGAAATTGGACTGGTTTCCATTGAAGAGATTATTGGAGACACAAATGTTGTCTTTTGGCCGCTTAATGAAATGGGTCTTGTAAAGTAAATAGGAGGAACACATGAAAACAACAAATAAGTGGAATGAAGTAGATAGTGTCTATATTCGAAAAAAACTCATTGAGTATAACCTCACAAAAATACCTGAGGAAGTAAAACATGCTGTGGAAAAGGTTAGTTCAATCCTAAGAAATGATGAAGGGGATATTGTTGGAGGTATTACTGGAAATATTAACTGGTATTGCTTACATATCGATTTTCTATGGGTAGATGAATCTCTTCGAGGAAAAGGTTATGGAAAAGAGTTAATAAAGAATATAGAGGAAATAGCAAAAAAAAATAAATGCCGTATTATTCAATTAGATACTTTTAGCTTTCAGGCGCCGGACTTTTATGTCGCGTGTGGTTATAAAATAGTTGGAGTGATTGAAAATCATCCAACGGATTCGATGAATCAATATTATTTAGCGAAACAATTACTATAACTTTTATTGATGTGAACGAAAAACTCACCAAAAGGAGCTGTGTTATCTATGTATGAACAAAAAACAAAGGAAACAAATCACAGTGTCATTGAGTTTATTGAAGCGGTTGAAAGTCCTAAAAAACGTGAAGATGCCTATAAATTATTAGATATTTTCACAGAAACAACAGGTCATGAAGCTAAAATGTGGGGTCCCTCCATTATTGGGTTTGGGAGTTACCACTATAAATATCCAACAGGTCATGAAGGTGATGCACCACTGGTTGGGTTCTCGCCAAGGAAAGCTAAAATCAGTTTGTATTTTGCGACAGGCGATACAAAACGTGAAGAGTTACTTCAGAAATTCGGAAAGCACACATCTGGTAAGGCATGTGTTTATGTCAATAAAGTAGATGATATCGATGTTGATGTTTTAAAGGAATTAATTTCCCAGTCTATTTCATTTTTACAAGATTTATATCCAACAACTTGAGAATCTTTGATTACACTTCAAAATACAGGTGTTTATGAAGACTACACCCTGGGTTAAATGAACTTTTGCAAGAAGGACAAGTAGAGTTGCAAGAAAGATAGTCTTCAATCGTCAGTTCATGGCCACAAGACCCACATAAAATGGCTTTTTGATCGAATTGACTAATAGGCCAAACTTGTGGTGACTCGCAACCAAATTCATCGTGACAAGAGAAGCAAGAATAGTACGTATTGCAACAATAAAACTTGATAGCTATTCGGTCTATTTCAGAATGGTAATGATGGCAACGTGTTTCACTGTCAACATCATTGCCTTTTACTATGTGTCCGTGAATAATCATTTAAAGTCCTCCAAAATTAATTGTTCATACTAAAAGAAAATCGTTTCCAAAAGTATACTACTTGCCAAAAATGCTTGCATCCATAATCTTTTTCACCTGTCATATGAAAGCAGTAATTGACAGGTGTTTGTTTCGAAAAAAAGTTAAAGTGGATATACGAGGTGATTACATGAATTGGATAGAGTCGCTACAGAAATCAATCGATTATTTGGAAGATCATTTAGATTCGGAAATCAATGTGGAAGATGCAGCAACGGCAGCAAATGTTTCAGTCTTTCATTTCCAACGAATTTTTTTGGTTCTTACAGATATTAGTGTGATGGAATATGTGCGGCGACGGAGATTGACTCTTGCTGCGCAGGAGCTAGCATTAAAGACCGTTAAAGTAATCGATGTAGCATTGAAATATGGTTATGAAACACCAGAAGCTTTCGCCAAAGCATTTAAGCGACAGCACGGCATGTCACCGAGTGATGCTCGTTCTTCGCAAAAAGGATTGATCTCGTATAATCGTTTAGTCATCTCAGTTCAGTTAAAAGGAGCATATCCAATGAAGGTAAGAATTGAAGAAAAAGAAGCTTTTCAAATTTTAGGTGTTAAGAGGACTTTCTCTTGTGAAAATGGAGAAAACACGAGAGAGATTCCGAAAATGTGGCAAGAAGCTCATCAAAATGGTATCAATGATGAATTGACTCATTTGAATAATGGGGCTGTTAAAGGGATGTTAGGTGTATGTCGCATGATGGACACGTCAACTAGCACAATGGAATATTGGATTGCCGCAGCAATGGAAGGTAATGAATTTCCAGAAAGATATGAAGCGTATGAAATTCCTTCAGCAACTTACGCAATATTTGAAGTGGTTGGTCCGATGCCGGAAGCGATCCAAACGATGTGGGAAAAAATTTATAGTGAATGGTTCCCGTCTAGTTCATAACGTCCAAGTGGATCAGCAGAATTAGAAGTCTATTCAAATGATAATGCCACCAAGGCTGATTACTATTCAGAGATTTGGATACCAGTAGTAAATAAAGAATCAAAATAAGTAATTGTGGCAGAACATTGAATGACTTGAGGACGAATTTTGATTAATTGTCGGTGCAATTCTGTACACCTTCTCGTGGACTATTTATAATGAACGTTGTAGAAGCGGGAGGTTATAACGATGAAACGACCACTAGAAAAGTTTCGTACGATGGGATTAATAGAGGGAGGTTCTCTATTAATATTAGTATTTTTAGCGATGCCACTGAAATATTTTTTTGATTTTCCAGAAGCAGTTAGTGTAGTTGGCGCGATACACGGATTTTTATTTGTCATTTACTGTTTATTCATTGCTTACATGACATTTGTGGTTAAATGGCCATTTATATATAGCGTAATTGCTGTTATTGTCGCGTTTATCCCGTTTGGGAATATTATCTTAGATCGCCGACTTCAAAAATTAGAAATTGCTTAAAAAAACACCAGTAGATCTAATCTACTGGTGTTTTCATTGTCTACTTTTGTCTTTTCAATACTAAATACACAGTTATTGCAGCTGTAGCAGCATTTAAAAAAGTCCCCCAAAGTAAATCCACTACAGTTATGAAGATTGGCCAGTCACTTAACGTTGCGAGATTAGTTAGATCATATGTTGCATAAGTCACAAGCCCAAAAAATCCGCCCGCCAATAAAGCATATCGAACACTCTTTTTTTCGATTGAAGGTCGAATGACAAAGAACACTAATCCTGCAATATATAATAAGTAAAAAAGTGCAGCAGCTAACCAATTAACGTCATCTTTTAATAAAAAGCCAATTTGATCTTCATATAATTTAGTAGAAATAAATGCTAGCCAAACAATGTCGACCAAGAAAAAAACGACAAGTGTTAAACCATAGATTTTCAAATGTTTTGCCATGTTCATTTTCACGTCCTTATCACTTTAATTGTAAGACGATCGTATCAAACGAAGGCTATGAAAATCGACTTGTAACAATCGGCGAAAACACATTGCTTTTTAGCTATTTAACACTTTAAGTGTAAATGCTTTTACATCTAGAGCCGTTTCTTCTTTTTTAACATCTTCTAACATCACGTTTCGGAAGTAATCAACACTTGCAGGTAATGGTAAATTTAATAATTTTGTTAAAGCTTCTTGATACATTAAGACGAATTCAGCGTCTGTATTCCCTCGCTTTAATTCTGCAAAGGATTCATAGAACTGATCGAGCTTATCGGCAAATTCTAAAATCCGTCCTTCGATTGTGGCGTCTTTTCCTTCCTTCATTCGATCAAAGAAAACCGCTTGAAATTCTTCAGGAATTTCTTCAACAATAAATTTTTCCATCATTTTTTCTTCTACGTGAGCAATCATTTGCTTCAGTTCAGGAGAAGCATGTTTCACCGGAGTTTTAATATCGCCAATAAACACTTCTGCAAAGTCATGATTAATGGTTTTCTCATAAAGTGCTTTCCAATCAATCACTTCACCATTTCTCTCTTCGATCGTTGCGAAAAACATAGCATATTGTGATACTTTCCAACTATGAGCTGCTACATTATGTTCTTCGAATTTAAACTTACCCGGACAACGAATAATACGTTCTAAGTCATTCATACTTGTGAAAAATCTATGGATTCCCATGAATAATCGCCCCTTCTATTGTTCATCATCTGAACATCTATAATTAGATTCTTTCTAGTATACCCCGCGAGTCGAGACATGCATCCTCTGAATTTTTTAAAATCGAGGAGATATGCAATTACAACTGAGAAGACGATTTCTCTAACTGAGGTTGCCAAAATTCTAACTGAGACCGCCATAATTCTAACCAAGAACCCCGAAATTCTAACTGAGAGACTATTCACCAAACAGAAAAACCCGCCAAGCTTTTAGCGGGCGGGGCAATTATGATCTAAAACCATGAATTGGTGCTGCACGCTTCGCTTACGCAGCCTTTACTGTTGGGATATTCTATTGAACAATTACAACTGAGAAGGCGATTTCTCTAACTGAGGTTGCCAAAATTCTAACTGAGACCACCATAATTCTAACCAAGAACCCCGAAATTCTAACTGAGCGACCAAAAAGGCCACTAGTCAGTATTAAACTGACTAGCGGCCTCTTTGAATCATTATTTTTTCTTTTTAGAAGCTAAACGACTTAATGCTAATGCACCAGCAAATACGCCGATTGTTGTATTTGTACGTTTGTTAAATAATTGTTTGAATACCAAGTTAAGATTTTGTGGACGCTCAGCTAATCTTCTCATGAAGTAGCCATACCAGTCATCTCCAAAAGGTACATACGTACAGAAGTTATAACCTTCTTTAGCTAAGGATACTTGCATATCTTTGCGGAAGCCGTATAGCATCTGGAATTCATATTTATCTTTAGAGATTTGGTTTTCTTCAACAAATTTCTTCACATGATTAATCACGTTATGGTCATGTGTTGCAATTGACGTGAACTTACCATTCAACAAATGGTACTCAATTAATTTAATGAAATTGGCATCAATATCTTGAGTTGTTTGGTATGCGTATTCAGCAGGCTCTTTATAAGCACCTTTTACAATACGTAAACGTAAATGTTTGTAGTTCTCAATGTCATCTTGAGCACGGAAGAAATAAGCTTGAATAACTGTTCCGACATTGCTGTATTCTTTTAATAAAGCATCCATTAAGTCAAAAGAAGGCTGAAGGTGACCGTAGTCTTCCATGTCTAAATTAATATGCATGTCGTATTTACTTGCAGCGGCAACGATTTCTTTCAAGTTTTCGTAACAGAAATCATAATCGATATCTAATCCTAATTGTGTAGGTTTAAGTGATATATGTGCATCAACTTCATTTTCATGAATTGCTTCGATTACTTCTAAGATGCTATTTTTTGCTTTAATCGCTTCTTCTCTTTCGAAGACGAATTCACCTAAATTATCGACTGTTGCACTAATTCCTAGTGCATTTAATTCGCGAATGCTTTTAATCGTCTGTTCAACATTCGTTCCTGCAACTACCGTTTGTGCACCTAATTTAAGACCGTATTTTTTTGCAGCAGTCGTTAGCAATTGGTTTTTTGATAACGCCATGAATACATCTTTTAACATGTTTTTTCCTCCTGAAAATAAATCATTCTATGTCATCTTACTTACAATTAATAAGATTCGGTATAGGATCATGTGAATCATGATTAGGTCTTATTATAAATCTTTTTAACGAACATTCCTATTACAAAAATTGATAATATACGTTAATTGTTTCAGTATCGTGAATTTATTTTGAAATGGGCACCGCAATAGGTTTTATAACGGAACAATATCAGAAATTACTGAAAATATGAAGGTGAATTAGCTAATTTGGAATGCCTCTGATTCAGGCAGAGATTCAATTAATTCGGGACCAAATAGGGAGGACGGTGTGTAACTACCACTGGGAACTGATTGATTTAGTAAGCGCGTGACAACCTCTAACGCACCGTAAATAGTTAAGGTGTACACATTTGCAGTTTTTATTCGCACGGTTATTTTTTCGCCTTTTGGATTATGTGCTTCGCCCCAAATGAAAGCAGGAGAATTCTGTCGAGAAGATAGACTTGGACCGCTCACTTTTGTATCGACCCATTTTTGCAAAAATCGTTGAATAATGGAAGAAGCTATAACCGGCTTGAATTTGTTTAATACTCGCGTAGCATGCATTTTAGTGGGAGACATTGGAATCCAAGTGTTGATATTTGGAATTCCTGTTGAATAGAAAGCCGTTGAGACATCACCCCAAGGAATGGCGACCGCTGTCTTTGATCCTCTTCCAAAATCGATGATACGACTCTTGGTTCCAAGAGGGAATTCTGTGATGACTCCATCTTGACGTTGTGCACTTCCTGAGGCGAGTCCTTGTATCATTGTTTTGAAAGTTCCACGAGAAATTCCAGAGTCAGAATCAAAACCTAATGATAAATGAGTAGCAGATGGGAGTAACTGTTTCAATTTAAGTGCCACACAGTCCGTTGGAATGACATCGAAACCGACACCCGAACATAGAACGATATTTGCTCTTATGGCACGTTCGGCTACTTCGTTTGAATGGACGTGCTCAAAAACATTTATTTCTCCTGTAATATCAAGATAATGCGTACCTACTTTTAGGCACCCCTCAATCATAAGTGAACTTGTTTTTGAAAATGGACCAGCACAATGAAGAACTAGATCGACACCAGATAATCCAGCGGTTAATTGATCAAGTTGTTCTAAAGGAAACACGCGACTTTCCAGTTGTAATTTTTTAGCTAACGCTTGAATTTTTTCTTTATTTCTTCCAGCTAAAATAGGGGTTAGACCTCTTTTGGCGGCCAGTTCTGCTATTAGATTTCCAGTATAGCCATTGGCACCATATATCATCCAAGTACGGTTCATGTTCTATTCCTCCAATGAAGATATTTTGAGAGTATTGCATCCATGTGTAGAATGAAAGAATGAAATCTATTTTGAAAAAGGTGCTTTTATGAAAACATCAATTATTATTGGAGCTGGAATTCTTGGTTCATCTACAGCCTACCACTTGGCGAAAGCGGGGGCGAACTTGATTGTCGTTGACCGTAAAGATCCTGGTCAAGCAACTGATGCTGCAGCGGGAATTATCTGCCCTTGGATTTCTCAGAGGCGCAATAAAGCCTGGTATACGCTAGCAAAAAATGGTGCAGCTTATTATGAAGAGTTAATAGAGCAATTAGAAAGTGATGGGGAACACGATACTGGGTATAAACAAGTTGGGGCATTAAGTCTTCATACCGATGAAGGCAAACTTTTGAAAATGCAGGAAAGAGCAACAACTCGCCGTGAAGAGGCGCCTGAAATAGGCGATATTCATATGTTAACAAGTGAAGAAACGATCGCTTCATTTCCTTTATTATCAGAAGAATTTAGTTCCGTTATGATTTCAGGTGGAGCTCGAGTAAATGGACGAGCTTTACGTCAATCATTAGAGAACGCGGCCAAGAAATACGGAGCGAAATTTGTTGAGGGCTCAGCGAGCATATCACATGACCAAACAGTTTTAAAAGGTGTCTTTGTGGGTGATGAATTTTATGAAGCAGATTCAATCATCGTTACGGCTGGGGCATGGGCGGAAGAATTGTTATCCCCAATGGGAATAAACATCCATGTGTCAGCGCAAAAAGCACAGATTGTTCATCTCCAAATCGAGGATGAGAATACAGGCAATTGGCCGGTGATCATGCCTCCAAATGATCAATATATTTTATCTTTTGATGACGGCAAAATTGTAGTTGGCGCGACACATGAAGATGACCATCATTTTGACCAACGTGTCACAGCAGGTGGATTGCAAGAAGTACTGAATAAGGCTTTAGCAGTTGCGCCAGGTCTACTAGACAGTACATTCGTTGAGACGCGAGTAGGCTTCCGTCCTTTTACACCAGACTTTTTACCGGTCATTGGAGAAATTCCTGGATTTTCCGGTCTTTTATTCGCCAATGGTCTAGGTGCTTCAGGTCTAACGGTGGGTCCATACTTAGGTGCTCAACTAGCAAATTTGGCGTTAGGAAAAGAAGTTGAGATAGACTTATCGCTATATGATGTATCGAAAGCGATCAGTGAATAAAACCTATCTTGTGAAATTACACTGAAATTGAAAAGCCATCATCCTGTCCCTAATTGGGAGAAGATGATGGCTTTTATTATTGAGGATTATTCGGGTCGTCAACTATTTCAATATGATTTTCTCCCCATGAGCACATGGCATCTAGAATCGGTCGAAGTGACCATCCATATTTAGTTAGAGAATAAATAACTTTTGGCGGAACTTGGTCAAATATGGTTCTGTTCACTACACCGTCGTCTTCTAATTCTCTAAGTTGTTGTGTCAACATTTTTTGAGTGATATTAGGCATGAGTTTTTTTAATTCACTCGTGCGTTTTTCCCCGTCAATCAAGTGACACATTATAACGACTTTCCACTTTCCCCCAATTACATCTAGGGTAGCTTCGACTGGAATATTGTAAGCCATCTATAAACCTCCTTGGAACCCTTAATTATCGGATTTTATCTTTATCAAATCTTAGCATATTTCACTTTATACATACTCGCCGAAAGATTCTATAGGTACTAAAAAGTGCCTACATTACTTTAAAGTGCGTACTATTCATTAAGGATTAAAGCGAGCATAATTAGGATTGCTTAAGCAGGAAGCATTTATTTCAAAAAGGTGTAATTTCAAAGGAGGAATAAAAATGAGTCACTCTCATACAGTTCAAGAAACACAAAGAAGTGGAAAATTGGCATTGTGGGCTCTCGCAATCAGTGCTTTTGGTATAGGGACAACTGAATTTGTTCCAGTAGGTTTGTTAGCAACAATTGCAAATGATTTTGATATTGGGATAACGGTAGCTGGATTTCTGATTTCAGGTTATGCAATAGGAGTAGCAGTCGGGGCACCAATTTTGACGGCTCTTACAAATCGAATTAGCAGAAAATCTTTATTAATAATGTTGATGTTCGTTTTTATTGTTGGAAACATGGTAGCCGCCTTGTCAAATTCCTTTGAGTTATTAATGGTAGCTCGCTTCATAACTGCATTTTCCCATGGTGTCTTTTTCGCAATTGGCGCTACCATTGCTGTGCAGTTAGTTCCTCCACAAAAAAAGGCAAGTGCTATAGCCCTTATGTTTACGGGATTAACTGTAGCTACGGTTACAGGTGTCCCATTAGGCACGTTAATAGGACAAGCATTTGGTTGGCGTGCAACGTTTTGGGGAGTGGCTGTACTAGGAATTATTGCGATCGTGGCAATTGCATTGTTGATTCCTAAGAATCTACAACAATCACCACCAGCGAAGTTTAAAGATATGTTTAAATTGATAACGAATACACGACTTTTGTTAGGATTTTCGATTACCGCTCTAGGGTACGGTGGTACGTTTGTTGCCTTTACTTACTTAACTCCGATTTTAGAAGATATCGTTAAAATTGATGTTAAGTTAGTAAGTATCGTTCTTCTTGTTTATGGGGTTGCCGTCGCAATAGGGAATGAAATAGGAGGCCGTTTGGCTAATCATCATCCTGCTCGTGCATTACTTTGGATGTTTATGATCAATGCGGTAATTTTAATTGGCATGACTTTTTTAATTCCTTTTAAAGTGATTGGGTTAATTTCCATTATATTTATGGGCTTGTTCGCATTTATGAATGTGCCGGGTCTTCAATTAAACATTGTTCAACTTGCAGAAAAATATGTACCAGCGGCTGTAGACGTTGCGTCTGCGCTAAATATCGCTGCTTTTAACGTTGGTATTGCTATTGGTTCAATTATAGGGGGGATTGTTATTCAGTCAATTGGATTGATTCATACTCCTTGGATTGGGGGAGTCATGGTGTTAAGTGCTGTGGTTTTGACATTCATTTCTCTTAAACTTGAAAGAATATCATCATAAACAACAAAAAACCACGACTTTTATCGAGTCGTGGTTTTCTTGTCTAATGATCCAAGTACTGAATCTAATATTCCTTTACCATTCCCACTTTTAGAGAATTGGTCAACTTGCCCTTTTAATTTGTCTCGAGATTCCTTGTTGCGCATGAGGAACGCTGCACCAAGTCCTAGAGCTGCCATTGTTAATGTATTTCTTCTCATTGAGTAACGCCTCCTGTTCATTTGGATGTACTGGTTTTATTCCCCAAAACAGCTTCAATAAACGTTTTTCTTGAAAATTGTTAAATTTTGATGGGATGACACTTATCATATATCTGGCATGATACATGCTTCTATTCAAAAGTCTGACCTTTCCCCATAATTTAAAATGGAAGCGTTTATGCTGAAATTTTTCATATAAATAAAGGGGTTTTATAAATGAATTCTTCAAAAATTGGATGGGTTACAGATTCCACCGCTACACTTTCTGCTGATTTTATAAAAAAACACAATATACATGTAGTTCCGTTATACGTCATTTTCGGAGAAACTTCTTATAAAGAAAATATTGAAATTGGATCAAAAGAGTTTTATAAAAAACTGGCAGAATCAAAAACATTGCCAAAGACTTCACAACCTTCACCCGGAGAAATGATCGAGTTATTCCAGGAATTAAAAGGGAAGTATGAACGTGTCATTGCTATTCACGTGACAGGAGCATTAACGGGTGCGTATTCAGGCGCATTATCGGCAGCTGCTGAAACAGGTGTGGATACGTTTGTCCTTGATTCGCAAATTGGTTCATTCCCGCTTGGAAAAATGGTTGAACGCGCAGTGGAGCTAGAGCAACAAGGAAAATCATACGAAGACATTGTTGCTGAAATTAAAACATATCCTGCAAAAGCACGTTTGTTTTTAACACCTGGTAGTTTAGAACAACTTCACAAAGGTGGACGAGTGACTGGGACCCAAGCTGTATTTGCGACGTTATTGAACATGAAAGTAGTTATGAAATTTGATGAAGGACGAGCTGTTTTGTCAGATAAAGTTCGCAGTCATAAACGGGCGATCGGCAAGATGGTAGACTACTTAGAAGAAGAAAAGAGTCATGTGAAAGAAGTAACAGTCATCCATGCAGATAATTTGAAAGAAGCAACATCTTGGCAAACAGAACTTGAAAAACAATTTAAAGACATCTCAATTTCTATTACTGAATTAAGCCCAGTCCCTGGATCACATACAGGCCGAGGAACAGTTGGCCTGGCTTGGCTTGGAGAATAAATAGAAAGATCGCAATTTCCAAAAAGGAAATTGCGATTTTTTTGTTGTTATTTAGTTTTCTAAATTGCGGTATAAGGTTGATTTACTAATTCCGGTAGCCTCTTTAATCTCTGCCAATGTGTATTTTTTACTTTCATACATGAAAATCGCTTTTTGTACATTCGCATCCGGTTTTTTAGGTCTGCCAGCATTATTTCCTTTTTTCTGAGCCGCATTTAGACCGCTTTTTGTCTTCTCGCTAATAACATCACTTTGAAATTGAATCAGATGTCTTAAAATTTCTTGAAATGAATAACCGTCCACAAATTTCGAATCAATATTTTCATTTAATGAAATTATGGAAGCTTTCTTTTGATGTATTTCATCTAATAACTCATTCAAGTGCCGACTGGAATCCGCTAAATGATAAAGCTTGGTCACATATATAACATCTTCGGGTTGAAGGTTTTGAATCATTCGATTTAAAGCAAATCTTTGCTTCGCAGAATCATGCTCTTCTTCGATAATTTGAATGTCTTCTATTGTAGACAGATGCTGAATTTGTAGAGACACATCTGGTTCGTCATGGGTAGGTCTTACATATCCAATTTTCATTAGTTCGCTCCTTTAATAACAAGGTCATGATTAGTTTAACATAAGTCATTAGAATTTTGTTCTAAAATGGTTCCTTTTTGGGAAAATACGTGATACACTACATCTCGTGGATTTAGATCGCGACTATTATGAGAGCTAATAGTCAAAAATTATTTTATTGAGGTGATAAAAACGTGTTAGAAAAGATAAGATTAAATTGGTTTTCAAATGTACGAGCAGATATTTTGGCAGGAATTGTTGTAGCATTAGCGCTAATTCCTGAGGCTATAGCATTTTCAATTATTGCTGGCGTAAATCCAATGGTCGGATTGTATGCATCATTTAGTATTGCAGTCATTATCGCGTTTGTTGGTGGACGTCCAGGTATGATTTCAGCTGCGACAGGTGCAATGGCTTTGTTGATGGTACCGTTAGTCAAGGATTACGGAATTGAATACTTACTTGCTGCAACCATTTTAACTGGTATTATTCAAATCATTTTCGGTGTATTTAAAGTAGCGAAAGTGATGAAATTTATTCCTCGCGCTGTGATGATTGGCTTCGTAAATGCGCTTGCTATCTTAATTTTTATGGCACAAGTGCCACATTTTTTAGGCATTTCAACTATTACTTATGTGTTTGTTGGGGTCACGTTATTAATCGTGTATATCCTTCCGAGATTTTTGAAGTCTATCCCAGCTCCGTTAATCGCAATTGTTGCACTTACTGCACTAGCATTATTTGCTGATATTGAGATGAGAACAGTTGGAGATTTAGGAACGATTACGCAATCCCTTCCGTCATTCTTCATTCCAAATGTGCCTTTCTCTTTCGAAACGCTCATGATTATTTTTCCGTACTCCATTGCATTAGCCATTGTTGGATTGCTAGAAACATTATTAACGGCAACCATTGTAGATGATATGACAGGTACAGAAAGTAATAAGAATAAAGAATCTAGAGGACAAGGTATTGCCAACTTCATTAACGGATGCTTTGGTGGTATGGCCGGCTGTGCCATGATCGGTCAATCTGTTATTAACGTAAAATCAGGTGGTCGTGGTCGTCTATCGACATTAACTGCAGGATTATTCCTGATGTTTCTCATCATCGTACTTGGTGAATTAGTCGTTCAAATTCCGATGCCCGTTTTAGTCGGTATCATGATTATGGTATCCATCGGCACATTTGACTGGTCATCATTTACGTATCTAAAGAAAGCACCGTTGACGGATTCCATCGTTATGGTCACTACGGTATTAATCGTTGTATTTACACATGACTTGTCGAAAGGTGTAATTGCTGGTGTCATCTTAAGTGCGATTTTCTTCGTTGCAAAGATTTCTCAAGTAACTGTGACGAAAACGGTTATGAATGAAGCTTCCCACTTCAAAGTGGAGGGGCAATTATTCTTCGCTTCTGTTGAAAGCTTCTTAGAAGCATTTGATTTCTCTGTGAGAGATGAGAAAATCATCATCGACTTCTCAACCACTCATGTATGGGATGATTCAGGGGTTGGTGCAATTGACAAGGTAGTTTTAAAATATTATGAGAATAAAAACGAAGTGAAAATCGTAGGATTAAATGCAACGAGTCAGCAACTTGTGGACAAACTGGCGATTTACAATAATGATAACGCTAAAATGTCAGCTCATTAATTCATATAAGGGGTGTTTAGGATGTACAAAAAAATCTTATTGGCAGCAGATGGATCTGACCATTCGATCCGTGCAACTTCAGAAGTAATAAAAATTGCTTCTATGAATGAAACATCAATTGTTACGGTCGTGTTAGTAGCTGACTATTCACAAGCAAAAAGTGATGTTCTGCATAGTGGGAGTTCTGTTGAACTCGATATGAAACGAAGAAGAAAACTAATGCCTGTAGAAGAATTACTTCGAGCAGCCAACATCAATTATCGAGTTGAAATCCTTCATGGTGTACCAGGACCATCGATTGTTGAGTTTGCGAATAAACAAAACTATGAGCTACTCGTTATTGGTAGTCGAGGCTTGAACTCACTCCAAGAAATGGTTTTAGGAAGCGTTAGTCATAAAGTTGTAAAACGAGCAGAATGTCCCGTAATGATTGTTAAATAAATGAGAGCGATTCGTATTTACATACGGATCGTTTTTTTATTGGCATGAGGGAAGGGGCTTTATAATGGGGGGGAGCAGCCGTTAACGCCAAATTATTATCATATAACGCCATATTATTGACCGTTAACGCCAAAATATCATCGCATAACGCCATATTATCGTCTTCAATCGCCAAAAAACCACTTCCGAACGCCAAATTAACTGCGAATTCAATCGTTAAGCAACATGCAAAATTCACAAAACTATTTAGTATTCGTCAAATGAAGATCTCACCAACATAAAAATTCCACGAGACAATCAACTCTCGTGGAATCTATTTTAGTTATGCGATTACATTCGTTTTCATTTCGTTAATCGTATCAAATCTTTCAAGAACTTCTTCTTCTGACAATCCATGTTCTACGATGTAGCGATTACGTGGATGTGTGCGACATTCGTCTGAACAGCTGCGCATATATAGATGTTCGTTTTCCTCTGAACACAAAATTTTGTCGTTACATTCAGGATTTGCACAGTTTACATAGCGTTCGCATGGTGTGCCGTCGAAATGGTCTTTACCAACAATTACGTGCTCAACTTTATTGATTGGAACTGCAATACGTTGATCGAACACGTACATTTGACCATCCCAAAGTTGACCTTTTACTTCAGGGTCCGTTCCATAATTGTGAATTCCACCGTGGAGTTGACCTACATCTTCATAGCCTTCTTTAACTAACCAACCAGAGAATTTTTCACAGCGAATACCGCCGGTACAGTATGTTAATATCTTTTTACCTTCAAACTGTTCTTTGTTTTCGCGCATCCATGCTGGCAAGTCACGGAAGTTTTTGATGTCCGGGCGAACGGCACCACGGAAATGACCTAAGTCAAATTCGTAATCGTTGCGTGCATCGATGACAATTGTGTCGTCTTGTTGCATTTTTTCATAGAATTCTGTCGGAGTTAAATATTGCCCTGTAATTTCATTCGGGTCAATATCATCTTCGCCAAGTCCAAGATGTACGACTTCATTTTTTGCGCGAACATGCATTTTTTTGAAAGCATGCCCATCTGCTGCATCAATTTTCCACATCATGTCTGCAAATCGCTCGTCGCTCTTCATCATTTCCATATAAGCTTGGGTTTGTTCCAATGTTCCTGAAACCGTACCGTTGATGCCTTCATGCGAGACTAGAATACGACCAAGTAAACCAATTTCTTTGCACGCAGCCAAATGATTTTGAGCAAATAATACAGGATCATCTATTAAAACGTATTTATAATATAACAACACTTGATATGCTTTGTTTTCCATTTTATTTAACCACCTTACATTTATGCTAATTCAATCAATAAATATAGCATAAGTCACAATTAAAATCAACATACCCCGTGTGGTTAAAATAGTTAATTAGCTGTTCCTTTTTTATGTTTAATTGAAGCCAGGATGATTGCGCCAACTAAAAATAAGCCAAGGTAGCCGACAATTGGATAAAACAAGCTTACTAACTGTGTAAATCCAACAAAGCTTGCAATGTAAGCAGAAATTCCAACAATGACTACAAACATTTTGAACTTTCGAGTGCCCATTTGAACAAATCGAGCAGAAAAAGAGAAAAGCATCCCAACTGCTGTATTGTAGATCATTCCAAATAAAATAAAGGACATAAAAATCCCTAGGAAGGGATGAATATCATCCATAATTTTGAGCATAGGCATGTCAACGCCAGCTACATCATCAATTTTCGAAAAGATGGTGAAGTGACTCATCATGATTAAAACCCCAAGACCAAGTCCGCCAATAAAGCCTCCTTGAGACGCAATTTTAGTATCTTTCTCTGTCCCGCCCATGACAATTGCCATGGAAGCACCAACGGCAATGTTGAACGAGACATAATTAATCGCTGACATCCACCAGTTAGGCAAAGTAGTAGGTTGATCAATTGCGATTGTATGTAATTCTGCAAAACTCGTATCCATTGTCATAAAACTATAAACCGCTAATCCAACAATGACTAACGCAAGGAATGGTGTCACTCCACCAATAATGGCGATTACTTTTTGTACATTTAACATGATTGTGAAAATAACAGCGATTGCCATGATGGTACTACCGAGTACTGCAGATAAACCAAACTGTTGAGAGAAAATAGATCCTGCTCCTGCAATCATAACAACGCCGACACCATATAGCGTCAAAATGATTATTCCATCGACAACCCGTCCAAAGAATTTCCCACTAATACGGTAAACGACTTCTTTGTGAGAAGTGGTCCTCATTCTACTACCGAGACTAGTCAGATGCATGCCGAGATAGCCAAAGGCAATAGTTGAAATAAATGCTGCGACAAACCCCATGATTCCAAAGCTGGTAAAGTACTGAAGTATTTCTTGTCCTGAAGCAAAACCTGCTCCGACAATGATGCCAATAAAGGCACTTGCCATTTGTAAACTTTTCTTCATGATGTCCTCCCTAGATGTCATTCTCTTTGATAGAAAATACGCACAAATTTCTAAATTTAGAATATGAGCCTTGTAAAAAGGTATCAACAAACAAACGTGATTTCAATGAAGAGGTGGATTTCGGACAGAAACTTGCTCCTTTATTCACAAATATTAAAAATGTACTCCTACTTTTAAGCCATTTGTATACAACTATTTATCAATTGGAATAATAAACAGTAGATTAGGGTAATGAATGTTTGTATTTCATAATCGGTTCTCGTACAATGACGTATTCTAGAATGCCAAGAAAGAAGGGGAGATCATGTTTGGTTTTAATGATATATGGAAGTTTTTCTTTTCCTTTTTCCTTGTTTTGCCTTTAGTAACGATTCTTCATCAATTAGGGCATATGTTTTTTGCACGTTTATTTGGTGGCAAAGTTAATATGCATATAGGGTCAGGGAAAATCTTAACAAAAATTGGACCACTTCATATTCGTCGACTGTATTTTTATGATGGTTGGTGCGAATATATTTCATTAACGAAACACCGAAAGAGATGGAAATTAATACTCGTATATTTAGGCGGATCACTATTTAATTTAGCGGGAATTTTACTATTGAATGGATTGATTTTAATCAGAGAAATAGAACCTAGCATTTTCTTATATCAGTATGTCTATTTTTCTTTTTACTTTGTCTTTTTCTCTCTGTTTCCGATTTGGCATGGGGAGAATCCAAGCGATGGAATGGCAGTTTGGAATCTCATTCGAAACAAACCATTTAAAAATAATCCGACGATGTAAATATGCGATGTTCTCATAAAAGTTTGTTTGGTTGTGATAAGGGTAAATAGATGATGTGTGAAATTTACTGAATGTATTTGATCATCAGGAATTTTAAGGAGGAATAAACATGACAAAGAAAATATTAATGGTATTAACAAGTGCAGATACAATGGGTGATGACAAACCGACAGGTACATGGTTATCTGAATTCTCGGATGCCTATTTAGCTTTTATTAAAGAAGGCTACGATGTAACGATAAGTAGTATTAAAGGCGGAAAAGCACCGGTCGATCCAGGTAGTATTGATGAAAATACACCTAAAGAAACGTTGGATGCTGAGAAGTATTTAGCAGATACAGTTTCTGTGGAAGATGTAAATATGGATGATTATGATGTTCTATTTTTACCAGGTGGTCATGGGACAATGTTTGATTTCCCTGGAAATAAAAAGCTTCAACAATTACTCCGTGAGTTTTACGAGGCAGACCGCTATGTCGTGTCAGTATGTCACGGTCCTGCAGGATTAGTAGGAGCAACATTATCGAATGGCGAACCTCTTGTTAAGGGGAAAAAAGTAAGTGCATTTACAGATGCGGAAGAACGAGATACTACGTTTGATGCGTTAATGCCGTTTTTATTAGAAAGTAAATTGCGTGAACTCGGTGCTACAGTTGAGACTGGTCCAAATTGGTCAGAGCAATCTGTAGTAGATGGCAAGCTAATAACAGGTCAAAACCCACAATCAACACCGTTAGTTGTGAAAGAATTAATTAAAAAATTAGGTTAATGTTAAACGCTAGATTCTTGGGAATCTAGCGTTTTTTTAAAACACAAAAGCTTAACAGCGAATGGTTTTTGTGTTTGTGACAAGTAAACGCAGGAGCAAGAGAAGCGGTTAAGCTAAATCATCTAAACGCGTATGACATAGAAAAGGGGAGTCCAGTAAGTCATCTTTCATGACTTTTATGGACTCCCCTGTGTTTTTTAATGTGAAAATAAATCTGTTGAATGTTTTACATGTTTCTTTGTTTCAGGTTCAACGAAATGCTTGGCTGAATTAATTGCGATTGGTGCTTCACCAAATCCACATGCGATTAATTTTACTTTACCAGCATAAGTGTTACTGTCACCTACAGCGTAGACACCAGGAAGTGTCGTCTCCATCATCGAGTTTACAACGATTGACTGGCGCTCCATTTCCATGCCCCACTCTTTCATTTTCCCAATCGAAGAACGGAAACCGTAATTGACGATTACGTGATCAGCAGGTAACAATTCAACTTCCCCTTCAGAGCTACGAATAGCTACATGAGTGAATGCATCGTCTTTAGGCTCAAAATGATCGACAACATATGGTGTTTTCACTACTACTGAAGACTGACGAAGTAGTTCTAAGCTATGTTCATGCGCGCGGAATGAATCTCTGCGATGAACAAGAGTTACGCTTTTCGCGATTGGCTCAAGCATTAATGCCCAGTCTACTGCAGAATCTCCGCCACCAAATAGAACAACATCTTTTCCTGCGAAAGTACCCATATCGTCAACAAAATAATGAAGTTGCTTTCCTTCATATTTTTCAGCTTCTTCTAATTCTAATCGCTTCGGCTCGAATGCACCGTTACCGTTTGTGAAAATGACTGTCTTCGAAAGATGTTGGCCTTCGTTCGTTGTTAATTGCCAAGTTCCATCTTCAAGTTTCGCTAAATCTTCAACAGATTCCCCAGTTACAATAGTTGGTGCAAAAATAGAAAGTTGTTCAGACAAATTGTCTACTAAATCTTTCGCTCGGATTTTTGGGAAACCAGCTACATCGTATATATACTTTTCTGGATAAAGCGCTGTTAATTGCCCACCGATGTTTGGTAAGCTTTCAATAATTTTTACTGACATTTGTCGCATACCGCCATAAAACGCAGTAAATAATCCTGCAGGACCTGCTCCGACTATCGTTACATCATAAATTTTCAAGTATATTCACTCCTAATTTAAAATCAGACTAATATGAGTTTACCACTTGTCAATCAAACATAAGTGAAAATTTGTTTGATTTCAGTCTAAAGAATGAGAAAGGTTCAAAATATTATATCTACCATACTATAATACATCACATTCCTATTGAAATAAAAGGAATCTATTTACTCCTTCTAGAATACATTCAATAGCAAAAAAATACATAGAATCGAATGAGGTGCATTCAGTGAAAGCCGATGTTGTAGTGGTTGGTGCAGGCTTGGCAGGTTTAGTGGCGGTGGCAGAATTAGTAGCAGCTGGACGTAAAGTGATGTTATTGGATCAAGAACCTGAAGCTTCATTAGGAGGACAGGCTTGGTGGTCTTTTGGAGGGTTGTTTTTAGTAGATACACCAGAACAACGACGTCTTGGAATACATGATTCACATGAACTCGCTTTGCAAGATTGGTTAGGGTCAGCTGGATTCGATCGAGAAGATGAGGATGAATGGGGAAGGAAATGGGCAAAAGCCTACGTGGATTTTGCGACATATGAAAAGAGAGAATGGCTACATAGTTTAGGAATTCGTTTTTTCCCTGTCATAGGATGGGCTGAACGTGGTGGATACTTGGCTGAAGGGCATGGTAATTCAGTTCCTAGATTCCATATTGTGTGGGGTACGGGACCTGCAATTATTAAGCCTTTTGAAGACCGACTTCGAGAAGGGATTGCAAAAGGCTTAGTTAATTATCGTCCAAGACATCGAGTGGATGATTTAATTATGCAAGATGGGCGAGCGATAGGTGTGAAAGGTAGTATTCTAGTTGCAAGTGAAGCGAAACGAGGTGAAGCAAGTTCCCGAGAAGTAACAGGGGAATTTGAATTTACAGCTCCATCGATTTTAGTGACGAGTGGCGGAATTGGAGCGAATTTTGATTTAATTAGAAAAAATTGGCCAGAGCGATTTGGTACACCACCAAAAAGAATGATTTCTGGCGTTCCAGCGCATGTTGATGGAAGAATGCTTGGAATTACAGAATGTGCAGGTGGAAGAATTGTTAACCGTGATCGAATGTGGCATTACACAGAAGGAATTCAAAACTGGAATCCAGTGTGGGAAAAGCACGGAATTCGTATATTACCAGGCCCGTCCTCAATGTGGTTTGATGCAAAAGGCCAAAGATTTAAAGCCCCGAATTTTCCCGGCTTTGATACGCTAGGTACACTCGAAACCATTCAAGCCACGGGATATGATTATTCCTGGTTTGTTCTGACACAAAAAGTCATTGAGAAGGAGTTTGCGTTATCTGGATCTGAACAGAATCCAGATTTAACAGGCAAGAGCATAAAACAAGTGCTTTCACGCATTTTGCCTGGTCCCACTGCCCCGGTTAAGGCATTTATGGATAAGGGAGAAGACTTTGTAGTGGCTAACACACTTGAAGAGCTCGTAGAGGGAATGAATCAACTTACGGGCGACAACTTAATAAATCATGATGATTTGAAAAGACAAATTCTTGCTCGTGATCGAGAGATAACTCATAAATTTACGAAAGATCTTCAAATAACAGCACTAAGAGGAGCTCGGAATTACATAGGAGATAAACTGATTCGAGTAGCATCTCCGCATAAATTTCTTGATTCGGAAAATGGACCTTTAATTGCAGTCAGGTTAAACATCATTAGTCGCAAAACACTTGGTGGGTTGCAAACTGATTTATCCGGACGAGTCCTTAATGCTTCAGGTGAATACATTCCAGGACTGTATGCAGCTGGTGAAGTGGCTGGATTTGGTGGGGGAGGAGTACACGGTTATCGTTCGTTAGAAGGAACTTTTTTAGGTGGTTGCTTGTTCTCTGGAAGAGAAGCAGGAAGAGCGATAGCGGAAATAAAAGGAACACCTGAATAATAGATAAGCATCGTTTTAGAAAGAATTTTGATGATTAAATTCTTTTTTGCCCCTTTTCAATGAATTGAAAAAATAAGAGTTCAAGTCGATTTCGTGTTAAGATGATGAAATTAGATTTTGAACGGAGTCGATTTACCTTATGAAAAATAAAATGATTATCGGTTTATTTTATATAATCGGATTAAGTTTTTTAGCTTTAGGCATTAGTGTCATGATTTTAGCAGACCTAGGAGCTGGTGCTTGGGATGCTATGTATGTTGGGCTGTCTGATCACACTGGCTTATCGGTCGGCACATGGATTTTGCTGATTGGTATTTTTCTTATCCTATTAAACAGTTTAATTTTAAAAAAAATGCCTGAATTTTTATCAGTCATCACGATCCTGATTATTGGCTCTCTGATTGATTTTTGGTTAATTGTTGTATTCGCATCATTTTCACCAGAAGATTTTACTCTACGGGTTTTGATGTTTATCGGCGCGATTCTCATTATTGCACTTGGGATTTCAAGCTATTTGCAATCAAATTTTGCACGCAACCCAATGGATACGCTCATGATGGCTATCCAATACAGAACGGGAAGAAGCTTAGCTTTTTCAAAAACGGTTATGGAAGTTACGGTTTTAATTATTGCTTTACTTCTTGGTGGACCTATTGGCGTTGGGACATTTATCGTCACGTTTTCAATTGGACCTCTAATCCAATTATTTATCGGACCAATTACAAGGTTTAGAACCTATCTTTGCACAGAAAAAGTAGGAAAACCAGAAGCATCTAATTACTAAAAAAATAGAGATCACCTTAAAAGTACATGTAGTATTCCTGACCCACCTTATTTCGATTTATAGAGATAAGGTGGCTTTTCATATTTAACAGTGCTATTAAAACGATTTCGTGAGATTCGTAACAATGCATCTCAATTTTTCTAAGGTAGCTAAGTAATTAGAACGTCCAACGTTTTTATTTAGCATGGTTAGGGAATACTAATAAAAGTACATTCAATTTGAGGAGGAGATTTTATTGACGAAAAAAGATAATTTTCCCGAATTTGAACCTGACCATGTGAAGAAAGAAGAACGTGAGAACCAGAAAGAGAAGATCGACGATCATGAGAAACATGAAAACGAAAAAACACATAATCATGAATTTGAACAACATGAAAATGATTTAAAGACGTCGAATTCCTTTGAAGTAGATCAAAATAATCAACAACAATCATCAAAACATGAAACTGATTTAAATGACCCTGCAACCGACATTGCGAATAAACAAGGTAGAAATTTCAATGCCTAGTTGATAGTTTCTTTATGAACTTCCTAACTAATGCATAATAATTGACTGAGTATGGACCAACTTATATACTTGCCATACAAAACTACAAATTCAACTTCCTATAAGGGGAGTAGCTATACAGCAAAGTCGTCAATACGGGATGTTAATCCTCGGCTTTGTTGGCAACGTAAGTTGTTTGCGAGACCTTACCGCATATTTGGTGAGGTCTTTTAATTATTTTGAGACGTTAAAACCGGATATTTGGTTCTAACGTCTTTTTACTTTGCATTATGATGAATAGGGGGTTACCACATGGATGCCTATCAGGAACTAGCTAGTACAGTAAATATATCAAATAAAAACAATCGGCTTCTGTCCTATGACGATTCTCTTACGTTAATAGGGACTGGCAGAAGTGCTTATGTTTTTCGAATAAAAGAATCTGATCAAGCAATTAAAATCTTTTTCCCCGAATTTAAACATATTGCAAAAGAAGAAACAGAAATTTACCTGAAATTAAAGGGAATATCCTATTTTCCTACAATCTACGCTTTTGGAGAAAATTATATCGTTATGGATTACATTCAAGGACGTACTCTATTTGAATGTGTGAATGATGGGGTAGCTATTAAGGAATCTCATGTTCGGGAAATTGATTATGCTCTTGCGTTGGCTGCTGAAAGAGGTTTGAATCCATCAGATATACATTTGAGGAATTTGTTTGTCACGACAAATGATGAAGTTAAGTTGATTGATGTGGCTCGATTTAATCAAACCAAAAATTGTAGTCAGTGGGACGATTTGAAGTATGTGTATCATCGCTTTTATTCGAAGAGGATGTTTCCGAAAAAAATTCCCACTGTAATTTTAAACACATTCGCTTATTTTTATAGAAAACCAATCATTACAAAAGCGTTTAACTTGGCAAAAACTAAATGATTAAAGGCTATGATTCCTTTAAAAATAAGGACAGCAACAAAAAAAGACATCAACAAAAGTCGAGTACCAACTGACTTTTGTTGATGTTTTTTACATGTATTCATTTCGAATCGATAATAGGTAAAACCGTTGATTGCTTCACTTCGCGAAGTGCTAAAGTTGTTTGAATTCGAGAAATGCCTAGTTTATTTAGTTTGCGGATAAATGTTTCAAGATCACGCCGATCTTTGTTCGCAACCTTTAGAATGTAATCGAATTCTCCAGTCAAACATTGGCATTCCAACACTTCAGGCATATCTACTAAATTCTGTTCAAGAACCTCCAGTTTTTCAGCGTGGTGAATGTCGGTACTTATAAATACGAAACTGAGTAAATCAAACCCGAGTTTTTCTTGATCTAAAATAGCCACTTGTCGATTGATATACCCTTCGCTTACTAAACGTTTAATACGCGCATGCGTTGCAGGGGGTGACAGATTAACGCGTCTTCCGAGTTCAGCATTACTAATATCTGATGACCGTTGCAAGATATCAAGTATAACTAAATCAAGATTGTCTAAATTTTTGTCACTCGTTGGTTCCATTGGGAAAACTCCTTTTTAATTCTTCTGTAAATCTGCTTAAAATAATGTTCATTCAGAATAAAAATAAGTTATTTAATATAATACGTTTGTTTATTTTGAATTTATTCGCATTCACGAAATGATATATGGTTTTGTATGCATTGATGATAGAATTATTCTATCGCAAGAATGACGAAGGAGCAATCATCATGCCGTATATCTATTATTTGTTGTTATTATTTACGAGCTTACTTTGGGGTGGGAATTTTGTTGTAGGCAAATCACTCGTTGAACATGCTTCACCGTCTACATTAACCTTATTACGCTGGCTCATTGCGGTTGCCTGTCTAATTCCAATTGTATGGTGGAAAGAAAAATCACTAAGACCAAACAAAAAAGCGATTGTTCCTTTAGTTTTAATGGGGGGTACTGGCGTTGTATTGTTTAACTTATTTCAATTTGTTGCACTTGATTTTACCTCAGCCACAAATGTTGGTCTGATTTCGACTTTAAATATGTTTTCCATTGCCTTAAGTTCCTATTTGTTTTTGAAAGAGAAAATCAACTTGTTCCAATTAATTGCCATGCTAGTTTCTCTAGGTGGTGTTCTATTAGTTTTGACAAATGGGCATCTCGAAACATTACTAACTTTTCAATTTAATAAAGGTGATTTATTCATGATGGCAGCTGTAGCTGTTTGGGGTTTATATGCTGTATGTAGTAAGTGGGCAATGTCCTACACGACTCCGCTGATGGCAACCATGTACTCAGGTATATTTGGTGTACTCATCCTAGTTCCGTTTCATCTTCGTGATTTTACAATCGAAAAAATCGATGGATCTTTTGTTCAATCGATTCTATATACTGGAGTAATTTCAACAGTCGTTTGCATGCTATTATGGAATATTGGTGTTCAAAAACTCGGAGCAACAACATCCGGTATTTTCTTGAATTTCAATCCTGTTTTCACTGCAATTCTTGCTTTTGTATTTTTAGGTGAAAGCATGACAGTGGTGCAAGGAATCGGGAGCCTGACAGTTATCTTAGGTAGTGTCATGTTTACAATGATTAAATCCAATCCTCTGCGATTGCTAAAGAGGTTCGAGTGGAAACGCATCCCTCTCGCTGATTCATCGGCGTCATTAGCCTTGAAGAAAGAATAATAAAAGCCGATTGTCCCTAAAGAGGGCAACCGGCTTTTTCGTATTGATAAGATAATTAGAGTTTACTGATGGTAGTACATCAATGTCATAGATCTAGTCCAATTAGCATTAGATAATGCAGATGAAGAAATCGTAGTTTTTTCACTAGGTATTTCTGACATCCCTTCGCTGCAGGCTATTTCCATATTCCTTTGCTGATTGAAATGAAGGCGGCGACTCCGAGGGGATCAGCTCGAGCTTTAGACCCTGGACTGAGCCTCGCGAGGGAAGCGGCTAAAGCCGTGCCCCCCGGAAAGCGTCCGCTGAAATGCAAATCAGCTACTATTTAAGATATAGAAAGGGTAGGCAATGATTTTTCTGATTATTTAGTTGCTACGCCTTCAATTTCTTCTGTAAGCTTAATTAATTCATCAACCAATTCGCCGATATAAGCAATCGTATCACGAAGCGGTTGTTCAGTTGTTACATCGACTCCAGCCATTTGTGCTAACTCAACAGGTGTTTTTGTTCCTCCTGCTTGAAGCACTTCTAACCAATCCGCTACAGCCGACTCGCCTTCAGACAAAATACGTTTAGATACTTGAGTTGAGATTGTAAGACCTGCACTATATGTGTATGGATATAATCCCATGTAGTAATGAGGTTGACGCATCCAAGTTAACTCTGCTCCAGGAGTGATCTCAACCGCATCTCCCCAGAATTCTTCTAGCACACCTCTTTTGATTTCATTTAAAATACCAGCATTTACGTTTTCACCTGAATTCACACGCTCATAAACTTTACGTTGATAGGCTGCCTCTAATAGATGCGTCACAAAATTGTGATAGTACGTGCGAGCAACAATTGAGGAGATAACCCAGCGTTTGAATTTCGGGTCATCCGAGTTTTCTAGTAAATGATTCGCCATTAACATTTCGTTCATCGTTGAAGGTGCTTCAATGAAATATAAAGATGGACGGGAGTTGAAAACGTTTTGTTTCTTATGTGCATTATAGAAATGACCAGCATGTCCAAGTTCGTGTGCCAAAACAAATACTTCGTTCATACGACTAGACCATGAGATTAAAATGTATGGATGTGATCCATATGGACTTGAACAAAATGCACCAGTAGATTTCCCTGTGTTTTGAGCAAAATCAATCCACCGCTCATCAAATGAACGATTGACCATATCTAAATAATCGTCTCCCATAATAGCTAAAGCATCATTCATATATTTTTTTGATTCTTCAATCGTAATTTTCGGTTCATATGACGGATCCAATGGGATTTTCAAATCGGCAAAAGTCATTTTATCAAGGCCATGAACATCTTGCAGAAGTTTAGCGTATTTTCTCATATGAGGTGCAAGCTCACTCGTAATTAAATCAATTTGACGATTGTAAAGGGATTGATCGACTTCTTGATCGAATAATAAATAGTCGAAAATGTTGTCATATCCACGTAAATCCGACGTGGTTTTTTCAATTTGCAACTTCATATCATACGTTTTAGCGGTTGTGTGTTGGTAGTTTTTTATTTGTTTTGAAAAAGAATCAAAAGCAGCACGTCTAATTTCAGTGTCGGTTTCAGCTTCCCAATCCCCTTCAAATGAAACATAACTTAATGGGTATTTCTTGCCATTCACTTCGAAGTCTTCAAAAGATAAATCTACCATTTTTGTTGTATTGTACAAACCATATGGTGCTGAGAAAGATGAAGAATAGGCAGCTAATGTCTTTTCAACCTCAGGGTGTAACTGATGTGGTTTTTGTCGAATTAATTCTTTCAAATAATGAGCGTATTCCTCAGATTTATTCATCGCTTCATTCAACTCATCCATTGATAACTCAAGTAATTCACTATCCACAAAAGATAATTTACTGCTTATGGATGCAGCGATTGAACTGAATTTGCCAGAACGCATTTGTGCTTCGTTATCTGTTTGGTCAGTGCTGAAAGCTAGACTTGCGTAAGCACCAATAGGTGTGAATTTTTCATAAACAGCAGCATACCCTGTTAAGGCTTCTATTGCAGAATTACTGTCTGTAATCTTCCCTTTGAAATTCGAGTGAAATGAATCTACTAACTGAACTAGTTCAGAAATTGCATCTTGATATTCTTTCTCTGAAGAAAACAAATCCTCTAAATTCCAAGTTTCTTCAACTGTTACTTCAGAACGTGCAGGTAAACCTTTAACCATTTGCTCATCTCCCCTTAATGTTACGAAATACGAACTAATTAATAGTATAAAGGTTTCTATATAAAATGTGTGAAAATTAAATTATTTTATTTTCGAAAGTGTAAAATAATAGTAGATAGCTGATTTATATAGTATCTAGACTTACAAAAAACGAATGGAGGAAAAAATAGTGAGACGTAATTTTTATTTAACTGATCAAACACTTCAACATATTTTGCGCAGCGAATTGGATACACCTTTTTTTCATTTTGCGGATAAAGAATTAAAAGCTTTTGGTGAGCAAGTGGCGAATGAAATCGATGAACGAGCAAAGCATACCGATCGCTTGGGAGAACCAAAATTAATTAAATACGATAAATTCGG
This sequence comes from Bacillota bacterium, assembly GCA_018816185.1. Taxonomy (GTDB): domain Bacteria; phylum Bacillota; class Bacilli; order Bacillales_A; family Planococcaceae; genus Paenisporosarcina. Next base: position 94,466 of record JAHIWI010000008.1, read on the forward strand.
AGATGATTCATCGACTGTGTGGGTGAACGAGGGTTATCGACAGACGGTCAAAGAAACGTATGAAACGGGAATTGTTGGATATGTACACAAAGAAATACCTGAGCTTAAGAGCAAAGGGAATTATTTATACAGTTTTGCTCAAGGTTATGTATTGTCTCAGGCGGAAGCCGGGTTTTATTGTCCGGTCACGTTGACGATGGCCACTGCTTTTTTACTAAATCAATATGCAAGTGACGAGTTAAAAGAAAAGTTTCTTCCGCATGTTTGTGCCACAGGAGATGTTGAGCTTTTTGAAGGAGCCACCTTTTTAACAGAGCGACAAGGAGGATCTGATGTAGGAGCGAATATCGTTCGCGCTATAAAGGACGGCGAGGACTATCGATTATATGGTGAAAAGTATTTTGCATCCAATGCAGGAATGGCTGGAGTTGCAATGGTGTTAGCTCGAATTGAAGGGGCTACTTCAGGTTCAAAAGGATTAACACTATTTGCGGTTCCGTGGCGTAATGAAGCAGGAAGTTTGAATGGGATATCCATCCGACGATTAAAAGATAAGCTAGGAGTCCGTGCTGTTCCAAGTGGGGAAGTCGAGTTTGACGGAGCAATTGCTTTTGTAGTTGGTGATCCTACAAATGGACTGAAATATATGATGGAAGCATTGAATTTGTCTCGTATATGTAATGCTGTTGCCTCTCTAGGAATTATGCGAAGAGCATTAACGGAAGCGCAGAAATATACTGAAAATCGTGATGCGTTTGGTCAAAAACTGATTAATTTCCCTATGGTTCAAGACACGATTGGCCAGTTAACGGCAAAGCATGAAATTGAATTATTAACGGTTTTTGACTTAATCAAATTGTATGATCGAGTGGTAGCTGGTAATGGAACGTCAGAGGAAATCATTTTAAATCGATTGTTTATTGCCATAATGAAAAAAGAATCAGCAGAGCAAGCGATTCATTTTGCTCATGAAGCCATTGAACTGCACGGAGGTAACGGATATATCGAAGATTTTGTTACACCAAGATTGCTTCGAGATGCACAAGTGCTCACTGTTTGGGAAGGAACTGCAAATATTTTAGGGCTTGAACTTGTGCGTCTAGTGCGGAAATTTGATGCGCATTTATTATTCGTGAAATTTGTTGAACTGAGACTTGCACATATTAAAACACAGAATAGCAGATTTGAGATTGTTCAAAAGGAGTTAGCTAACTTAAACGAAAAACTAGTGAAATTTGCGTTGTTGGATGAAATCACTCAAACACTTGAGGCGAAATTAATCGCAAAGCAAATGGCTTGGGTGTATGAAAGTTTAGTTGCAATCGAGGTAGCACAAAAAATGGGCGGTAAATATGAATTGTTCGCTGACGTTTACTTAGAAAACACATGGAATCTACGAGAATTTGGAGCAGAAGCAAAGAGTTTAAAACTGTTTCTTTAGAATAATTATTTCTAAAGAAAAATCATAACTTTTTCTGTATTACACACCCTAAAAGTAATCGTCAAATTAATGAAAGTATTCTTAATAGTTCGCGTATTAAAGGAATAAGCAATTTATTTTGACGCAAGCATATACTTCGGATAAGATAACTAATACCAAGTAAGTTTATCTGAATTAGGAGGAATACAAATGAAAAAGTTTAAACTATGGTTAGTTTTATTAATTGGAGTCCTGATGTTATCGGCATGCGGAACTTCTGAGAATGAGGATGCAAGTGACAATAAAAATACAGGTTCAAAAGAAGAAACAACTGATTTACTGGCAAAAGTTAAAGAAGATGGCGAATTGTTAATTGGAACAGAAGGAACTTACCCTCCATTTACTTATCATGATGAGAGTGGGAAGTTAACAGGCTTTGATGTTGAGATTGCGGAAGAAATTGCAGCACGTTTAGGTGTTGAACCGAAATTCATGGAAACACAATGGGACGCTATGTTTGCAGGACTTGATTCTGAACGATTTGACATGATTGCCAACCAAGTAGGTATTCGTGAAGATCGCCTTGAAAAATATGCTTTTTCTGAGCCATATATTTCATCTGCAGCTGTATTAGTTACACATGCAGATAATGAAGACGTTAAAAGTTTTGAAGATATTAAAGGCTTAAAAGCAGCACAGTCACTTACAAGTAACTATGGAGAAATTGCAAAAACAAACGGCGCGGAATTAGTTGGCGTGGAAGGCTTTAACCAAGCAATTGAGCTTCTAAATTCAAAACGCGTAGATGTAACAATTAACGATAAACTTTCTGTGTTGGATTTCCAAAAGCAAAAACCTGACGCAAAAATTAAAATCGTAGCAGAAGCAGACGATGCAGCACAAAGTGGATTAATGTTCCGCCAAGGGAACGACACATTAGTGGAAGCGGTAAACGAAGCGTTAAAAGAAATGATTGAAGATGGAACTTACGACGAAATTTCTGAAAAATGGTTTGGCGAAAATGTTTTGGAATAGTTTTAACATAGAGCCCGATGAAATGGAGCGATATATGGATATCGCTCAAACTTCCCTCCAGCCTTTGCTGGAGGGTCTAGTTGTCTTTACGCTTCCTTTAAGTATTATTGCGTTTATTCTTGGATTAATTCTTGCTGTCTTCACAGCATTAGCTCGTATTTCAACCGTTAAAATATTTCAATGGATTGCACGATTTTATGTATCGATTATTCGGGGAACACCCCTATTAGTTCAATTATTTATTTTATTTTATGGACTTCCTACATTAGGAATCGTCATCGATCCTTTTCCAGCTGCGGTCATAGGATTTTCATTGAATGTAGGTGCTTATGCTTCTGAAATTATACGTGCCGCTATTCTTTCCATACCGAAAGGTCAGTGGGAAGCAGCTCAAATGATTGGAATGACATATTCCCAATCGTTACAACGTGTCATTTTACCGCAAGCTACACGTGTGTCTATCCCGCCGTTATCTAACTCGTTTATTGGATTGGTGAAAGACACGTCATTAGCTTCGTTAATTCTTGTTACGGAAATGTTTCGACGTGCTCAAGAAATTGCAGCAACTAATTATGAGTTCTTACTTCTTTATGTTGAAGCAGCAGCCATTTACTGGATCATTTGTTTCTTCCTTTCTATCATTCAAGGCAGATTAGAACATCGATTTGATCGATACGTAACAAGATAACTGAATTGAGCAGATGAAAAAGAAAGGAGTACTTTATGATTACAATCAATGGATTACACAAGCAGTTTGGACAATTAGAAGTGTTAAAAGGAATTGATTTGAAAATAAATAAGGGGCAAGTAGTTGTTGTAATCGGACCATCTGGATCTGGTAAAACAACCTTACTTAGATGCCTGAATATATTAGAGGTGCCAACGTCGGGGAGTATTACAATCGACGATCAAACTACTGACTTTTCAACGAAGGTACCAAAAAAATCAGTTGATGCTTTAAGAAAAAAATCTGCAATGGTTTTTCAACATTATAATTTGTTTCCACATATGACTGTTCTTCAAAACGTCATGGAAGGACCGATTATCGTGAAGAAACTTTCGAAAGTGGATGCACGTAAAAGAGCAGAGAATTTATTGGTTAAAGTGGGTTTAGGTGATAAACTCGACTTCTTCCCTCATCAACTATCTGGTGGTCAACAGCAACGAGTAGGCATTGCACGTGCCTTAGCTCTGGAACCAAAAGTGATGTTATTTGATGAACCTACGTCTGCTCTAGATCCTGAATTAGTAGGAGAAGTGTTACAAGTCATGAAGGATTTAGCGGATGAAGGGATCACGATGGTCGTTGTTACACATGAAATGCGCTTTGCGAAAGATGTTGCTGACGAAGTTATTTTTATGGACCAAGGAAAGATTATCGAACGAAGCGAACCTAATGAAATGTTTACACAACCTAAAGAAGAACGCACGCGTCAATTTTTAAATCTTATACAAGTACATTAAAAGGGCTACCCTAAAGTCTGTGAAAACTGACTTACTGGGAGCCCTTTTTGTTTTTGATCATTTTCCATCAATTAGTTACGCAAAATAATGTAAATCATGTACACGATATAAGATAAAGCTAGAAATAATCCTTCTCTTTTACCTATGGTGTAATGTGTTAATGCAAAGATAAGAACAATCACGGTAAAGGCAAGTAAGACAATAACGTCTGTAAATAAGGAGGCATTTACTCCAATTGGAGAAATGGTAGCAGAAGCCCCTAATACAAAAAGAATATTGAAAATGTTACTTCCTATAATATTGCCAAGTGCGATTTCACTTTCTTTTTTCAATGCCGCAACAATTGAAGTAACGAGTTCTGGAAGAGATGTACCTACAGCGACAATGGTGAGCCCAACAAGTGCTTCACTCATACCTAGAGACAAGGCGATTTCAGTGCTGTTTTTCACCACGAAATCTCCGCCAAACACAATGGCAGCAAGTCCACCAATGGTGAAGACTATATTTTTAATCCAACCTCGATCTTTATCTTCTAAGACTGTTTCAGGTTCTTCAAAGTTATTGCGACTTTTTCGAGCAACTTCAAAAATATAGTATAGGAAGACCGCAAATATAAGTAAAAGAACTAAACCATCACTTCGAGTCAATGCATTTCCAGCAAAGTCTTGTAAAAAGGTATCGGCCATTAAAACAAGCAATGTAATAGTAGCTAAAAAAGAAAAAGGGATTTCTTTTCGGATTGTTTGGCTGTTTACTACCAACGGGGCAATAAATGCAGTAGCTCCCAAAACTAATAGGGTATTGAACATATTGCTTCCTACCACATTACCCAGTGATACATCGTCATTTCCATTTAATGCAGCAATGATACTAACGGTTGCTTCAGGAGAGCTTGTTCCAAATGAAACAATGGTTAGACCGACCAATATAGGTGGAACTTTAAGTAATGCAGAAATATTCGAGGCACCTTTGACGAAATAATTGGCACCTATCATAAGTAAAACAAACCCGACAATCAATAAGAGATAAGTCATTGCTAGACCTCGTTTTTATTTTTTATAGTAACAAATAAAAATAGGGGTTACGAGCATTAGGAATTGGGTAAACAAAATGGTGTAGTTTTTTATAATAGTGATGTAATTATTTGTAAGGGAACTATAAAACAAATGGTAAAAAAGTAATGTTTTTAAATAAAAGTGATCTAAACAATCTTCAATTTCGTTAGCCTATCAAATGCATTGAAGGGAGGTGAATGACGACGTGCAAAAACGAATATGGCAGACCTTAATTCTTTTTGTTGTTCTTAGTATTCCATCATTTGCTTCAGCAGAAGGCGGATTGGTTAAGAATACGTTAACTACCACGACTGGTATTGTGGAGACGACAACGAATCAAGTTGTTGAAACTACTTCTAAAGTGGACGAAGTGTTACCTGTTGAAACGAATGAGCCTGTATCGGCATTGGTGGAAACGGTAAATGAAACCACTCAAAGTGTCACGAAAAATGTAACCGATGAAAAGCCACTAGTGGAAGTGAAACTATCAGAAAAGCCATCAATTAAAGTCAATGCAAACGTAATTGAGGCAGAAGCTTCAACTAAACCAGTATTGAAGGTGGAATCACCGGTTTCAGAAATTAAAGTAACTGAACCTGTTCAAGTTGATGTAGAAACAAAAAATATTCCAACGGACGTAAAAGTTGAAGAAGTTGAACCTATCAAAGAAACTTCATCTACTGTAATTGAAAAAGCAGTAGGGAGTGATGTGGTAGAGACCAAAAAACCAACGATAGCAGAACCAAATGTAAAGCCTGAGTCCGTTGGTATTTTTGAGGAAACAGAAACAGAAGGTATTCAATTGAGTTCAGAAGACACTAAAACTGAAGAGTTTGATTTGCAAAATGAACTACCATTTGTTCCGTTTAGAGGTATGGAAAACATTGAACAAATCAAGGTAATTCCCACGATTCCTTCAGGCCCTAGCACGCAAAATAGTCCGAGTTCGACAAATATTGGGCTAACATTAGGGGTTTTTAACACGTTTGAAGTCGATCAATCGTATAAGACTTTTTCATACTTTGGAAAAGAGCGATTATTTTTTGATCAATGGTTAAATGCACCACCGTCACAACCACCTCAATCTTCTCTTTTTACTATAAGTCGAATTTAAAAAACTTATTTTAAAAGGAGAGAATTATAAATGAAAAACGTATTCAGAACTTTAACAATTACAGGTGGATTAGCAGCAAGTCTATTAATCGGAGCAGGTACAACATCTGCGGCAGAAAATGATTCTTTATTAAACTTAAATGATGGTTTAGTAGAGAATTTGAACATTTTCGATTCAAGTGATGAGAATAATTTAGTGATTGATTCGCAAAACAATAGCAGTTCAGATGTGAATGTTGAGACTAGTGATGATTCACTAGACACGACAGTTGATGGCGCTACAGAAGGTTCAGTCGGAGCGGTAGTTAAAGGCGAAGATGAATCAGCAGCAGTAAACGCTGACGGCAATGCTGGTGTCATGAATGAAACAGTCATTGATGAAGAAAATGATACGGTTTCTTCAACAACAGAAGCGGCTACAGAAGGTTCAGTCGGAGCGGTAGTTAAAGGTGAAGACGAATCAGCAGCAGTAAACGCTGACGGCAATGCTGGTGTTATGAATGAAACAGTCATTGATGAAGAAAGCGATACAGTTTCTTCAACAACAGAAGCGACTACAGAAGGTTCAGTCGGAGCAGTGGTTGAAGGTGAAGACGAATCAGTAGCAGCAAACGCTGGCGGCAATGCTGGTGTCATGAATGAAACAGTCATTGATGAAGAAAATGATACGGTTTCTTCAACAACAGAAGCGGCTACAGAAGGTTCAGTCGGAGCAATAGTTGAAGGCGAAGACGAATCAGCAGCAGTAAACGCTGATGGTAACGCTGGTCTTATCAACGAAACTGTTGTCAATGAAGAAACTAATTCTACGACTTCAACAACTGAAGGTAATGTCGGTGGAAACCTAAATGCAATCCTTGAGAGTGATGATTCAACATCAATTTTAGGTGCTGACAACAACACAACAATCACAAATGTTATTGAATCTAATGGAGAAAATGATTCATCATCTTTTGCACTTGGAACTGAGTCTTTAACAAACTTAGGTCTAAGCTCTGAAGAAGCTGATAACGAAGAATCTGCAAAAGTTATGGCAGCTGTATCAGCGTTAATTGAAGCACAAAGTACAGAAAATTCTTCACGTTTAGGAACTGAAGTAGATGTTGCATCTATGGTTGGTTTAGATTCTGAAGAAGAAAATTCTTTTACTTCAATGTTAAATGCAACTGCTGGTTTATGGGTACAATCGAATGATGAGAATGAATCAAGCGAACTTGGACTAGATCTTGGTTTAGGATTAGCAGCGATGTCACAATCATTCAATCAATAATATTTCTTAAAGAAAAAACGGAACCCCATGAAAGAAGGGGTTCCGTTTTTTTGACTTTACTAAAAATCACTTCATCATTCGCTCTGCTTCTTCAGAAACTATAAACGCTAAGTCATCATTGCCAAACAGCTGAAGAACTTCAATTAATGTACCAGTATCGATTTCCAATTCAAGTGGTTCGTTTTGATCAATAATGACTTTCATGGCTTCGTTCGTACTTTGAGTGGGATAAGCTTTTTGGTAAAGTGTAAAAGGATCGATCTCGTGATTTTGGCACCACTGAACAAATAATTGAATCATAATTTGTTCATCTTCTTGATATTTTTGAATGATATACTCGGTCATCATTTTTTGGTCCATGGGAGAATCCTCGTTTCGGAAAGTTGTGATGCGCTTTTGCTCTTTACTTAAACCAGCCTTTTTCCTTAAAACGGGAAATTGCTTCTATACGATTTGTCACATCGAGTTTATCTAAAATAACGGAGATGTAATTTCGTACTGTGCCGGTTGTGATGTATAGTTCACTAGCTATTTCTTTCGTGTTTTTGCCCGTTGCAATTAATTCAAGTACTTGATGTTCACGTTCCGTTAAAGGATTGTCTTCACCGCTATAAGCTAAGTCAACAAGCTCTGGTGCATAGATGCGTCGTCCATCCATTATCAATCGAATGGAGTTGGCTAAATCTTCACTCGGACTGTCTTTTAGTAAATAGCCACTTACACCTGCTTTTCTCGCACGTTCAAAGTATCCTGATCGTGCAAAGGTTGTAAGGATAATGACTTTACAAGAATGGTCTTTTAATTCCTCAGCAGCATCAAGGCCGCTTTTTACAGGCATTTCTATATCAGTAATAAAAACATCAGGATTTAACTGGTTAACCAATTCAATGGCCTCGGCTCCGTTTGGTGCTTGGCCGACAACTTCTATATCTTCTTCTAAATCTAAAAGAGATCCTAATGCTCCAAGCATCATCCGTTGATCTTCAGCGATAATTATTCGAATCATGACAGTTCCTCCATTTCAGATTGCAGGATTACATGAGGAATACGAATGTTGACCGTCGTTCCTTCAGTTTCAGACACATAAAGAATACCATTAACAAATTCCAGTCTTTCTCTCATACCTCTTATGCCATTGCCGTCTGTATTGGCATTATCTCTACTTAGTCCAACTCCGTTATCCTGAACTTGAAGAAACAACTCAGTGGAAGACTGTTTGATTAAGACGTGACAGAATGTTGCTTGGCTGTGCTTCACGACGTTGTTGATGGCTTCTTTCAGACACATGCTTAAGACATTTTCAACGAGTAAAGGTGTATCTTTTAATACTGGATTTCCCTTAACACGAAAATCTATTTCAGCTGCTTTTAGAATTTGCTGAACCCGAACTAATTCGTCTTCTAACTTTCCAACCTGAATGTTGGAAACGAGATCTCTAACCTCTTTTAAAGCAATCCGTGCGGTGTGATTGATATCTAAAAGTTCATTTTTTGCTTTTAGTGGATCTTGATCGATTACTCTTCTAGCTAGGTCACTTTTTAAACCAATTAACGATAGTTTTTGGCCTAACGTATCGTGAAGATCTCTCGCAATACGTTGCCTCTCTTGTATAACCAAAAGCTGTGAAATTCGTTTATTCGCATCCTCTAATTGACCTTCTAGTTTCTCTGTTTTAATTTGATTGTGAGAATTAAAGGGCAACAAAATCACACCAATCACGCCGATGAGAATGAAAGGAAATTGCGTAACGAAAAGCTCATACTGCGTGAAAAATCCAATACTCACGGATACCATTGTCGTCACGAGATGAATGACAAACATTGTAATAAAACCAGCTCTGTTGCGTATATTTCCAATAAAAAAGGCTAAGAACAATGAAAAGAAAAAGTATCCGAAAAGAATGATAAGGGTGATGCTAATCACAATTTGAAAGGCAACCCAGACATACATACGCCATCCCTTGGAAACAAAAGATTGTCTATAGGAAAGGAAAAAACCCACAACGAGTAACAGACCTAATAGACTTTCTAAAGGTGAATAAGATTTGAATATATAAAATAAGGGCAAAATACAAAAAATAATCCATACGTAAATACTGATGTAAGGATTTTTAGGGAAAATGTGATACCACTTTTGCATAAGAACCTCCAGGACATGAAAATGGTTGTATAGATTATTAAAGAATTTCAAGAATTATGTTGATACAGTCGCACTCCGCTTTTCTAAATAGTATAACAGACAGAAAAACCATTCCACGTGCGGAATGGTTTTCTAAACTCTTATTTTTCTTGAACGCTAGAGCGTTGAAGTGTTGTTTTCGTGTTGTTCAGTAAATGTTGAATTTCTTTAAATCCAACGAAAGTTTTCTTCGTTTCATCATATAAACGGAATCGAATTGACTTCAAACTTGTTTTAAGCGTAATGGTTGTTGCTTGGTGAAGAGGTGGTGTTAGTTCATGAGCTTGTTCTAAGTTGTAATTTGGCACTCGTGGGCTTAAATGATGCACGTGGTGATAGCCAATGTTTCCTGTTAACCATTGGAGAACTTTTGGTAACTTGTAGAATGAGCTGCCATCAACTGCAGCTTTCACATAATCCCATTGATCTTCATCTTCGAAATAAGAATCTTCGAATTGATGTTGAACATAGAATAACCAAATTCCAAATGAACCTGCCACGATTAAAATCGTACCTTGGATAATCGCGAATGCTGGTAAGCCGATCCACCAAATCATTCCACCATATAATGCAACGATTGCAGCATTAATGAAATATGTGTTATTGCGCTCTTTAGGACGAGCATCCTTGCGGTTGAAACGGTTAGATACTAAGTATAAAAATAATGGTCCAAGACCAAACATAACGATAGGATTTCGATATAAACGGTAAGCAAAACGTCTGCCTGGTGATGCTTCGATATATTCATCAACTGTCATAACCCATACATCGCCTGTTCCACGTTTGTCTAAGTTACTGCTAGTTGCATGGTGAATAGAGTGATCACGTTTCCATTTTTCATAAGCAAACAGGGTCATAATCCCTGTGATTGTGCCTAAAATAGCATTTGCTTTTTTGTTTTTAAAGAAGGAACCGTGTGTGCAATCGTGGAAAATGATGAATACACGAACGACGAAACCTGATGCGACAATTGCTAAAACAATTGTTAAGAAAATAGAGATGTCTAACGCTTGGTAAGCCAAAAACCATAAAATGAAGAACGGTGGAATCGTGTTAATAATTTGCTTAACACTTGCAGCCGTATCTGACTTTTCAAATTGAGCTACTTGTTTGCGTAATTGCATTGTTTTTTCTTTACTCATAGCGTCCTCCTTGAATATCTGTAATGTTTGAATTTTCATAAATAAATCCTGTTCCTTAATAATAGGCATTAGGAGCAGCTAATAAAAGACACAAACGTCAAGTGAAGAGTATGACAAGTGTCATATAGGTACGGAGTCGGATGGTTTTAATAATTCAGTATAGTGGCGTATGATTTTACTTAAGATGTGTGGCTTTTTAATAGAAAATACGTAGATAAAGGAAGGAGTATTTATTCATGGAATTCAGAACTGAAAGAGATTCTATTGGAGAGATTCAAGTACCGGCAGATAAACTTTGGGGTGCTCAAACACAACGAAGTAAAGAGAATTTTGCGATAGGGTCTGAAAAAATGCCAATGGAATTGATTACTGCCTATGCCGTTTTGAAACAAGCTGCCGCAATCGTTAATCATCAGCTCGGCAACTTATCAGCTAGTAAAAAAGATGCCATATCTAAAGCGGCTAATGAAATTATGGAAGGTAAATGGAATGATCATTTTCCTCTTGTCGTTTGGCAAACTGGAAGTGGTACACAAACCAATATGAATGTAAACGAAGTCATTGCTAATCGGGGTAATCAGTTCTTAGTTGAAAATGAAAGTGACGAACGTTTACATCCTAATGATGATGTCAATCAATCTCAAAGCTCAAATGATTCTTTTCCAACAGCCATGCATATTGCAGGTGTCATAGCGGTTAATGAGACTTTATTGCCAAAAATTAAAGTTTTACATGACACGCTTTCTAATCAAGAAAAAGCTTTTGAATCCATCGTTAAAATCGGCCGAACTCATCTGCAAGATGCAACGCCTTTAACACTTGGTCAAGAAGTGAGTGGCTGGAAACATATGATTGCAAAGTGTGAACAAATGATTCGGGAAAGTCTTGTTCATGTACAGGAACTTGCCATAGGTGGAACGGCGGTTGGGACTGGAATTAATGCGCATCCAGAGTTCGGTGAGCGCGTAGCTAAAGAGATTAGCAAACAAACAGGCTATTCATTTACCTCTTCAAAAAACAAATTCCATGCACTGACAAGTCATGACCAATTGGTCTATGTTCATGGTGCAATGAAAGCCTTGGCTGCGGACGTCATGAAAATTGCAAATGATGTACGCTGGTTAGCAAGTGGGCCGCGTAGTGGAATTGGAGAAATTACGATTCCTGCAAATGAACCAGGTAGCTCAATCATGCCGGGTAAAGTGAATCCAACTCAAAGTGAAGCAATCACAATGGTTGCAACTCAAGTTATGGGGAATGATGTGACGATCGGAATAGCTGCTAGCCAGGGGAACTTTGAGCTGAACGTATTCAAACCAGTTATTTTTTATAATTTCATGCAATCTGTTCGTTTACTGAGCGATTCCATCGGTAGTTTCCATGATCATTGTGTGGTGGGGATTGAGCCAAACAAGGAGCAACTCGAACAGCATATGAATAATTCTTTAATGCTCGTTACAGCCCTGAATCCGCATGTAGGGTATGAAAAAGCTGCAAAAATCGCGAAACTTGCACATGAAAAAGGATTGACGTTAAAAGAAGCCGCAATGGAAACTGGGTATTTAACAGAAGAAGAATTCGATCGATTTGTAGATCCGTCGAAAATGGTGAAGTAGTACTTAAGGAAGAAAGGATGAATCCAATGCAAAAACAAATTTTATTAAAAAATAGACCTGAAGGAACGCCTACACATAATGATTTTGAGGTAGTTAATGTGCCAATCGCGAAATCGGAAGCGGGAGAAGTCCTTATTAAAACAGTCTACATTTCAGTTGATCCATATTTAAGAGGTCGAATGAACGATGCGAAATCATATATTCCACCATTTCAATTGAACGAAGTTCTAACTAGTGGTGTTGTTGGGCAAGTTGTAGAATCCAAGTCATCCTTCTTTGAAAAGGGTGATCTTGTCTTAGGGGCACTCGGATGGCAAGAGTACTCAATCGCAAATGAGAAATCTGTTAGAAAAATTGATCATACAATTGCACCTGCTTCTACGTACTTAAGCGTGTTGGGTATGACAGGCTTAACAGCATACTTCGGTTTATTAGATATTGGAAAACCAAAAGCAGATGAAACAGTGGTTGTTTCTGGAGCTGCTGGTGCAGTAGGCTCTATCGTAGGGCAAATAGCCAAAATTAAAGGTGCATATGTCGTAGGAATTGCAGGGTCAGACGAAAAAGTGAAGTTCTTACTTGATGAATTAGGTTTTGATGAGGCAATTAATTATAAAACTCAAAATGTGAAAGAAGCTTTAAAAGAGGCATGTCCAAAAGGAATAGACGTGTACTTCGAAAATGTGGGGGGAGAAATTTCAGACGCGATCTTCCCGCTACTCAATAATTTTGCACGAATTCCAGTTTGCGGTGCTATTTCTTCTTATAACAATGAACAAGTAGACGTTGGTCCTCGTGTTCAAGGGTATTTAATAAAAACAAGTTCACTGATGCAAGGATTTACAATTGGTAACTACTCGTCTCGATATAGTGAAGGGGCAAAAGATTTAGCGACATGGTTGCAAGAAGGTAAGCTCAAATATGAAGAAACGATAACAGAAGGATTCGATCAAACAATTGACGCATTCTTAGCTTTATTTGAAGGTGCGAATATAGGAAAGTCACTTGTGAAAGTTTCAAATATAGAAAAATAGACATGAACTCTAACCGCATCGGATTAATATCCGAGCGGTTTTTTTACCGAATAACTTGTAGTTTTGAAACCTTTTTGCAGGAGCATGCGTATGAAGAAGAGAATAGATAGTAAATACTTAATCATGAAGATAGACTTACATAATAAAAGTGGGGTGGAGAGATGACAGGTACGATTGCAGTTATCATGATTTTTTCAATACCGATTATTGCCATAGTGAGCGATCACTTAAAATCAAATACGAAGCAAAAGGCTAAGATGCTTGCTACAGAATTAGAAATAGAAAAGGTAAAGCAACAAAACTTCCTCGCAGAAACAGAAAAAATGCGACTTGAACTTCAGAAGATGCAAATAGATTATGCACACACGACAGATCCTATTTTGATAGAGCTTCAAAAGGAAAAAGCTATTTAATAATATGGATAACTAAAGTGGTTGGCTATTTCTTACAACTTTGGGGAATAGCAATCATAATAGATTCGACATGCTAACTTTCCTTAATACGGCTATAAATTGAAGCAATAGATTCGAAGGTGTATATCCTTTTATAATCGGAGATATCCATTAATATATTTGTATTTTTGATTGAAATGGAGGCGGCGACTCCAGCGGAATTAGCAAGAACTGAAGACCCTGGACTGAGCCACGCGAAGGAGGCGGCTGAAGTCTTGCCCGCGGAAAGCGTCCGCTGAAATGGAAATCAGAAAGTTCCTCTAGCTAGAAAAACGGCTGTACCAAGAATCACGAAAAGTGAATCTTGATACAGCCGCTTTTTGATTATGTTCCTGTACAGTTGTTATGCAAATATTTAACAGAGCAGTATTAATAAAGCTTCCCTTGACGATAAAGCACTGTCGATAGACGCATAACCGAATGGATGAAACAATTTTGACGTAGTGGGAATGGATCCCCAAAATATTGTGGCAAAATCGTATCCATCGTATGTTTCATCTTAGCGATCAGTTGGTTATGAACTTCTTCTTCGCTGAAGAACTGCGTTTCACGACCTTGAAGCCATTCTAAATAAGAAACAATCACACCACCGGCATTTGCCAAGATATCTGGTAAGATAACGACGCCTTTTTGACTTAAATAGTTATCCGCTTCTTCAGTCGTTGGCGCATTCGCCCCTTCGACTATAATTCCCGCTTTAATATCGGCTTTATTTCCATCGTGTAATTGATTTTCCAAAGCAGCTAAAAATAAAACATCAATATCCATCGTTAAGATATCTTCACGAGGCTGAATAGTCGCTATAATTCCTGCTGATGACAATTGTTCTTCGGTGCTCGGTAGATCACCGCGGTTTGAAGCTGTGAACGCAACTAATGCTGGAATATCCAGTCCTTCTGCGTTATATAAAGTTGCATTCCGATCACTTACCGCAACCACTTTATTTTTTATATAATCGCATTTATAAGCTTCTAGTGCTGTGACAGAACCTACATTACCAAACCCTTGAACAGCTACAGTTAACGGGCGATTAGCATAGGAAAGTGCTGTTTTAGCAAATGGATTTGTCGATGCAGATAAATTATTTGCATTCGCATTCAAATAGTCATGCATTAAATAACGGAATGTGAAATATACCCCTTTACCAGTTGCTTCACGACGTCCAAGAGATCCGCCGTTTGCGACACTCTTGCCGGTAAAGCTGCCTAAATAAGGTTTTCCGTGATTTATTTTTTTGTATTCTGCCATCATCCAATCCATTTCGCGTTCACCTGAACCAACGTCTGGAGCGGGGATGTCTTTATCAGGTCCGATTACATGATTAAAGTATCGGACATATTTAACACAAATTCGATGCAATTCCTTATCGGAGAAAGATTTAGGGTCAACCACGATTCCACCTTTACCACCACCGAAAGGAACATTATGAAGTGCATTTTTTAAAGTCATAAGAAATGCTAAGTTTGTCACTTCTTCTTCGTTAACGCTCTCGTGAAAACGAATCCCGCCTTTATAAGGTCCTAAAGCGTCATTGTGATGAACGCGATAAGAAGGAATTCGGACGACTTCGCCATTTTCTAACGGCAACCTTAAAAACGATTTATGTATTTGGTTAGGTGTCGATAGAATGGCGTTTAAGGATTTGAAAGCTTTGACTCTCATGTCCTCTTTTAAATCAGGTAAAAACAGTTTGTTGTCCATTAATGCATCCAAAGATTGTTGAATAATCGATCTTGTTTGTTCTTCCACTAGTGAAGCACCTCCGCTAAAGTAAGTTCTCTTCTATCTATACCCAAAGAAGACTTCAATAACCAATGATCTTTATCAAATCTAAGCATTTTAAACTCTTTTTAAACCCATTGCTTCTTTTCAACATCAAAATTCTTTTCAGCCCAAGCGATGCCATCGTCTACGGAATCCACTTTGTAATCATCTTGAACATCCCAATTTTGATCACACATGAAAACATAATAGTCGTTTTCTTCTTCATAATGAACAATCGCTAAACTCATAATTGTTACTTCTGTTGTTGATCCATCCTTTTCTTCAAAAAACATCATGCCTAGCTTTTGATCTTCAGGACTTACGGTATGTTTGATGACTAAACCACCGTCCAGTTCTTTTGGTACTTCTTGCATATAAATGCACCTCTTTCTGTTGTAAGTAGCTTGTCCTTTATTTTTACCATAGTGTAGGTTTGATTACCATTAGAGCTAACATTAGTGCAAGTAAACCGATATAAGTCCATGTCGATGTTTTCAATTGTTTGAGTAATAATTGTTTATCTGAATTCGATTCTTCCATTTTCTTTAGTTTTGGTGAAAATGCACGGGCTAAAAAGAAAATCGAAATGACCATTAACGCAATGGTTGAAATAATCCAAGGGGTTTTCCAACTCCATGGTCCCATTATAACCAATAGAATGCCCGATCCAACGAGCACATGACCGGCATGTTTAATTAAACGTACGATAGAGCGGAAAATCGAAATGTATGCTTTGTTAGTGTGATCATTAGAATGATGCATTTTACTTAGTAATGAAAATAAAACAAATAGAGGTCCAATTGAAACAACGGCACTCAAAACGTGAATGAAAATAATTGCTACATACAACTCGTTCATAATTACTCCCGAACCTGACTAAATTCATGAACCCATACCTTCATAGTAGGTAACCAAGGCATTCCTGGATGATAAGACAAAATGGATTGTTTGTAAGCTTCTACGGAATCATATCCTTCTTGTTGTGCATGTACATCTGTAAGTTCTCCGAGTGATTGATGATAGACTTGATCCACTCTAAACGATTGACCATCTAACACCATAATCTCTCCCACATCCGCATAACGACCATTTCGGCGTGTGGCTGTTTTTTCACCCTTTAATACTTTTTCAACATCAGATTTCATTGTCACTAATTTTTCGATTGAACATGTTTTTGCTGGTAAATGTGTATCGTGCTGATTTGTCATGTGTTTTTCCACCTTTAATTGTTGTTAGTTAACGTGCATTCATGGGTATCTTGTTAAAAAGCATGTTATTACATATTGTACACGTGAAAAGGAGTAGAACCAAATAGCTCCTATTTCGAAAAGGGGGATTTTCCATGATTGAAAACAAAAATGAGACCGTTTTGGCAAAACAAACGGTCAATCGAATAGAAGAAATAGCAGGGACTTACTCAGGGTATCGACGTGCACATGCAAAAGGTGAAACCTATGAAGCTGAATTTTCACCTTCTGGAGCCGCTGCTTCATTTACTACAGCTGAACATTTACAAAACACTAATGTGAAGGCTAATGTTCGCTTTTCAAATGCTTCACCTAATCCATCGACGCCAGATCGGTTATCCATCATTAAAGGAATGTCTGTCCAGTTTCATTTACCTTCTGGAGAAATAGCTAATTTAGTAGGTGTTACGATTCCGATTTTTGTTACCAAATCACCACAAACATTTTTTGAGTTGTTAAATACAGTCAATTCTTTTAAAGAGGGAAAGCCACATTTTAGAGACATGGTAAAACTATTTGCATCCTATCCGGAGAGTCGAGCGGCAATACAAATCATTCGCAAACTCGAAAACACTAAGAGTTATGCAACAGCTGCCTATTATACGATGCATGCATTTTATTTGGTTAATAAAGAAGGGAATCGTGTACCCGTAAAATTCGAATGGATACCTGAAGCTGGAATCGAGACATTGGCTGTAAAAGAAATGGTTGGTTTACCTAAAGACTATTTAGAAAATGAAATACAAAACCGACTGGAAAATGAACAAGTTAAGTTTCGGTTGGAAATTGTATTAGGTGAACCGGGTGACCTAACCGATGATCCAACAAGAGAGTGGCCGAAGGATCGTAAAAGAATAGATGCGGGAGTTTTATCGATCAATAGAATCGCGACTGAAGTTAGCGATGACATCGTATTTGATCCAACGGTAGTACCTAAAGGAATCGAATGTTCGGATGATGAGATCTTATTATTCCGAAAACACGCCTATACTGTATCTCATGAAAGAAGAAGTAAAGGAGAGTAAAACTAAAATTGCTTTCACTTTTTTAAATTGTTTGATTGAAAATGAAGGTGGTCGGCTATTTCTTTCGCTTTTCGCGAACGAAGCGCCAGTCTCCTCTGAACAGAATTGTGCACCTTTATGTATTTAGCAGCGATTTTAGTTGATTGGAATGGAGGTGGCGACTCCGGCGGAATCAGCAGATGGTTTGTGCACCGAAAGCGAAGCGGCAGGTGCAAGATCTGAAGACCCTGGAGCGGATTACAGAAGAACAAAGACTAAGTACGCCACGTCGTGTGGCAACGTCTTTGAAACCAACATCCTGTTGGCCTCCGCGGAAAGAGTCCACTGTAATGTAAATCAACAGTTGTTATTTGTCTCCAGTCATGAGAGGTATTCTATAAATTGCTCTGTTACCATATGCTAAATAAAGAAAAAAACTAAATGTCATCTCTTTGGCATATACTAACAATTGGCATATGTGTTTTTATCATTTGCGTAAAGGAGATTAAAATATGAGTATTGCTGTTATATATGGAAGTACCCGTGATAACGGAAATACAGAAGAATTAACGGAAATCGTCATTCAGGATTTGGATGTTGAAAAGATCGTGTTGCGGAACTACGAAATAAAACCGATTCATGACCAACGCCATGAAGAGGCCGGATTCTCTCCGATTGAAGATGACTACGACGGTTTAATAGAACGAATGATGAAACATGACACGCTTATATTCGCGACACCTGTTTATTGGTATAGCATGAGTGGAACAATGAAAAACTTCGTGGATCGCTGGTCACAAACGATGCGCGATTCAAATTTCCCGAACTTCAAGGAACAGTTAGGAACAAAAAAAGCATATGTAATCGCTGTTGGAGGAGATAATCCTCGTTTAAAAGGATTACCGTTGATTCAGCAGTTCAATTATATTTTTGAGTTTATGGGCATTTCATTCGAAGGGTATGTTTTAGGGAAAGCTAGTCGACCAGGTGATATTTTAGTCGACCAAGTGGCATTTGCTACGGCAACCGATCTAAACTTGAAACTGAAAGATCAATAATCAGCACCAAGTGCTTCGGAGAATATCCGCTCTGCACTTGGTGTTTTTAGCTGTCACATTCACTCAAAATTTCTTCTTTGAACGAAAAGGAGTATTATGGAATAAAATTATTTTTTTCAAAAGGTTTTTTAAAGGAGATGAATGTATATGATCAATCGAATATTTACGATTCTGGTTTTTGTGGGAGTTCCATTAACAGTTGTAGCTTCTCTCTTGCATTGGTCCAGCATCACGATGTTTGTTATTTGTTCTGTCACAATCATTGCGATATCTAGTTTTATGGGACGAGCAACTGAATCGTTAGCCATTGTTAGTGGACCGAGAATTGGTGGATTATTAAACGCGACATTTGGTAACGCAGTCGAACTGATTATTTCGATATTTGCTTTGCAAGCAGGCCTTATTGGGGTCGTATTAGCTTCATTGACAGGTTCTGTCCTTGGGAACTTACTTTTAGTTGGAGGATTGTCTTTCTTCTTAGGTGGCGTTAAGTTTAAACGTCAAAAGTTCAGCATTCATGATGCGCGACACAATTCGGGTCTATTAGTTTTTGCTGTGATTGTAGCATTCGTCATTCCGGAAATTTTTTCGATGTCAATGAATGATGAGAAGACGTTACAAATGAGTGTGGGAATTTCAATTATCATGATTGTCTTATACTTAGCTGGGTTATTTTTCAAACTGGTTACACACCGTGGCGTCTATGCGCATGATGAACCAACGCCGGATGGTGAACATGAGGAACCGGAGTGGTCTAAAAAGAAAGCTTTAGGAATTCTACTTCTATCTACACTGGCTGTTGCATATGTATCTGAAAACTTAGTTCATACCTTTGAAGCGGTTGGGGAACAGTTTGGTTGGTCCGAGTTATTTATTGGTGTCATTATAGTAGCCATCGTAGGTAATGCTGCTGAGCATTCATCAGCCATATTAATGGCGATGAAAAACAAAATGGATGTTGCAGTAGAAATTGCAATTGGCTCTACTTTGCAAATTGCGATGTTTGTAGCACCTGTTTTGGTTCTTATTTCATTATTCATGCCAACAGCGATGCCTTTGGTTTTCACAGTTCCGGAATTAGTGGCCATGGCAACAGCGGTTTTACTAACTATTAGTGTTTCGAATGATGGGGAATCCAACTGGTTTGAAGGGTTAACATTGCTGGCTGCGTACCTAATTATGGGGATTGGGTTTTATTTATTGTAATTATGGAAGTCTCTTATGTCATAAGTCCTTAGTTTAGTGAATTTTCTATTTTTTGTCGTTTTACAACTGAAACTTGATGTATGATAGAAGTACAAAAAGTGGTCATACTTGTACACTGAGAGCTGAACGGGAGGAACAGAATATGAACGAAGCGGTTGTCTTACATCGAGAAGCAATGGACATGTTAAAGCAAACAAGCAGAACGTTTTTTATTCCAATCAATTTCTTAGAACCTACTCTGCGTAAAACAGTGGCGTCAGCCTATTTGTGTATGCGTGCGATTGATGAAATTGAAGATCATCCTAGTATGTTAGCGGAGACAAAACGGCACTTGCTTACATCGATTAGTACAAGCTTAAAAACTACATTTGATCCAGAGGTTTATCGCGCATTAATTCAACCTTATCGCCATATTCTGCCTGATGTTACCCAAAGGCTTGCGGATTGGATTTTACTTTGTCCACCAGAGGTTGTAGGTAAGGTGAAAGAATCGACTGGCATTATGGCCGAAGGTATGGCTAAGTGGGTGGACCAAGAATGGAAAATTCGTACAAAAGAAGATTTAGACGACTATACGTATTATGTAGCGGGTTTAGTGGGGTGCATGCTATCGGATTTATGGAAATGGCATGATAATACAGAGACTGATCGAGAAAAAGCAATTGCATTTGGACGAGGCTTACAAGCGGTGAATATTCTTCGAAATCAAGATGAAGATTTCGAGCGTGGTGTTCGCTTCTTGCCAGATGGCTGGGACCGAGACGATCTGTTCAGTTACGCCAAGCAAAATTTATCGATGGGTAGCGATTATGTAAAAGATATTAATAACCGTGGAATTACAATGTTTTGTAAAGTCCCACTCGCTCTTGCGAATAGTACGTTAAAAGCGATGAAAATCGGTCGTGAAAAAATTTCGAGAAATGAAGTTGAATCGATTGTTGCTGAATTAGAAAGCCAACATTAAAAAGGGTATGCCAGAGATTTTTATTTAGAGAGTTTTTTAAACTCAACTAAATTGGTCTCTGGCATTTTTGTTTTAGATTAACGGACTTGAACTGATTTACCAAGTTGTGTTAGACGTGAAGCGAAATCATCTGAACGACTTGGAGCTCCTCTTAACACATCATGCATTTCATACGCGTTTGTCCCGTGTTCAGCATAATCTAGTCCCATCTTTTCTTCTTCTTTTGAAACACGGAGTGAAGTGAATAGTCGTATGACATAAAGGCTTCCTCCGACTGTAAGTGCAGTCCAAACAACAATTGCTGCTATACCAATTAGTTGAATGCCAACAATGCTGAATCCACCTCCATACAAGGCTCCATTTGTTGTGTCAAATAAACCTACGGCAAGCGTACCCCAAATCCCGCCGATTCCATGGACGGAAATAGCACCTACTGGGTCATCGATTTTAAGTTTGACATCAAAAAAGCGAATACTTTCAGTCATGATAACTCCAGCAATTAACCCGATTGTAATAGCGCCTAATAATGAAACATTTGCACATCCGGCTGTAATTCCTACCAGCCCACTTAAAGCACCGTTTAAAGTTAAAGATCCATCAATTTGTTTATATCTAAGCTTTGTATGCAGAGCGGTAGACAACACGGCAGCAGAGCCTGCAAGAAGTGTGTTTGCAATAACGAGTGGAACTAGCTTTGAATCAGCTGCTAATGTACTTCCTCCATTAAAACCAAACCAACCTAACCACAGAATGAAGACACCTAAAGCGCCAAGTGGGATGCTGTGTCCAGGGATAACATGAACGGTTTTACCGGAATATTTCCCGAGGCGTGGACCAATCATCCACGCGGCCACTAATGCGCCGACAGCTCCAGTTAAATGAACGACGGAAGATCCGGCGAAGTCAATGAAGCCTAGTTCTGTAAGCCAACCGCCTCCCCAAACCCAATGTCCAACTACTGGGTAAATGAATCCTGTCATGGCGATAACAAGGAGAAGGTAGGAAGATAATTTCATGCGTTCAGCGACAGCTCCTGAAATAATGGTTGCACATGTAGCTGCAAAAACTGCTTGGAAAACAAAGAAACCAATATCTTCACGACCTAATAATGCAAACCCTTCCGTTCCTATGAGTCCAAAAGTAGATGGTCCGAACATGAATGCAAAACCAACAATGAAGTAAAGCACTGAACCAATCGAGACAGTCAATAAATTTTTCATAAGGATATTAACGGTGTTTTTTGATCGAGTGAATCCAGTTTCAACCATGGCAAAACCAGCGTGCATAAAAAATACTAAAATAGCTCCCATCATCATCCAAATCATGTCGACAGAACTTTGTACAGCTTCGATTGATTCCATTCGTTTTCCTCCTCAATATACGGCGACAACGCCGCGTTCCTTTGTTCGAATACGTATCGCTTCATCTACGGGTAAAATAAAGATTTTCCCATCACCAACCTCACCGGTTGCTGCATATTCCAAAATCGCATCAACAATCGGTTCCACCAAATGATCGTCTACAATCATTTCCAATTTCAATTTTGCAGAAAACTCCATTTCGTATACATTCCCACGAAAAAGACCTGTGCGGCCCTCTTGTCTACCGCATCCAGCAATTTCGGTAACAGATAATCCATCAATTCCTTCTAGAGCTAATGCTCTACGAACATCTGCAAACACATCTGGACGAATAATTGCTTCAATTTTCTTCATTTTTTTAAGTTCCCCCTCTTTTATTTTATTGTATGTTAGATTTCCTAACATGATAATTCAAAAATACAAATAAATCAAACTATTTTTAAAATTCATGTAAGTTTTTATAACATGAAGGTTTCCGCAGTGATTTTTTACATAAGCAATATTCTTTTAAGAAAATTTTTCATCGGTTATACTAAGGAGGTTTTTAAGGGGTTTACGTAACATTTTAATAACAATATATTTGTTTTTATTGGAAGAGGAGGCGATACATTTGGCTACATCATTAAAAGGGAAAAACGCGATCATTACGGGAGCAGGACGAGGGATTGGCTATGCCGTTGCTATTGCATTAGCTAAAGAAGGCGTAAATGTGGGACTTGTCGCTCGCTCAAAAGAACAATTGGAAAAAGTCGGTAAAGAAGTTGAAGCGTTAGGTGTGAAGGCTGCTTTCGCAGTTGCAGATGTTTCCAAAAATGAGGAAGTGACAAAGGCAACTGAATTCATAACAAATGAACTGGATGCAATCGATATACTGATTAATAATGCCGGAATAGCAAAATTCGGAAATTTTATGGATTTAGAGATTGATGAGTGGGAAAAAATTATTCAAGTAAACTTAATGGGAGTTTATTATGTAACTCGTGCTGTTTTGCCTGGGATGATTGAACAAAAATCTGGAGACATTATTAATATTTCTTCTTCAGCTGGACAAAAAGGTGCACCTATTACGAGTGCATACAGTGCTTCGAAATTTGGTGTCCTTGGTATTACAGAATCGTTAGCAATGGAAGTGCGTAAGCATAATATTCGAGTAACTGCGTTGACGCCAAGTACTGTCGCAACCGATTTAGCCATTGATAATAATTTAACTGATGGAAATCCTGATAAAGTGATGCAACCGGAAGACATTGCGGAATTCATCGTGTCACAATTGAAATTAAATAAACGTATTTTCATCAAAGAAGCGGGACTATGGTCAACAAACCCGTAGATTTAAATAAGCAATCACCAAAAAAGCCGTATCCTTTTAGGTTAATTCCTAAAGGATACGGCTTTACTAATTACTGTGGTGTGCTGAACAGAACTCTTAAAAGTAGAATCCGCGAAACACGAGATTCTTTTTTATTAGTATGTTAAGCTAGCTGCCACTAAAATTCCGACAACTATTGCAGCTGAGAAAAGGCTGAAACCAATGGCTTTGTTTCCTTTTTCAACTTCATCAGCTAAGTGCATTTTAGGTGTTAATATAAATTCGATGATCCAGTATGCAATTACCTGAGTAGCGATTCCGACCAATCCCCAAAGAAAGGCATCTAATAAATTCACGCTATCTGCCCAAACAGTATAGATGACAATCGCTAAACCAATCGCTTTACCCCAAAGTTTTAAAGCGACCGCAATGTTTCCTTCTTGAATTAATTTAAGCTCAGAAAATTTTGTTGTAAATGCAAAAGCTGTTAACCCCAAAAACATTAACCCAATTCCAGTACCAAAGTGTGCTAAAAAACTACCTATTGCATCTAATGTCAATATTGACATATTAATCATCCTCTCTATCTTTTCGTTGAATTCCTACTGGTAAAAAATATGATTCGTTGTTTGTGATTTCACTTCCTGCTCGTATTCCTATAGCACCAGCCGATTTATTAATCAAGAAACACCCAACCATGAGATGAGCTTCTTTCGTTCCTTTAGTGGTTGTTATATTGGAAACGGGAAGTGGACAAAATTCTTGAAATATCGGTAAAGTATCACTGTACGTTTTCATTGTTTCTTCCATCGTTAAATCACCTAAGCCATTGAAAATTTCTACTGTATCACCCTCACGACCAAAACAAGGTTTTTTTACAAAGGGTTTTTGGCGTTCAATAAAAACATCAGGCTCTAAATAAGTGGGGAGAAAATATTGGTGTATAATAGCGTGCTCTGAGTCTGTGAAAAAATTTTGTTCTTCATGTAATCCCCATATTAGTGCTTGAACCGCTTTTGATTGAAGTAGAAAAGCGGATGGTGGGTTAAGGATGCTCAGATGTCCTTGCTCAACTAATTTCATTAAAGCTTGACCGACATCATCTCCTGATATAGGATCCTTATCGTTCACCAAATGTTCTACTGGGTAAGTTTGACGATACAAAATATCAATTCGCTCACCGAGTGGTGTATACAAACCCGCTTGAAGAATATCTCCATCTTCCGTTACGTCATCAGTGACTATTCGTAAATTGTCCAAGCTTACATATTCAGAAGGTAAATCTAGTTGTTCTTGCAGGTAACGGGTCGTCCATTTGTCTTCAATGTGATCATCATGCGACGTAAAGACGATCTTGGGTGTACCAGGTTTATTTAAAGCTGCCCAACTGGATGCAATGGCTTTTCTCATTTCCATATGTAAAAGCTGCCTACATTCTTCATTTGGGTTTTCTAAATTGAAATGGCTACATATAAAAGAATTTGCGTGGAACGTTTCTTTTATGAAAGTGGGCGTATCTGCATTAAATTCAAGAAGCTTAATGGATGACCCGTTTATGACGAAATCGAGTCTTCCAATAATGTATTCTTGAGGAAAAGATTTCACTTTGATATAGGCGAGTGTTTCCTTTGGAAAGCCTAATTGCAATAACGTTGAATCCTCAAGGGTCCGGAGAAGAGGTGCTATCTTTTCGAAAATAAGTCCGACTTCTCTTGCAGCCTGTCGAACTTTCTCCCAATATTCTTTTGTTTGCACATGAATATCCAATAAAGCATATTCTTCTTTTTCTAAATCAGGATAAAAATATGGGATTTCGCTATATACTTGATTTCTTTCTTTGGAAAATGAAGAGTCAATCACCCTCCAAATCCTCCTTTAGTGCCGCTTCCTATACCGGATTTGTAGCTTGAAATATGGCTAGAGTACCCGCTCGATTTCTTAAATGCACTTTTACTGCTAAACATATTGCCAAGGAAATAATAACCTCCATAATGAGCAGAGCGTGTGTCATCGCAATAGTACGTTCCTTCGTCATCATCCCATTCCCAGTCATCGCAATCATAGCCTGTTGGCTCGTCTTGATAAGATTCATTTTGACTGCAGCCAGTCATGCCTAGTGCTAAAACAGATGTGGCAACTCCTGCCATTAGCTTTTTGGTTTTACTCATCTTAATATCCCTCCAATTTGTAACCAGTTTTAATCATATAAAGTACATATAAAAGGCGATCCTCATCGATCTCTGCAGAGTCACGTTCCCATTCCATCTGATCGATGTACAAGTAAACACTTCCGATTTGGCTCAGAATCTCCAAATGCTGATCGAACTCATGTTTCTGAATGATTGGGTGGTTTTCTCTAAGATTAAATTCTCGAATTTCTAAAGTGAGTCTACCATTCAAATTAAATACTTCTTTTTCTTTTTCGGAT
Organism: Bacillota bacterium; assembly: GCA_018816185.1. Classification (GTDB taxonomy): domain Bacteria; phylum Bacillota; class Bacilli; order Bacillales_A; family Planococcaceae; genus Paenisporosarcina. The sequence goes on from JAHIWI010000008.1 coordinate 120,586, forward strand.
TCTTCTACTTTCTTTACATAGATCAGATGTAGATTTCCTTCAATTGCTGAAGAAGTTTGTTGATACGTTATTCCATCCTTTACAAAGAACTCGCATTCTCTACGAGTGAGTATTTGATCGAGTTCAATTGAATCGTAATGAAAAAGTGGTTCAAAAGAGTGTAGACCTTTGTACAATCGGTATTCTAATGAGGCTGTTGCCAACTCTATATCATCCTTTCATTCATGCAAAATATAATACGATTGAAGAATGTTAAAGTTTCAATCACATTCACACTTTTCCAAGCTTCACTAGGTAAACACTAGAAAGAGTAAATTATAAGAAGTGACTTGGCAAAAACAAGCATAATTCATTATCTAATTATTTTAGTTAAATTCATATATTTTTCTGACATGATACGAAAAAAAGATTACAATATAAGGAAATGATGAGCGGGAGGAAGTTGGGAAATGGAACACAAATTATACTATCAAGATGCATACATCGAACATTTTTCTTCGCGCGTAAAAGAACAACACCATGATTTAGAGGGAAACTGGTATGTAACGCTCGAGCAAACAGCTTTCTATCCAACTGGTGGGGGTCAACCTCATGATATCGGATTTATTAATGAAGAGTTGGTTACGAACGTGGAAGAAATTGATGGCGAAATTCGACACTATATTCAAAACCCGGTCTTTACTAATCATATTGAAATTGATGGGAAAATCGATTGGATACGACGCTACGATTTTATGCAACAGCATGCAGGGCAACATGTGCTAACAGCTGCTTTTGTCGAACTTTTTGATATTCAAACAACCAGTTTCCACTTAGGCGAAGAAACGGTAACGATAGACTTGAATTGTTCTGAAATTGACGATACTCAATTATTGGCTGCCGAAGAGTTGGCTAATCGAATTATAATGGAAAACCGCCCGATTGAGACAAAGTGGGTGACGAAGGAACAACTGGAGCAATATCCTCTTCGTAAAAAAGTAAAAGTGGATCAAGACATTCGACTAGTGATTATTCCTGAATTTGACTACAACGGATGCGGAGGGACGCATCCACGAAACACAGCTGAAATTGCCATGTTAAAAATATTGAAAGTTGAAAAACAAAATGGTCAAATACGAATTCATTTTGTGTGTGGAAATCGTATTCGAAAACAACTACATAAAAAACAAAAAGCGGTTTTAGAAATGGTCCACTTATTAAGTTCGTCTGAAGAGAAATTAGGAGATACGGTTAAAGTTCTGCTGAATCAGAAAAAGGTACTAGAGAAACAGTTGGCAGAAAAACAACAGCTACTAATCGAGTTTGAATCAAAAGAATTGGTTGAATTTCAGCAACAGGCTTTTCCTTTAATTCATGCACATTATCATGATAGGTCGATTCAAGATTTGCAAAAGCTTGCTCAACTAGTGGTAGCGGAGTCTCCAAGTGTTATTGTTTTACTCATTGCGAGAAATGAGCAACGTCTCCAAGTAGTGTTAGGTCGGGGTCAAAATTTGAATGTGAATTTGAAAGCGGTTTTATCCGAAATCTTACCTTTGATTAATGGAAAAGGTGGAGGCTCGGAAAGCTTTGTGCAAGGTGGAGGAATTGATGGCACGGACGTCGTATTATTCGAAGATACGTGCGTCAATCTGTTAAAGAATCACTTAGCTAAGTTACATGAAAACGTTTAAAAAAGTAATATAGAAATATGCCATGAAATATGGTATGAATGTGTAAAGATAAACGGTTCGGAAGTTGAGTTATGGAGGAGGTCATCCACTTCATGTGGGAAATGGTGTCGTTAGACATGTACCAAACCTTTATTGAAAACAGTCTTGATGCAATTGTATTAATCCCATTAAACGGAGATGCAATTGAAATGAACCAAGCTGTTTTTCATATGTTTGGCTACACAAAAGAAGAGTTGAAATCAAAAAAATACTCGGATATGTTACTTCCCACTCACATGGAGATGGTGATGAAACAAATTGAGCTAGCTTTACAAGGGACAAGCAATACGTTTAAAGCAGAAGCCCAACATAAAAATGGGAAATTGTTTCACATTCAAGTAACCCTAAATCCATTAATAGAAGATGGACAAGTAAAAGGTGTTTTTTGTGTTGCTCGAAATATAACGGAACTTGTTACTATGAGGGAAACTTTAACTGAAACGACAGATCGACTAAGTGCCTTATTTGAGTCCACAGCGGATGCGATTGAAATTCTTGATTTAGAAGGACATGTAATAGATGTCAATCCTGCATTTGAGGGATTGTACGGATGGTCTATTGATGAAATCAAGGGTGAATTTTTGCCGACTATTCCGCAAAATAGATTTTTGGAAGCCAAAAGCTTAATTGAACAAATTAAGGCAGGCAATCCTGTCGTCCAATATGAAATTGTTTGTGTAAAAAAGAATGAGGAATTACTAGAAATTAGTCTTACTTTGTCACCGATACATAATAAGAACGGCGATCTTGTAGGGTTTTCTGGGATCACTCGAGATATTTCCAAGCGTAAAAATCTTGAACGTTTATTAAAAATTAGTGAAGAACGATATCGAAAATTGGTTGAATTGTCTCCAACAGGTATAGTGGTGCATCGAAATAATGAAATACTGTATGCAAATGATGCGGTACAAAAATTATTTGCAGTAGACAATGCTGTAGGAAGTTCTATTTTCGATTACATCCATCCACGTTTTCAAGAATTTACTGAGTTACGATTATCTCGTATAGCAGAAGGTTCTCCCATTGAGTTTGTTAATTTGAAGTTAGTTGGAAAAGATGGCGAACATCTTTACGCCAATATTGGGACTATGAAAATACCTTATGACAATGAAACAGCCTATTTAGCGATGTTTCATGATGTAACTGAATATAAAAAAATGAAAAGAGACTTACAAGAGAGTCGAAATTCTTATAGTGAATTATTGAAAATGTCTCCATTACCTATTTATGTTCAGTGTGAAGGCATTATCAAATATATGAACGAAGCAGGGGCAAAAGCATTGGGCTATAACCATCCGAAAGAGTTAATTGGTAAGTCCATTTTAGATTTTTACCATCCTGATTCCCGTCAAAAGGTAGAAGAACGTATGAAACGTGCCTTCCTCCACGGATTTGATGAAGATGATCGGTTTGAGCATCAAATGATTCGAGCAAATGGTACAGAATTTGCGACTGAAGTGTCAGCTACAGTCACTAAGTTCTTTGGCTCACCAGCTATACAAGTTATTTTCAGAGATATCACGGATCGTAAACAGGCAGAGGAAGCTCTTCGTGCAAGCGAAGAAAATTATCGATTAATGGCAGATAACATGACGGACTTAGTCTCAATTGTTGATGAGTCAGGTCTTATGAGATATGCTTCACCATCTCATTTAGCAGTTCTTGGTCACTCGCCCGATTTTTATTTAGGCAAGAGTGCTTTTGAAGTCGTTCATCCTGAGGATTTACCCTATATGATGTCAGAGTTCGAACAAATTCTTCGTTCCAATGAAAGTCGAGTTGCGGAATTTAGACATAAGCATGCAGATGGTAGCTGGATATGGGTAGAAGCAAAAGGAAAAATATTCATGGATCAAAAAACATTGGAGAGACGAATTATTATCGTTTCTCGGGATGTAATGGAAAGAAAAACCTTACAAGAAAAACTAAATCATATGGCTTATCATGATGCATTGACAGATTTACCGAATCGAATGTACTTCCAAGACAAAGTGGAAGAGACCATAAAGCATAGTTTAAAGAACAATGAGATGTTTGCGTTGTTATATATGGATTTGGACAAGTTTAAGGATATTAATGACCAATATGGACATGCGATTGGCGATCAGGTATTAATTCAATTTGCTGAAAAAGTGCAAACTTGTTTAAGGAAAACAGACACGATTGCTCGACAGGGCGGAGATGAATTTACCTTATTAATACCAAATATTAATGAAGAAAATGATGCTGTTGTCTGTGCTGAGCGAATTTTAGAGTTATTTGATGAGCCGTGGGAAGTTAGAGGTCATTTAATTCAAACATCTACGAGTATTGGGATCGCCTATTATCCGCAGACTGGAAACGATTATATTGAAATTTTAAAACATGCAGATATGGCGATGTATGATTCGAAACAACAAGGAAAAAACCGAATGAGCATCAGTTGAATGTTTTATTAGAAAAATAAATACAAGAAAAAACGCTTAAAATAGTTCGATTTAAGATGGATTAGCCTCCTTAAAATCAAACTTTTTGAGCGTTTTTTATTACAATAGACTCAGATTGGTCAATTATTAGAAAATTCAGTTGACTACTAAACTTGTAAACGTTTACAATCAAAGAGTTATTTCATAATAAGATTTAAATTGAGCGAACGCTCAGTCGAAGAAGAATGATCAATATGATTGGGAGGAATGGAAATTGACTTTTGAAAATTTACTAGCACCCGAACAATATAATATAACTTCAGAATTAGAACAGTACAAAAATGATGATACAAGGATAGCTATTCGTTGGATTGATGATGCGGATAATAGAAGAGATATTTCATACAAAGAGTTAATAGAAAAAACAAATCAATATGCACAAGCCTTATTAAAACTTGGAATTAAAAAAGGTGACCGCTTAATGATCATTCTTCCAAGAATTCCAGAGGCATACATGACATACCTAGCTTGTTTAAGAGCAGGGATTGTCGCCATTCCATGTTCAGAAATGCTGCGAAAAAAAGATTTACTATATCGCATGCATCATTCGGGAGCAAAAGGAATTGTTGCACACTACAAAACCACTGCTGAAACGAACTCTATTGAGGAAGATGTCGAAGCTTTACATAATAAGTTGATCGTTGGCGGAAAAGAAGACGGTTGGCAATCTTTTGAAGATTTGGCGGGACACGAAAGTACATCTTTTGAAGCTGTAGACACACATCGTGAGGATATGGCTTTTCTATCTTATACCTCCGGCACAACTGGAAATCCTAAAGGCGCCGTTCATGTTCATGGATGGGGATATGCTCACGTTCGTACGGCTGCCACTCAATGGTTAGGTGTTAAAAGTGGAGATATCGTTTGGGCAACGGCAGCACCTGGTTGGCAAAAATGGATTTGGAGTCCTTTCTTATCAACAATAACTTTAGGCGCGACTGCATTAGTTTATAATGGTGCATTCGATCCTCTTAAGTATTTAAGTATTTTAAAAGAAGAAAAAGTGAATGTTTTATGTTGTACACCAACTGAATATCGAATTATAGCCAAAGTAGAAAACTTGAATTCGTATGAATTAAAAAATCTGCGAAGTGCTGTATCTGCTGGTGAACCTCTAAATAGACAAGTCATTGAAGCTTTCCAAAACGCATTTGGCGTTAATGTTCGAGATGGCTATGGTCAAACTGAAAATACATTACTAGTTGGAACTCTTCAAAACATGGAAGTGAAGCCCGGATCAATGGGGAAACCTACGCCAGGAAACCCGGTCGATATTATTAATGAAGATGGTGTATCAACTGCTGTAGGTGAAGTTGGAGACATCGCTGTTCACAGAAGCTGTCCGGCTTTATTCAAAGAGTATTATCGTGACCCTGAACGTACAAATGCTGCGTTCCGTGGAGACTGGTATTTAACAGGTGACCAAGCTTCTAAAGATAAAGATGGCTACTTCTGGTTTGAAGGCCGAAGCGATGATATTATCATCAGTTCGGGGTATACGATTGGACCATTTGAAGTGGAAGATGCACTTATGAAACATAGTGCGGTTCAAGAATGTGCAGTTGTAGCAGCTCCTGATGAAATTAGAGGGAATGTGGTCAAAGCTTATATTGTGTTACGTGATTCCAGTGCTATTGAAGATAAAGAAGCTTTGATTAAAGATTTGCAAAATCATACAAAAGAAATTACGGCTCCTTATAAATATCCAAGAATTATAGAATTTTTAGATGAGCTACCAAAAACAGCTTCAGGCAAGATTCGTCGAGTCGAGCTTCGGAAATTTAAATCCTAAAAGGTTTGCTATGCATTCCCGTTAATAAAAGGCGTATGAATTTTCGTTTGATAATACAACAAAAGCAGGCAAGAATTTAACAAGATTCTTGCCTGCTTTTCATTTCTGATAGTCATAGTTATAAACTAAGAATGGGTTATTCTTTCTCCTCTAAGTCTTCAATAAGTGCCTTCATCTCTTTAATTTCTTTTCGTTGCGCCTCGATAATACTATCCGCTAAATCACGTACACGTGGATCGGAAATATTGGCACGTTCACTAGTTAAAATAGCTATAGAGTGATGAGGAATCATTGCTTTCATCCATGAAGTATCATCTACTGTGGATTGACTGCGTACTAGTGAAATAGCAATGATGAATACTAAAGCACTGCCAGCGAAAATAGCCATATTTACTTTACGGTTTGTGTACATTTTTAACATGAATACCAACATTATTATCGCCATTGCAGCGCCCATCATAAGTGCCATATATAGACGCGTTTCACTAAAAAATAGATGATTCACTTCGTAAGTATTTAAATACATGAGTCCAAACATTATAACGGTCGACGTTAAAATCATTACGCCAAATCTTGCATAATTGTTCATTTGAAAACCTCCTTAATACTGTGTACTATAATTACTTTTACCTAAAATCTAACTTGTAAACCGTTATTCTCATTTTTATGAGATTTAATTTCAGTAAATATATTCGTTGTTAGAGTTGATGTGAAGGGAACGTATGTGCGAAAATATAAAGATAAATAATTGAGGTGTTCACATGAAACCAGTAATTGTTGCAGAAAAGCCAAGCCAAGCAAAAGCGTATGCAGACGCCTTCAAAGTCAAGAAACAGGAAGGTTTTTTTGACGTGCAGCCTTGCGATATTTTTCCGAGTGGTGCTTTTATTACTTGGGGAATCGGGCATCTAGTGGAGCTCCGAGATCCGAAAGCTCATAACGCAAAGTGGACGAAATGGTCATTACAGACCTTACCGATTATTCCTGATGAATTTCAGTTTCAAATCGCTAAAGGAAAAGCAAAGCAATTCGGGATTATTAAAAAGTTAATACATGAAACTGATACGGTCATAAATGCGTGTGACGTGGATCGTGAAGGATCGAATATTTTTTACAGTATTTTCGATTACACGCGTGCTCGTAATAAAACTATTAAAAGATTGTGGATTAACTCATTGGAAGTAGATGAAGTACGTAAGGGTTTTTTAAGTCTGCAAGATAACCATAAAGACTTATTGATGTATGAAGAAGCAAAAGCTCGACAAATTAGCGATTGGCTAGTTGGTATGAATGGGTCGAGATTGTATACACTGCTCATTCAGAAAAAAGGAATTCGGGAAGTTTTTTCAATTGGAAGAGTGCAATCACCTACGGTTTATTTGATATATCAGCGTGCCTTAGAAATCGAACGTTTTAATCCAGAGCCATTTTTTGAATTAGAGGGAGTTTTTAAAGCTGAACACGGTGTTTATAAAGGTAAAGTCAAAGGTAAGTTTAAGACGCGGGAAGAAGCCCAAGAACTATTAGCAAAACACGTAATTGATGGAACAATTCCTGGTGTGATTACAAAACTTAAAACAGAAGATAAAAGAATACTTCCTCCAAAATTGCATGCACTGTCTACTTTGCAAGCAACGGCAAATCGCAAGTGGAAGTATAGTCCAGCAAAAGTTCTTTCAACGATGCAAAAACTGTATGAAAAGAAATTAGTGACTTACCCGAGAACTGACACACAATTTATAACACTAAATGAGTTTGCGTATCTCGAAAACCAAGTAGAATCTTATCAAAAAATAATCCATCAACCTTTTGAAGTAGCATCTCGAAAAGCAAATAGTCGTTATGTCGACAATACGAAAGTTCAAGAGCATTACGCCATTATCCCCACCAAGAAAATTCCGAGTGACAAGGTTTTAGCTGCATTGGCTCCTGACGAACGGAATTTATACGAAGAAGTCGTTCGAACGACTCTCGCAATGTTCCATTCCAATTATCTATATCAAGAAACAACCGTTCAAACAGACGTAAATGGACTGGCTTTTCATTCCACTGGAAAAACAGAAATCGATAAAGGTTGGAAATCTTTATTTTCAAATGAAAAGGAATCTGCATCAACTAAAGAACCAACTTTACCTCAATTGAACCTTCATGAAGAAGTAAAAAGTAAAGTAACTATTCAAGAAGGTAAAACTTCACCACCGAAGCCATATACGGAAGGTCAACTGATTGCCATGATGAAAACTTGTGGGAAATTTGTTGAAGACCAAATAGATACGGACATATTAAAAGAGGTGGAAGGACTAGGAACGGAAGCTACACGAAGCGGAATAATTGAAACCATCAAACGACACGGCTATATTGAAGTGAAAAGAAATATAGTTAACATCACTGAAAAGGGAAGAGTTCTTTGCGAAGCCATTGATGGCAATCTATTAGCAAGTCCAGTTATGACTGCGAAGTGGGAAACCTATTTACGGAAAATTGGAAATGGACAAGGCTCGTCTGACCTCTTTTTAGGTAGTATAGCTAAGTATTTAAACCAACTCATTCTAGATGTGCCGACGCAATTAAATGAAAAAACTTTTCACATGACCATTGAAAACACCGCAACAAGAAAAGAAGTAGCGCCATGTCCAACTTGTAAAAAAGGAACGATCATTTCAAGAAAGAATTTTTATGGATGTTCAGCTTATAAAGCGGGCTGTAAACAAACATTCCCTGCGATTTTTTTGAAGAAAAGGATAAGTGCAAAGCTTGTAGAAGACTTGTGTGTTAAAGGATCAACGGACGTTGTAAACGGTTTTGTAGCAAAATCCGGTAAGACCTTTAATGCGAAATTGGAATTAACAAATGGTAAGATAACATTAAAATTTCTTTAGGAGGAAAACATATGAGCACAAAAACATATCAGTCATTAGTGGATGATCGGATTTTTATTGGTGGCGTAACAGATGTTCCTAATGCAATTGAAAATGAACAAATAGATGTTGTGTATGATTTGAGAGCGGAAGTTTCTGCCTCATCAAGTGATATTAGTAAGCATCAACCGATTGTGGATGATGGTGATTTTCAAGATGAATCCATACGTAATGGTGTCAAACAAATTGTGCAGGATTATCAAGATGGCAAAAAAGTTTTCTTTCATTGCAATACAGGTCGTGGAAGAGCAGGAACTATGGCTGTAGCAACCTTAATGGAACTACGATTAGCAAATACGATTGATGAAGCTGAAGCGAAAGTGAAAATGATACGCCCTGAAATTGATGTGAAACCTCAATTAAAAGAAGCATTAAAGCGAATATACGAAGCCTAATCCGCATAAACTATAGGAAGCGACCTTATAAAAAGGTGGCTTCCTTTTTTCATTTGAACTAAACAATACTAGTGACATTTTTTGACAAAGTGCAATTTTCGTCAAATAGGAGTATACTTAAAACAAGAGAACTTTTAAGAAGAGGTGAAGAATGGAAAATACTCAAGTACCAAATGCCGTTAACAAGGACTTTTTGACAAATGAATTAGGGCTTATTCAACATTTAAATACAACCATCTTTAAGAAACGCGATTTTTTTGTTCTTTCTCCTTCTGTACAAAACAAAACAAATGTTTTTGACTTACGAGAAGTTAGTTTGAACAAATATAACCGTATTGCACACAATGGTTATTTATTGATTCGTTATAAAGAACGTTTCTTAATTGCCAAACTTGCGAATTTCAGAAAGAAAATGATGCGTGAGGAATTAAAAGCAGCAAGTACTTCTAAGTCTTCCCATTGGAAGTTTATCGTAAAAGAAACTCCAACTCCTCATGTGGTTTGCCAAGCAGATCCAGAAGAGTCATATCCTTTACAAGAACCATCTAGCAACCAGTTAATTAAATTCTTCTCATAATAAGCGAAAGCATACGTAGAAAGTTTACGTATGCTTTTTTTGTGGATATAAGTATAAGAAAAACATAGGAAATACTAACATTTTCGTTCCAAACGGACGCTTTCCGCGGGCATGGCTTCAGTCTCCTCATCACTCCGTTCTTCCGGGGCCTTCAGCTCACGCTATTCCCGCTGGAAAGATTAGGACCAAGCATTTTGGTGCTAATCTTTGCGACGAAGCTAGCGAAGCGATGCAGAAACAGGAGCAGATGGGTTACACACCGTCTTCCACTCCAATTCATTACCTACCATGGCTTGCAGAATGAACATCAAAAATAAATACAATAAAATCCGACTTCTTCTATTCTTAAAATCATGTTTATACATATTAGAAAACCCCATGTTATTCTAATGCTCTAGGGAGAAAGAAGCGAATTTCGGATTGTCTTCGTACTCTTTATATTCATTTTGTCTCAAGTCTTGAATTCATGCTTATCTTTTGTAAAAAAGGGTAATCATTAAGAAATCAAGAATACGGGAGTTGTTGTTTGAATGAGTCTACGTAAAATCGAATTATCTAACCTTTCATTATCTTATCAAGATCGAGGCGATGGAGAAGTCATTGTCTTACTTCATGGATTTTGTGGAAGTCACGCCTATTGGGATGAAGTAATGCCAGTTTTATCAAAGAAAAATCGTGTCATTGTACCCGATTTACCGGGGCATGGTGATTCGACATTTCCTAAAGGAAATTACCAACTAGAGTATATGGCTGATACTTTAAAAGAGCTTTTAGATAAATTAGGTATTGAGAAAGTAACTTTATTTGGTCATTCATTAGGTGGTTATATAACGTTAGCGTTTGCAGAAAAGTATGAAGAACGTTTATTAGGATTTTCTCTAATTCACTCCACAGCTCATGCGGATTCAGAAGAAGCAAAGGATGGACGAACTGCTTCTATTGAAAAAGTACAGAAAGAGGGAATTACTGAATTTGTTGATGGGTTAATACCGAAATTGTTTGCTGAAGAGAACTTGGAAACAAATGCAGCAGATGTTCAAAAGACGAAAGAAATTGGATATGGTACATCTGAAGAAGGTGCAATTGGCATGTTACAAGCGATGAAGGAGCGACCAGACCGTAATCATGTCTTAAAAAACAGTAGACTACCGGCTTTATTAATTGCTGGAGAAAAGGATCAAGTCATTCCACCGGAAAAGACGTTTTCTGTGCGTAAAGACTCTATTTCTCAAGCTTTAATTAAAGGAGCAGGGCATATGAGTATGATGGAAAAACCTGAAGCTCTAATATCTGAAATTCAACATTTTTTAAAATCATAAAATATATTTACAATCAAAAACCTCCTAAACAAAAGGCGGTTTTTGACTGTACATAAAGAAAAGCGTTGATTTTCCTTATGGTTGGACGCTTTCAGCGGAGAGCAAAGTGGTTGGCTTTTTCTGAAGACTCCTGCGGAAAAACGAAATACGCTAGACCCCGCAGGTCAGCTTTCATAGCTGAACCGAGGAGGCTAGCGTTTCGTCCGCGGAAAGCGAAAGAAATAGCCAACCACCATAGACGATTTATGTCATCATTCCGAAACCTCCTTGTATATAGGAGGTTTTTCTATTTAGCTAATCAATGAGAAAGAGCATGGAAAATAAATTCCATGCTCTTTTAGATTATTTACAGATTAACCGTTCTTCATTTAAAAACATTGGAAAGATGAAACGCGGTCTAAGTCAGTACCATAATAATTCCATCTAAATCCGTTCCAACGATAGCCTGCTATGGATTCTCTGCCAACGAAAGTTGGGTAGAACCAAAAAGATCGACCGTTTCGTAACCAAATAAACGTAAAGCGGAATAAACATCCACGAATCGCTCCAGGATCTACTGCAAATGCGCTAACTCCACCTCGAGCTTGAGGAGCTTGTTGAGGCGTAAACGATGGAGGCGGTCCTGAAGGAACATTCGATGGCGGACGAACACCACCTGGTAGCGAAGGAAAACCTGGCCCTTGGGATGGTGGTCCACCAGGTCCCGGAAATCCAGGTCTTCCAAACGGTGGCCCTCCTTGTCCAGGGAAGCCAGGAATTCCGAATTGTGGTCCTCCTCTTCCAGGGAAACCGGGCATGCCAAATGGTGAAGAGTCTCTATCTGAAAAAGGGAAACCAGGAAATTGATTAACCAAAAATTTGTACCTCCCTTACACTTTTCTCTTCCTAGTCTATGTACGTAGAATGGAGAAGCTTGGGTAGAGGTTCACTGTCGGTTCAAGAATGCTTACAATACATAAAAATAAACGCATAAAAAGTGACAAAGTGTCCCAAGAAGAATGAAGATGTGAAAAATTTCATGAAATCCTAAAGGTGAAATTTTTAGGATATCGGGTTTCGCCGCATAAATTGCACCCCCAATGGTATACATGACGCCTCCGCCGATTAATAAAAGAAGTCCGTTCATACTTAAACGCTCTGATAACGGTGCTGCTAGGAAAACAATAATCCAGCCCATTGCAATATATAAACCGGTGGATAACCATCTTGGAGAATGAAACCAAACCATTTTAAATAAAACACCTGCTATTGCAAGGGAAGCAACAATTGAAAATAATATAACTCCCGTTTTGCCTTCTAAAGCAATTAAGCAAAGTGGCGCATAAGATCCAGCTATTAAAATATAAATCATGGAGTGGTCTAGTTTTCTAAAATAGGCAATCGTTTTGTCCGTAGCTAGTACCATATGATAGATTGCGGACGTTGAATATAAGAGAATCATACTTAATCCGAAAATGGAAACAGCTATGACCTGTAAAATGGATTCCTCATTTGAAATTGCTTTTTCCACCATCATTAGTAAAGCAATAACGGATAAACCAGCACCTAAAAAATGTGATAAAGAATTAAAAGGTTCGCGAATATAATGATTCATAAAATACCCTCATTTCGATAAGTAGTAATAATAACTACTTATCAATATATAATGAATTCATCATGTAGTCAACATTTACGTTCAAAGGTTTTTCATGTAAAATAAATTCTAAGGAAACAGATATATTTGAGGTGGCGTAATGGAAAATATCAATGATTTACTAGAGAAGATATCACTCGAAAAGAGTGTCTCATTAGAAGAAATGCCTGAAATTGATTTATATATGGATCAAGTCATTCAATTATTTGATCAAAAATACAAAGAAACAAAACGAAATGAAGACGAAAAAATTCTAACTAAAACGATGATTAACAACTATGCGAAAGGCAAGTTGTTTATTCCAATCAAAAACAAAAAGTACTCAAAAAAGCATCTTATATTAATCAGCTTAATCTACCAATTAAAAGGTGCCCTTTCGATTACGGATATTAAGTCAACGCTACAAATTATTAACGATAAGATCACAAGTGATGACATTAACTTGGATGCGTTCTATACTAGTTTACTTACACTGCAGAAAACGAATGCAGAAAATGTGAGTGAATCCATTCCACTAAGGCATCAAGAAGTAAAAAGAGTAATGGATGCGGAAGATGAGAAATTAGAACAAATTATGCTTATCGCATCTCTCGTAAACATTAGTAATTCGTACCGGAAAGTAGCCGAGCGTCTGATTGATGACTTAACAAAAACTGTTGCAGTTCCAGGTACGGAAACAAACACGAAAAAATAAACAATTGAAATAGTAAAAACAAACACGAAAGTTTGAGTGCCAGGCACCGATTAAGGAGTGACATTATTGTTAGAACAAGCAAGGAAGTACTTACAATCGTATTTTGGATATGAAACGTTCCGTAAAGGACAAGAACAAGCAATCCAACAAGTGTTGGATGGAGTGAATTCCATATGTGTTATGCCTACTGGTGGGGGTAAATCAATTTGTTATCAAATTCCAGCATTGGTCCTTGAAGGTACAACCATTGTGGTGTCTCCACTTATTTCTTTAATGAAAGATCAAGTTGATACATTAATAGAAGCTGGTATTTCAGCGGCCTATATTAATAGCTCGCTTAGTCATGAAGAAGTAAGAGAAGTCCTTTATGATGTTCAACGCGGAGCGGTAAAATTATTATATATTGCACCAGAGCGATTAGATTCACAGACCTTCTTAAATGAATTACAAGGAATCCCGGTGCCGCTGATTGCAGTAGATGAAGCTCACTGTATTTCACAATGGGGTCATGATTTTAGACCAAGCTATCGTTTAATTAGTCGGATGACTGAGTTATTTCCGAATACACCGACTGTGTTGGCTTTAACGGCAACAGCGACCCCTCAAGTTAGGGAAGATATTTGCAGGATTTTAGCAATAAAAGAAGAACACACGGTTATGACCGGATTTGAACGCGCGAACCTATCGTTTTCAGTGATTCCTGGTCAAGATCGCGAGAAATTCTTAAAAGATTACGTAAAGAAAAACGAAAATGAAGCGGGCATTATTTATGCGGCAACTCGAAAAACGGTGGATCATGTTCACGATATGTTACATAAACGTGGAGTGAAGGTTGCCAAGTATCATGCAGGTTTATATGATGAGGATCGACGATATGAACAAGAGCGTTTTTTGAAGGATGAAGTAGACGTTATGGTTGCTACGAACGCCTTTGGAATGGGGATAGATAAATCCAATATTCGATATGTCATTCATTATCAAATTCCACGGAATATGGAGAGCTATTATCAAGAAGCGGGCCGTGCAGGTCGTGATGGACTCCCGAGTGAATGTATTTTGATGTATGCGTCTCAAGATGTTCAAACGCAGCGTTTCTTAATCGATCAAGCGCAAGATCAAAGTCGAATCCCAGGGGAACTTGTAAAGCTTCAAGGAATGGTTGATTACTGTCATACCGAAAATTGTTTGCAACAATTCATCATTCATTATTTTGGTGATACCGATGCGCAAGAATGTGGACGATGCAGCAATTGTATGGATAATCGCGAAAGCCAAGATGTCACAACCGACGCTCAGATGGTGCTCTCTTGTGTAATTCGAATGGGACAGAAGTTCGGAAAAATGCTGACGGCTCAAGTGTTAACTGGTTCTAAGAATAAAAAGGTAATCGAATTTGGTTTTGATAAGTTAACAACTTACGGAATTTTAAAACACTACAGTGCTAAAGAAGTGGCTAACCTGATGGAGTTTATGATTTCTCAAGATCTATTAGCAGTAGAGCATGGATCGTTTCCGACCATTTATGTCACAGAACATAGTAAAGATGTACTTAAAGGAAATCGCAAGGTCTTAAGAAAAGGAGTTGTCATAACAAAACAAATTGCGGATAATGATCCAATGTTTGAAGAGTTACGAGTTTTACGTAAGCGTTTAGCAGAAGAAGCAAATGTACCACCATTTGTTATTTTCTCAGACAAAACTTTGCAGGATATGTGTGCACGACGTCCAAAAGATGAAGATGAATTTTTAAAAGTTAGTGGTGTAGGTGCCAATAAACTCGAGAAATATGGCGATGCATTTTTAGCAGTTATAAATGGATAAATATAAAATGGCCCCTCGCGTTTGCGATAGGGCCATTTTTATATCTTATAAATTCAGAAATTCTTTTTAAAGCTAATCTAGTAAAAAATAGAGTTAATCTTGTAAAGGTTCATTCGCCGGAGCATTCTTCGAGACTTCCAACTTCTCATTCCCCATAAAGTATACAGCGACGACCGCTATGGCTATTGGAATAAGAGACCATAAGAATGTTGCAGAAATCGAGTTTGACATGGCATTTACGATAACTTCTAAAATATTTGATGGAATTTGAGCACGTTGTTCAGGTTGAAAAACCGTTTGTAAATTATCAATCGTACTCGCTGCTTGATTTCCTGATGCACCAAGCTTCGTCGTAATTTCATTCGTTAATAATTTCGTTTGAAGGGAACCGAATATTGTAATCCCTAAAGCCAAACCAAGTGAACGGAAGAATGAATTTGTTGAGTTTGCTGAGCCACGATGGCGGTAGTCCATTTTATGAACGCTAGCAGATGGCAATAAAGAAAAGGAAAATCCGACGCCTAAACCAACTAAAATCATATAAATGGTCAATAACAAACGACTTGTATCTGGCGTTATCGTCGACATGAAAATCATGCCGATTGCATACACAACGACTGAAATGACCATGATCTTTCGATACGTCATTTTTGATTGTGCAAAACCAGCAAAAGCGCTTCCCACAACCGATCCAAGTAACATTGGCATCAAGATAATTCCCGCATTGGTCGCGGAACCTCCATAAACGGCTTGAACAAAAATAGGAATAAAAATGGTTAACCCTACAAAAGTAGCGCCATATATAAATGCTAAAACTTGAGATGATGCAAATAAGCGATTCTTAAACATCCAAAACGAGATGATAGGTTCTGATGCCTTCGTTTCAGCCCATAAAAACACAATAAAGAAGACAATGAAAATACTAAACAATGAGATGCTTTGCCAAGATGCCCAGGCAAACTCTTTCCCGCCAAGCTCAAGTCCAAACATCAAACTCACGATTGCAGTCACAAGTGTAAATGCACCCAACCAATCAATTTTAAGCTTCGCATGTTGCCTTGTTTCTTTATAAAACCGAAGAATTAAAACTAAAGAGGCAATCCCTATTGGCACATTCACATAAAAAACCCAATGCCAGCTAATTGTATCGGTAATAAAAGCACCTAATAATGGACCTAGTACACTAGAAGCTCCAAATACTGCGCCTAATAATCCCGTCATTTTCCCTCGTTTTTCTGGAGGGAATACGTCAAATACAATCGTAAAGGCGATTGGCAATAAAGCACCTCCACCAATTCCTTGAATCGCACGATAAACAGCAAGTTGAGGAACAGATTCAGCAATTCCGCAAAGTGCGGACCCAATTAAAAATATAGTTAAACCGAAAACGAAAAACCGCTTCCGCCCATACATATCTGATAGTTTCCCGAAAATCGGCATCCCTGCTAAAACAGCAACTGCATATGCAGACGTAATCCACACATAACTCTCTACGCCTCCAAGGTCAGCTAATATTGATCCTAGTGCAGTTGCCACAATGGTATTGTCCATAGCAGCCATTAATATAGCTAAAAGTAGTCCAGTTAAGACCAATCGCAAATTTGTTTGTTCTCCCATATCGTTTAGCTCCTCTTACCTAATAATAGAAATAGTATATCAGTAGAGTTCGAATAAGAGAATTTTTGATTGGTATTCAAATTGCTAAATAGTTCTATAAATCAACATTTATAAAAAGATATTTTCTTTCCATTTCGCCCGCTCGAATTAATAGATTCAACATAATCTATTAATCAAGGAGGTGAAAATAGATGTGCAATAATAATTACAAACAACCTTTAGGATCTATCGGCCGCTGTGATTGTAAATGTCCAAAAAGACCAGAAAGAGATCGCTTTCAAACATTAACGTTTGAAAACTGTGTTCCTTTCGCAGGTCGCTCAAACGTTGATGCGAACATTATCTTTGACGTTGAACCAAATTCATTGCCAGTAGTATTAGCTGGAACAATTGAAAACTTCAGTAATGACGGAATTAACGTTATTTTTGAAAGAAGTACTGGTAACAACGTAACACGTACAATTCTAGCAAACTCTTCAGTATCATTTGTCTACGATGATGTAACACGCGTTTCAGTATTTGGTTTTGGTCAAGAGTACACAGGCTCATTCAAGTTCCAAGCAACGTACACGGTAGAAGTAGAGTAGTTGAACACAAAAAGGAGGCATGCCTGCTAGACTTGGCATGCCTTTTTTTGCTCTAACGCCAAATTATAGCCTACTAACGCCATATTATTGAAAGTTTGCGCCATATTATTACTTCCGAACGACATATTATCGTTCTTAAAAGCCAGATTATTCGTACCAATCGCCATAAAAAACCTCGAGCCATTTTCAGCTCCAGGTAATTTGTATTTATTCAACGACTATTAAAACCTTCGCACCAGAAGGATCAATCGCCCGCACGATATCATTTTCCAAAGTAAAGACCGCACCTATTTCTTGCAAACGATTTACCACCAGATCCCGAGTCTCGATACTCGGATAAACAAGTGAAAACTCATGTAGTCCGAGAGTGTGATTATTACGCTCTATCGCCTTAGGTCGGCCCCAAGTATTTAGGGCGA
This sequence comes from Bacillota bacterium, assembly GCA_018816185.1. Classification (GTDB taxonomy): domain Bacteria; phylum Bacillota; class Bacilli; order Bacillales_A; family Planococcaceae; genus Paenisporosarcina. Next base: position 138,535 of record JAHIWI010000008.1, read on the forward strand.
TATGATGATGATAGCCATTTGACGAGATGAATGTAGCCTGAGATCCATAGCGACTAACAATATCAAATCCTAATGCATGCACATAGAATTCTTCGGCTTTTTCTAAGTTCGATACGCTTAAATGAATATGCCCCATAATAGTGCCTGAGGATATGCCAGACCATTCCGCTTTATTTGCACTAGCAATTAATCCCTCAATATCAAGTGGATCTACGGTCATTTCAACCTGTTCATTTTGCCAATTCCACGTTTCTGGAGTGCGGTCATAATACAATTCAATTCCGTTGCCATCTAAATCATTCAAATAGAGCGCTTCACTAACTTTATGGTCAGAGGCCCCACTAAATGGATACCCCGTATTGCGGATGTGATTAAACAGCGAACCTAATTCTTCTTTAGATGGAAGTAGGAGTGCCAAATGATAAAGGCCTGCAGCCCCAGGTATGTGAACACTATTTTGTTGAGATTGTTCAATGATTAATAAAACATCTGATTGATTGGCTGTGAACTCTACTTTGTCCTCGGTTTTATTCAAAATGTGTAGTCCAATAATGTTTTCGTAAAATGCTGTCGACTTCGTTAAGTCCGACACGATTAAATGGACATGCTTTGGATAGAGTGATGGATGTTGATGAAAAGACATATACATTCTCCTTCTAGGTTACATTTATAAATTAGGTTACTTTATGTAACTAATATTAATGTATGAGTTTATAAAAGTCAATAATATCGCTTTGCGAATAAATACCCTTCCTTGTGGCAAAACTTTCTTCAAATACGAAACCTTCAAAACGAAGGGAAGTGAATGAATGAAAATATGGAAACGAGCACGACAAGTAGTTGAAAAAAGCAAGGAAAAACCTTCTCCACCATCACATCAGAAGGAGCCTGCACCTGTTTCGTTAGACTCTCTTAAAAAAGATCTGACTGATATAGATGATGCTGTTTTCAAAGAGTATCAAACAAAAGATGGACTTGTAACAGTTATCTATTTGAGTTCGCTAATCGAGCCTGTACTTTTACATAAAATCATTATCTTGCCACTTGTGAATGATAAGGGCGAAGTAATGAATTCGTTTGATGCGATTGATGGATGGAATAAGCAAAAGCTTCTAATGGCCATTGTAAACGGTGACACCGTTATTTTTAATCACAAAAAACAGCAATATTTACTGGCTCATACCTTTAGTCCACCAGAACGATCAATTACTTCTTCTGAAAACGAAGCAACCGTCCTAGGTCCGCAAGACTCCTTCACCGAGTCACTAAAAGCAAATTTATCTCTTATTAAAAGAAGGGTCCATCAAACGGGGTTGAAAAGTAAGGATTACACAATCGGTCAAGAAACAAATACCAAAATATCGATTATGTATATTGAGCATCTCGTTAACGATGAAAATCTTAAGAGAATCAAGGAACGTATTCAACAATTAGATTTTACAGGTTACGTGGATATCGTCATTCTTAAACAATTACTTGAGGACAATCCTTATTCTCCGTTCCCTCAATACGGAGCGACATCGAGGCCCGATGCTGCGGTGAATTCCTTATTGGATGGAAGAATTGTCGTTGCAATGGAAAATAGTCAAACGGTCATGATTTGTCCCTCTTCGTTTCTTGAAATGTTTAATTCTCCAGAAGATTATTATAATCGTTGGACAACGGCTACTCTATTAAGAATCTTGCGATTTGCGGGCTTCTTTATCACCATTATGCTGACGCCTACGTATATTTCAGCTCTATCTTATCATCCAGGTATTCTTCCATTTGAATTATTGATTATGACCATGGAATCACGAAGCAGAGTACCTTTTCCTCCTGTTATTGAAGTACTATTTATAGAACTAATTATTGAAGTTTTGAAAGAGGCTGGATCTCGAATGCCTTCCAAGGTTGGTCAAACCATTGGTATTGTGGGCGGTATTGTAATTGGGACAGCAGCGGTACAAGCGGGGATTGTAAGTAATACACTCATCGTACTAGTGGCTGTTTCTGCATTATTGTCATTCTTAATGCCTAGCTACCTTATGAGTAATGCCAGTCGGTTTGTGCGGTACATTTTTATTTTGGCAGCGGGATTGTTTGGTTTGCTCGGACAAATGTTGGCATTAGCATGGCTGTTGAATCATTTATTAAATTTGACATCACTTGGAACGCCGTATATGACGCCTGTTATCCCGCGGTCATGGTCAGACATGTTTGATAGTGTCATTCGTTTTCCTTTGACTTATGTTCAAAAAAGAACTGGAATGTCTAGAGCAAAGAGAGAGAAAAAACCTACTAAATAGAGGGGTGATTGAAAATGGATGTTTCTAAAAAGAAAATTTTGAATGGGTACCATGTGGTATTTCTAGTTCAGAATATTATGGTTGGCATGGGGTTGTTGTCCATGAATAACTCTTTAAGTCCACTTGGGTACAGTCAGTGGTGGGTCCCAATTCTTTTTGGTGTCATTGCAAACCTCACAATCATCCCTATGATTTGGCTAAATTTGCAGTATAAAGATGATGACTTGTTTGATATCCATGAAAAACTTTTAGGAAAATGGATGGGCAAATCATTAAACTTTATATTACTCCTATATGCAATTATTCTTTTTTCGGCAGTCATTGATAGTTACTTAGAACTCATCCAAATCTCTATATTGCCTGAACGATCGATAAATGGTCATTTAATCTTCTTTATTTTAATTACGGTATTTATCGTTAAGGGAGGTATAAAATCTCTTGCTCGATTTTGTATATTAACATTTTTCTTAACAGGATGGATGGCCTATTTTTTACGATGGGGCATGGAAAGTGGAGAAATTAGGCATCTTTTGCCACTTTTTAACTTCACTGGTAAGGAGTTTTTGGAAGCAACCAAAAGTGGATACAATTCAATTGTTGGATATGAATTAATTATGTTCTTTTTTCCATATATCCGTAAACCTGAGAAAGCCTTCAAACATTCATCTATTGGCATTTGGTTAACGGTATTTTTCTATTTAATGGTTGGAATTGTTGGTGTTATGTACTTTACGGAATGGCAACTAGAACATATACTCTTTCCTGTCTTGAAATTATTCCAAGCAGTAGACCTCTCTTTTGTCGAGAGAATTGATAAGATAGGTATTACTTTATGGGTATTTTTAATTTTGACGACAGCTGGAGCCTATTTATGGGTGGCTAAAAAAGGTTTAGATTCTCTTCGAAATAAAAATAGCCAATATCATATTTATGCAGTTGCTATATTGACATATGTCGTCATTAATCTTCCTATTTCTCAAATTATTAGAAAAACTTTTTATGAACGAACATTCTATTTTAGTTATGGATTTATTTTATGGCCAATCCTTTTATGTCTAGTTCACTTAGTCAGAAGAAGAAAAATGAGGTGAAGAAATGACAGTTTCTCGATTCATAATAGCAATTAGTATACTTTTAGTATTGAGTGGTTGTACTACTAAGCAAGGTTTGCAACCATCTTTAGAAAATCTGGGATTAATTAGTGTTGCTGGCTTCGATTATATTGATAATGACAACATGAGAATGACGGTAATTATGCCACAACCAGCTCTTGAGGCTGAGAAACATACGCAAGTCATTACGGTTAATACGGATATGTTGCATAAAGGATTGGTTGACATTTCTTCCCGTGCAGATAAAACTGTCTCATTGAAACAACTACGAGTCGTCTTATTCAGTGAGGAATTTGCTAGACAAGGACAAATGAAAGAAATGGTTGAGTATTTATTTAAAGATGCGGATGTAAGATCAAGTGTATTTGTAGCCATAGTAAAAGAATCTGCTGAAGAAATGCTAAGAATGGAATACCCAGACAAACAGAATACAAGTTCTTATATCAATAATTTATTCCAACAGAGACAATATACATTTTTCAGTCCTTTCACAACGATACACGAATTTGTCTATGATGAAACTGATCCTATAAGGGATACGATCGCTCCATATGTGGAGCTAAAAGATGAAGTCATCCATATAGAAGGACTTGCCATGTTCAGTAACGGAAAAATGGAAACGACTTTTTCCAAACATGAAGGCAAGATTATTCAAATATTGCGTGGTAGAGAGAAATTAAGTGTATTTGCTCTTACTCTCGACGATGAAGGAAATGAGAAAGTAGCTCTAGAATTTGTAAAATCGAAAGCTAAAGTGAAGACTGAAAATATAAATTCTCCGAAGGTCATTTTAAATTTGAAATTCGAAGGTACATTAAGTGAATATGAAGGCGATAAAGACTTAGCCAATAAAAAAGATATTAAAAATCTTGAAAAAGAAGTGAGTAAAAAAATTGAGAAGGAAATTAGAAACTTGTTAGAAAAATGTAAGGAGCTTGAAATTGAACCTATTGGCATGTTTGAAACGCTGAGAATGCGCTACAAAGGAGATTGGACAACTGACTTAACGAAAGAATTGTTAGAGAAAGCAGAATTTGAGATAAACGTTGAAACAAACCTTACAAGTATTGGTGCATTGAAATAAATGAAAATAAAGAAATCAAAATTAGAATTCTGAAAACTTGAAACTTCGTGTTTTCATAATCGTATTTAAAGATGATAATTAAATTTTGAGGGGGAATTGGATGTTTAAAAAGTTAGCTGCAGAGGCATTAGGTTTATCAGATATTGGAATTGTGGTACCAAAAGCTGATTTTGATAAGACGGAAGCAGACGATTTTGTTATGCACGAATCAGGGGAAGAAATTTTCTTCTTGATTAAGACCAAAGCAGATGAATATTGTTTTACAAATAAAGCACTCATTCACGTGGATGGGGCAAGTGCGGTTAGTAAAAAAAGAATATTGAAGCGGTATGAATACGCATTACATCCAATTACAAATGTAGCTCTAGAAACGGCCGGTACCATCGATTTAGACGTCGAAATCAAATTCACGATTGGCAGTACACCGTTATCGGTAGATATTCATAAACGGTTCTTAACGGAAATTAAAGATCTTTATAAAGTCTTATTTGCAATTTCACTTGAAGTGAAAGAAAACGAAAAGAATTATGCTATTGCTGAAACAAGTTTGAATTATGCTTCTCAGTCTATTGGTCGTATTAGTAACAGTGAAGTGACTCCTGCTCAGTCATTTGAAGATATTGCTCGATTCTCACAAAACTGGTTGCATGAGAATCGCAGGAAATACGCTAAAAAAGATTTCAAAGATACTTTCGAGTTGTATATAAATCAATAAATAATTGTTGTGAAACCGTCCTTACATAACGATCATGGACGGTTTTTTTTAATTCTAGTGAGTATGAGTTAATGGATATCAGAATAAGAAAATGCAGAACTGCATCATTTTTGAAAGAAGATGTGTTTTTCTAAGCTGAATAAGGGGGAAAATACAAGTATATATTGCAAATAGAGGACGGTGAAAGAAATGTGTGGACGATATAGTTTAACTGCTGACTTCCAAGTAATTGAAGATCGGTTTGGGGAAGCGACTTTTGATATAACTAAATATGAAGAAAGCTACAACATTGCACCTTCTCAAATGGTGCTTTCAGTCGTTAACGATGGTTCGAAAAATAGACTAGGGTTTTTAAAATGGGGCCTTATTCCACCGTGGGCAAAAGAATCGAAGATTGGTTTTAAAATGATTAATGCCCGTTCAGAAACTGTACATGAAAAGCCTAGTTTTCGAGAAGCTTTCAAGAGAAAAAGATGTCTCGTTATTGCGGATTCTTTTTACGAGTGGAAACGAACGGACGACCGGAAAATACCTATGCGCATCAAAATGAAAAATGATGGACTTTTTGCGATGGCAGGTCTATGGGAATCTTGGAAATCTCCTGAAGGGGATACAATTCATTCATGCACGATTTTAACCACTGCACCAAATGAATTAATGTCAAACATTCATGATCGAATGCCTGTCATCTTAAAACCTTCGGATGAACAAAAGTGGTTAAATCCAAAATTGAATACTTTGGCTGATTTAAAGAAGTTTTTAATTCCTCTCGAAGATGGTCATCTAGAAGCATACGAAGTATCGGACAAAGTAAATTCTCCTAAAAATAATTCGCCAGAGTTGATTGAAAAAGTAGGAGACTAATTATGTAAGAATCTTTAAAAGTGTAAGAGGTGAATGACATAAAAATTTTAGAAACAGACAGGCTAACACTTCGACATTTAACTGTGGAAGATGCAGAGTTTATTGTAACCCTTTTAAATGAACCGGATTGGATTAAATACATCGGAGACAGAGGCATTCGTACAGTTAAAGATGCGAAAAAGTACATCAAAGAAGGACCCATGACCATGTATGAAGAGCATGGGATAGGCTTGTACTTAGTTGAACTGAAAGAAAGCGCACAACCAATAGGACTTTGTGGTCTGCTACATCGTGATTTCTTAAAAGATGTTGATCTTGGATTTGCATTACTTTCTAAGTATTGGGGGAAAGGGTATGCGTTTGAGGCAGCACAAGGCACCTTAATGTATGGTGCTGAAATGTTAGGGTATAGCCGAATTGTTGGCTTCACTTCACTTGATAATGAAAAATCTGCAAACCTTCTTCAGAAATTGGGAATGAAAGACGAAGGGACGATTAAATATACGTCAACTTCCGAAGATGTCCGGTTGTTCGCAATTGACTATCAAAAAAAAGATTGAAACGAGCATCAATGCCGTTTCAATCTTTTTTCAATTTATATTCCAGGAACCCACCCTGGATTTTTTAAGATTCTTTGCCATAGTGGAGTGGGAAGATCTAACTCTTCTTGTTTATCGATTTCAAGCTTCGTGACAATTTCATCTTCGCGACCTTGCTCAATCTTTTGAACCCATTCTGGGTCAATTAATAACTCCCGACCTAATCCGATTAACGGTACTCCAGAAGTTAGAGCTTTTCGTGCATCTTCTGCGGTATAGATGGATCCAACCCCAATAAGCGGAACTCTATCCCCAATGACTTCTTGTAAGAGTTCGATACGTGAACGAGTTTCTTCATCGCCGCTCTTAGGTTTAGACCAAAAATCCATAAGAGAAACATGTAAGTAATCTAGATTTTTGGAAGCTAATCTATCTACTAATATGAGTGTATCAGCCATCGTAATACCTGGTTCTTCCGGTTCTTCAGGAGAGAAACGATACCCAACGATAAATGTTTCTTTTGCGTACTCATTCACAACGCGTTTTACTTCATCTACAACAGCTAATGGGAAGGTCATTCGCTTCTCTAACGTTCCACCAAATCGATCGGTACGGCGGTTTGAGTGTGGAGAAAAGAACTGTTGTATTAAGTACGTATTGGCACCATGAATTTCAACGCCATCATATCCAGCTTCAATAGCTCGTCGAGTCATTTCGCCAAAGTCACGAGTAATAGCTTCGATTTCATTTTCCGTTAGTGCACGAGGCACAGGTTTGCCTTCTGCAGGATAAGCAACAGCACTTGCGCTAACGACATCGCCGTTTGGTGCAATCTCTTTCGGCACCTGTCTTCCAGCATGGAAGATTTGTAAAATAGCTTTTGCGCCTTCATCTTTAATTGCTGAAGCTAATCGCTTTAAGCTCGGAATCATTTCGTCTGTATGTGCTGCAAACTCACCAGGAAAACCTTGACCATTTGGGGTTCCGTATGTACAAGCCGTAATCACCATACCGACACCTTTTGAGCGACGAATATAATAATCAACTTCTTCGTCTGAAACTGTACCATCTTCATTGGAAGAGTAGTTCGTCATTGGAGCCATTACGATACGATTCTTAAGTGAAACACCATTTGAAAAGTCAAATGGTTCTAAGAGTGGTTTGTATTTTTCATTCGTCATATTTATGTACCTCCAAAACGTAGTGTGGATAGTAAGTAGTAAGAAAAAGCATAATGTCACTTTATGCTTTCGCTATAAAGTAGTCAAAAGATATGCCTAAATCTGAACTTATGAGTAGTGTCAGGAAGTCCTCTCATCAATTTTTACTATGACAAATTGATAACACCCAATAATCATTGTCAGCAAAAAACCACCTGCAAAATAGCCAGCTAATACATCACTTGGATAATGAACGCCTAAATAGATTCGGCTGAGTCCAATTGAAAGAATCATGAAGAAGCTAAAAATAGACAAAATGATACGACCCCAGCGAGCTGGGCTATGTTGCCACAAAACAAAGATGAGTATTCCATAAATACCGAAAGCATTCGTCGCGTGACCACTTGGGAAACTGTATCCACCAATTTCAATAAGGCGATGAAAATCGGGTCTTGCTCTTTTGAATAATTGTTTTAATAGACGGAAAAGGTAATGTGAACCGAGCAAAACGATAATAAAAAGTAGAAGTTTTGAATGATCCTTCACAAAGAAGTAGAAGATAATAAAAATGACAAAGGCTAAAATATGAATGAAAGACATAGAGCCAATGTAAGTGAAAAATTGCATGATAGTTGTTAAGAATGAAGTCTCGAAATCTTGAATATAAGTTGTGATTATTTTGTCGAAACGATCCAGCTTATTCAGACGAACTAAGATAGCTATCAATCCAAATCCAAATGCGAAGAATAAACTTAGCGATAAAAATAACTTAAAATTATATGGCCACTTCATGTATTAGAAGATAACTCCTTTCAAGCATGGATAACATTTATGGTAAAATAGCCAGAAAATAGTAAATAACTGTATAATCACATTAGGGGGGATATGTTTGAAGAAAATTATTTTAGTAGTTAGCTTGTTAATGATAACTGCTTGTTCGAATAGTTTAGATACATCCAAGTTAGTGGAATCGAAAAATAGTGAGGTAGCCATGAAATTCTATAGTGCTCCTTCTGTGGAAGTAGCCATTGATTCATTGCCGTACGAGGTTAATTTACCCGAGCAATTACCATTCAATGCAAAGGAATTCAATTCTTTAGGCATTACAGATTACGGAGGTAAAGGGCTCAATCCAGAAGCTAGTTTTATTACAAGTGATGAAAATACAAATGAATTAATAATTACAACGACAACTGCAAAAGTGGAATATCCTGATACCACTCCTAAAGAAATCACGTTGAAAAATGGATATCAAGCTTTTTACATGGCACCAAATCGATTAGATGTTGTTGTTAAAAACGTTACATATTTATACACGTTAATAATGCCGGAATTAGAAGAATCTCAAATTGAAGAAGAATTGCTCAAGTTAGCAGAGCAATTAACCGAATAAAAAAGCCATTCAGCATTAGAATGGCTTTTCTCATTTATTTAATTCTCATGTATTCCACGACTTTTTGATCAATCATGCCACGAGGTTGGACACGTTCATCAAAGTTTTCAATTAAATGATATGACTCAATGGCGTTTAATAAATCATCGTGTTCAGACAGTTCACGCTGTAAATGGCCATTTTCGTATAATAACTCTTGAAGTTCTTTTGCAAGGAAGCCTTGCACTTCAACCACATCTTCAGGCAATGTAGGCTCAAAATACAGTTTATGTAACTTTAATAATCGAGTTAGCTCTTGAACAGGTTCCTCATGATCATCTACTCGTAAATCGATATAGCGATCATTGTAGCCCCCATAACTGCCATTTTCTTTAACAATCAACAAGGCTGCAGATTGTTTTCCGCGGCTATCACCACCCGCTGAATCTCCCGCCAGTAAGGCAGACAACAATCGCTCGGCTAATGAACCTTGTGTTTGCAGGAAAGTTGACTCCATCGCTTCAACCGTATGTTGATCCACTAAAATATTTCCTTGAACTGCAAATTTATCGCCAGCAAAACCACCAGCCCAATCGAAACAATCTTCTCCAGTAAACGTAACACTTCTTCCTGTAGCATCGATAATACCAACTTGTCTTGAGGCAGATTTGTCATCTGACTGTATTAATTTATCAAGCACTTGTTGAGGAGAAAGCCCTTTTTCTAAAAGCTCTAGCCCATGTTTTCCATAATCTAAATTCGCCCACGACTGAGTTGCAATTGCTCCGACTCCAGCTTTTGCAAAGGGAACAACTGCCCCAACCGCTAAAAACTTTGATGCAACAGCAACACCGAGCTCTTTTGTTTGTGGATCATATCCAACGATAGAAAATGTCATGTCAATTTCCTCCTTGAGCAAATTTGGGTTATTAAACTATTTATTTAAAGCTAGCAATCTACGGTGAGTATCATCATCACAGATAACATACAATATGGCATCTGGAGGAATATTCTCGTCTAATTTTCGATTAATATCCATATGATCCCGGTCCGCAATTAAAGTTGCACCGTTTGAGAGTAATTCATGAAAAGCATCCCCATAGGTTTGCCACTTTTCATTTCTTGGTACTTCAAACAAGTCTTCACCAATACTTCTGCTTATTAATTGCGTCACAATGGTACTGACGTTTTGATGCATGGCTGAACGAACCGCAAGCAAAGATGTTGTTTCTTGAGATAGGATAAACTCATCCACTTTCACATGTGAGAAATTAGGGATTTGTTTTTTAGTCATAATTTCAACTGTCGTGTGGACATGACTAGCTAATCGTTCAACAGTTATGGCAATCGTTAGTGTCTTGGCATCACGTAAAGAAGGAATTTGAATGGCATCATCTGCAAAAATAATGACAGATTTGGCTTTTTTAATATTTGCTTGGTTAAACGTTTCTTCTTCGGAAGGATCACCTTGAATATAATGTACTCGTTCTAATGCAACATCTGTAGGAGATTTGGGTAAAGTATCAATAATCACCACTTCACTCGTTGTATCAGATGCCAATATTTCATCAACTGCTGTTTCTGTCTTTTTGCCCCAGCCGACAATAATGATATGATTTTCTTTGGTATAAGCCAATTTGCCTTCTTCCTTCCGTTTTCTAAATATAGAAAATGTGTCTACAATTTTTCCAATGACTACTCCAAGTAATCCGATGCCGAATAAATACATAAGAATGGTAAATAACCTACCTGCGATTGTAGTAGGTGAATAATCACCATATCCGACCGTGGAAAAGGTGGTCATTACAAAGTAAAATGATGTAAGAAGACTTTCAAAAGTTTGGGGTTCTAACATATAAATAGTTACCGTGCAAAATAAGATAAAGAATAATGTGGCTAATAATATGGATAAGTTTTTCATTCGAATTAATCCGAGTCCTACTTTTAAGAAAAAATGCATATGGTTATCTCCAATCGCCTGAATCTTTCGATAAATTCTAGTTTACACGTTTTCTATTCAACGTGCTATAGCAGGGTTTAGCATTTCAATCTTCATTCAAAAAGGTTGAAGGTTGGTTTAGAGGAGATTTACTGAAAACAGCAGGAAGGAATGAACTGATGACCAATATTTTAGTTGACGCAGATGGATGTCCGGTTGTAGATTTAACCATTAAAATTGCAAAGCAGTTCTCCACACCAGTGTATTTGTTCTGTGATACCGCTCATAATATGCAACGTGATGGTGCAGAGACGATTATGGTTTCAAAAGGTGCAGATGCCGTTGACTTTGTTCTCGTGAATAGGGTGAATAAAGGCGATATCGTTGTGACACAAGATTATGGTCTTGCAGCCATGGTGTTAGCAAAACAAGGGTTAGTGATTGACCAAAACGGTCGAGCTTATACAAACGATAATATTGACCAATTATTATATAGCCGACACATGTCACAGAAAGTGAGACAAGCAGGTGGTCGCATGAAAGGACCAAAAAAACGTCAAAAAGAAGACAACGAGAAATTTGAAAAAGGATTTAGAGACATACTGGAAAATTTGCCGAAACAGTAAGGATTTGTTCCCGTTTGAATAAATAAAAATAGGTAACGCAAACTAAACCTGATTTCTTCTTTTTATTTCAATGAAAGAGGGGTGACGTGGATGAGTAAAAAAACACCGCTTGACGATAAGTCAGCACAAATTCATCACAATTGGACTCGACCGAAAAGAGCAAAGTCGCAAGTAAATGGGAATACCGAAGAAACCCAGACGACACAGATTTTAAAAACGAGCGCCAAGATTCACCGATTGTAATGATTTGAATAAGAAGAAGTCATGACCCAGTAATTTTGCTGGGTCATTTTTTTGTGGAGAAAAATGAGTCGAGTAACTTGTTTATGCACTGTTTGAACTGTTTCTAATTGCACACATTTTCGACAGATTACATATTATTTTGAAGAAGAGGTGGTGAACGATGAAGGAAGTGATAAATCCAGTTGTAACGGAAGAGCGTGAATGGCGAAAACAGCAAAGAAAGGGTCGCATGAAAGCAGCGTTGACCATATCGTCTCCGTTGATGTTACTTGTGTTATGGGAATTTTTATCACAATCAGGTCTCATCGATTCCCGATTTTTCCCTCCGCCGACTCAAATTGTATCAACTTTTACTAGCTTGCTAACAAGCGGTGAGCTATTTAGCCATATGGGGATCTCTCTTTTTCGAATACTTGCTGGATTTTTGTTAGGCGTAATTCCCGGAATTATCATTGGTTTGTGTATGGGATTGTATGCACCAATTCGACACTTTGTATCCCCACTAATCATGGCGTTAATGCCGATACCAACACTGGCTTTATTGCCATTAATATTAATCGTCTTTGGCATAGGTGAAACATCAAAAATTGTGACGATTGCAGGTAGTGTATTTTTCCCAGTAGTCATTAACACGGTGGCAGGTGTTATTACGATTGACTCCATCTATATTGATGTAGCCAAAAATTACGGAGCCAGCCAAAAAGATTTCTTTCTGAAAATTGCTTTACCCGGCGCATTACCAGTCATGCTTGAAGGGATTCAGATGGGGCAAGCAATTGCCTTATTAACGATTGTTGCTGCTGAAATGATGGGAGCACAATCAGGAATCGGATATTTAATATGGACCTCGTATAGTGCGTTTTTATTGAAAGAAATGTTTGTGGGGCTCATCCTCATATCATTTTTTGGCTATTTGTTCTCACTTCTAATCAGAGCTTTACAACGAAAACTTTTACCATGGAGGTGACCAATCTGGAACGAACACCCAAAATTCGAATTCAAGATTTAACGAAAGTTTTTTATAAAAAACAGGACAGTATGACTGCCCTCGATAACATTTCGATCGATATAGCGGATGGTGAATTCGTTTGTATTGTAGGACCGAGTGGATGTGGGAAGACGACGTTGCTTCGAATATTAGCTGGATTGGAAAACCAAAGTGCTGGAACCTTTTCGATTGCTAAAAGTAGTGAGGAGAGGCCTCTGCAATCCATGGTATTTCAAGAACGCGGCATTCTTCCTTGGCTAACTGTTGAAGAAAATGTAGCGTTCGGACTCAATATGCGACATTTACCTGCGTCCATTGTGAAAGAGCGGACCCATTATTTTTTGAATAAAGTCGGGTTATCTAAGTTCGCCCGCATGTATCCAAAAGAATTATCTGGGGGAATGAAGCAGCGAGTTAGTATTGCGCGAGCATTCGCCAACGATCCAGAGATTTTATTGATGGATGAACCTTTTGGTGCACTTGACGAACAAAATAAATACATTCTGCAAGAAGAGTTACTATCCATTTGGTCCGAGACGAAAAAAACAGTCTTGTTCATCACTCACAGCATAGATGAAGCCCTTTTTCTAAGCGACCGTATCTTATTGATGAGTTCACAACCAGGCAAAATTTTGAAAGAAATAAAGATGGATTTACCGCATCCGCGAAAGGTAATCGACATTCGATCCAATCCGTCGATGGCGGAAAAGTTTTTAGATATTTGGAGTCATTTGCAAGAAGAAGTGCAAGAGTCAAGAAAGTGAAGGGAGCGTTCGGATGAAAAAGTGGTTAGGCGTTTTCGGCATCCTGGTGTTATTAATTGGTGGATGTTCAAATGAAGAATCCGTAGATGTGAATGACGACGTGAGTAAAGATAATCCATCAGGAGACTTAGCTCCGTTAAGTAAGAAAACGAAAGTGGTTATTGCGGAAGATGGTGCTGCATCCGGAGCGGGTTTTTATATCGCTAACGACAAAGGCTATTTTGCGGATTACAATATTGAAGTGGAATTTGCAACATTCGCAAACAGTGATGATATGTTGCCAGCTCTTGCATCAGGAGAAGTTGATATTGCGGGCGGTATTTCATCCGCATCGTTCTTCAATGCTATTGCACAAGGGATTGACGTTAAAATTATTGCAGACAAAGGACATAATGCGGACGGGAAATCTTATTTCACATTCGTCATTGCAGATGACTTAGCTGATGAAATCAAAGATTACAGTGACTTAAAAGGAAAACGTATCGCGGTTTCTTCAGAGAACGGGGTAGATGATTATATTTTTCATATCATGCTTGATCATGCGGGACTAACAAAGGACGATGTAGAATTTGTCTTAATGCCTGACTTTGGAAATATGATGGCTGCCATTGAAAATGGCTCGATAGATGCAGCATTACAAATTGAACCGCTCATTACGACAGGAGTTGCACAAGGGATTCATGTTCGATTTGGCGATGCAACTGACTATGCACCTGAAGCACAAATTGCCATGGTACTAGGTTCACCGCAATTTTTGAATGAAGAAAGAGATGTGGCTCTTCGTTTTATGGCTGCCTATTTAAAAGGGGTACGAGATTATAACGATGCCTTTAAGAAAGACATCGGCAAAGATGAAATCATCGAAATCATGACAAAATATACTAGACTGAAGGATGCTGCGGTTTGGGAAGATGTTTACGTAACTGGCTTAAACCCAGACGGGAAAATGTTCATCGGCGATATCCGTGATCAGTACGAACTGTATAAGAAAAACGGAGCAATTCGCGGCGAATTCAAATTTGACGAGGCGATCGATACAAGCCTTACTGAAAAAGCGGTTGAGATAATTGGGGAATATGAATAATTGAATGTGATCGGAGAGGTGGCAACTCGTTTTTCAGCTTGGACGAACGTGATTTTTGTCCTAACGCCAGAATAATTGGACCAAACGCCATATTATGACTCGCTACCGCTAAATTATCGGCCGCTATCGCCAAATAAACCCCTGCAAACGCCATATTATCGCTTACAAACGCCAAATGAATAAACCTAACCGAGTTGCCGTCATGGCGACTCGGTTTTTGGCAATTCGTCTGCTTGGGTATTACATGTCTCATGAGCAAGTAAACTAGGGTTGTGGGACGGGTTTGACGAGTAAAGTCAAAAAGTTGACGAGTAAATGTATAAAAGTGACGAGTAAATCTTCAAAGTTGACGAGTAAAACGCAAAAAGTGACGAGTAAAAGCCATGGCTTCCGGCAATTCGTATGCTTGGGAAAGAAATGCGATTTTTGCTCTATCGCCAAATTAATGGGACCAAACGCCATATTATGACTCGCTAACGCCAAATTAATAGCCGCTAACGCCAAAAAAATCCCTGCAACCGCCAAATTATCGCTTACAACCGCCATATTATAACCCGGTTTAAGATTATTTATTTTTCCATAAGTGCTTGTCATAGGCTTTATGGGGGTAAAGAAACATAGATTAGTGTGGTACACTAGAACTATAATTATCAAACTATTCTAACTTTTTAATAGAGAGGGTGGTCCAATGTTTCAGTCTTACAACGTAAAGCCGTTTTTTGATGAAATGCTTGAAGCAAGTGGGAAGCCGAAGAATCATTATCAAAAATTTTATGAGATGTTACATACGTTTACAGAAGAGGAGTTAAAAGAAAAGCATGACATGGCGCAGCTTTCGTTTTTAAGACAAGGCATCACGTTCACTGTTTATCATAATAATGTTGGAGCAGAAAGAACGATGCCTTTTGACTTTGTTCCGATCATTATTCCACCCGAAGATTGGGAGACGATTGAGAGAGGGATGATTCAACGGACAGAAGCGCTTAATCGGTTTTTAGATGATGTGTATCATGATCAGCGTATCGTTGAAGCTGGAATAATCCCTAAAGAATTGATTGATTCAAATCAGTATTACTATGCGAAACAAGTTCAAGGATTGAAAGTTCCCTTAAATAATCACATTTTCATGGCAGGTATTGATTTAATTCGTGATGAAAATGGAAATTACTTAGTTCTAGAAGATAATCTTCGAAATCCCTCAGGTATGTCTTATGTCTATCAAAATCGATATGTGATGAGACAAATTTATCCCGAATTTTTCGCTAAACACTCTGTTGAGACTTTGGAACATCAGATGACTTACCTACACGAGGCAATCATGGATCATGCTGCTGCAGGTGTGGAAAATCCACGTGCTGTTTTGTTAACTCCTGGCATGTACAATTCTGCTTATTATGATCATGTGTTTTTAGCACAACAAATGGGTCTGCAACTTGTTGAAGGCCGTGACTTAATTGTCGTGAACGACATTGTCTATATGAAGACGATTCGTGGGTTGGAAAAAGTTCATATTATTTATCGTCGCATTGATGATGACTTTTTAGATCCTGAAGCGTTTAGAGAAGATTCTACTTTAGGAGTGCCAGGACTATTGAGTGCCTATCGAAATGGGAATGTAGCGATTTTGAATGGAATTGGTAACGGAGTTGCAGATGATAAGGCAATGTATATTTACGTTCCAGATATGATCCGTTTTTATTTGAATGAAGAGCCGATTATCGATAACGTGAAGACTTATCGTTTAGAAGACCCGGTTCAACGTGACTGGGTTCTATCAAGGTTGTCTGAATTAGTGGTGAAGAATGTGGGAGCTTCAGGTGGGTACGATATGTTAATTGGTCCGCATGCATCCATAGAAGAAATCGAGACTTTTCGAGAGAAAATCCTAGAAGCACCACATCAATATATAGCACAACCAACCATTCAGTTATCACGAGCTCCAGCATACCAAGGGGAAGAGTTTTACCCATGTCATGTTGATTTACGTGTATTTGTTATACGTGGAAAGGAAACACATGTATTTCCTGGAGGATTATCACGTGTAGCATTGAAAAAAGGGTCTCTCGTGGTGAATTCATCACAAGGTGGCGGCGGAAAAGATACATGGGTTATGAAGTTAGGGGGGAGAAGCTAATGTTAAGTCGAGTAGCGGATTCACTCTATTGGATGTCCCGTAATATAGAACGAGCAGAATTGAATACTCGAGTTTTAGATGTCCAATTAACTCAAATGGTTGAAACATTTTCCGAAGATTCAATTGAAGGAAAGCAATGGGAAATTCTTTTTGAAATATGTTCAACAGAAAAAGAGTTTAGCGCATTTCAACAATCAGAAGCATCGGATGAAACGTATATTCGGTATTTAGCTTTTGACGAAAAGAATGCCAATTCCATATTAACTTGCGTACGGATTGCGAGAGAAAATGCACGCATCAGTCGAGATCATTTGCCAAACGAACTATTTGAAGTTTGGAATGACATTTATTTATATGGAGTAGAAGCAGAAAGGGAACCCTTTTCCATCCGGAATTTGAGAAGTTTCTTCCGTAAAGTAAAACTAGCTTCATTAACTGCACAAGGCATTGTGGAATCTAGTATGTCTCGTGGAGTAGCGTATCGAATGATAAAAATCGGCAAATGGTTAGAACGTGCTGAAAAAACGGCACGTATATTGAATGTGGTTTGCGAACATACCCGTGAGACCCAGTTGGCTTATAAAGGTGAAGACTATTACGCATGGCTGTCTGCTTTACGAATGGTTAATGGGTACGAAGCTTATCTTAAGGTAAATCAACCTAAAATGGACCCGAAAACCATTCTGACTTTTCTTATAGCGGATGGTTCATTCCCAAGATCAATTCGTTACAATATGGATCATGTACGGTCAGCAATCGATGCACTTGAAAACGCAAAAGTTGCCCCTTATTCTGAAAAACTATACAGTGCATTGAATGAATTACTGAACGACTTTGATGTGATGACAATCAAAGAAGTAAATTCGGATGGTATGTTATCGTTTTTAAATCAATTCCAAAATAAGTGTAATGAGATTGGACAAATTTTTTCAAAGACGTATTATTTAATTGAGCCAGAATCAGCACAAATTCAATTTCAGAATGCAGAACAAGATTTACCACCGCTCGTTGAAAGGAAATCGTCTATGAAATACAAAATCGAACACACAAATATTTTCCAATATGATACGATGGTTGACCAAAGTATGAATTCAATACGCTTAAAACCGAGAACGGATGAGTGTCAACGATTGCTCTCTTATCGTGCTGAAATTACACCAGTTTCCTTAACGAAAGAACATACCGATCTTTGGGGAAATAGTGTGGAGTCATTTTTCATTGCCAATCAGCATGATCATTTAGAAGTAAAAGCAACTTCAGTCGTAAGTATTCAAAAAAGTCCTTTTATTCACAGAATTGATTATTCACCCGAAATGAGAGAGATTTTCCATTCTAGTTTGTTTCATGAACATTATTTAGCATTTTTAAGCAACACAGCCTATACATTTTTGACGGCAGAACAAATGAATAAGGTAGACTCAGAAATCGGTGAAATGCTCAACCCAGTTCAATACGCAATTAATGTCATGGGTTATTTGCATAATCACTTTACGTACGATGGGTCTTCAACTGATGTCACGACAAAAGCTTCAGAGTCTTTTGATTTGAAAAAAGGTGTTTGTCAAGACATTACCCATGTCATGTTAGGCATTCTTCGATCAAGATCGATTCCAGCAAGATATGTTAGCGGCTATTTATATGTTGGAGAAAATTCAGCATTAATTGGTGATGCAGCAAGCCATGCTTGGGTAGAAGTTATGGTTCCAGGGATTGGTTGGGTCGGTTTAGATCCAACGAACAATGTAGAGGCATTAGAAAATCACATTCGTGTGGGAGTTGGACGCGACTATGTGGATGTAAGCCCTGTTCAAGGGATTTACCGTGGTGGAAATCATAACCTCGACGTAAAAGTTTCAGTTAGCTTAATCGATCAGTGAAATAAATAAAGATGACGCCAGCACGAAATGGGCGTCATCTTTTATTTTGAATTAATGTTAACGATTATAAAACGCGAAGTTCAACACGGTTGCGTCCGTTGTTTTTTGCTTGATACAACTCATCATCAGCCATAACGTACATGTCTAAAATACGGTTTAGTTGAGATCGCTTGCAGTGAATGGCACCAATACTGATAGTGACTGGAAGCGTCTCGCCGTTATACTGATACGTCAGGTTTAATGCGCCAACGGCTTTTCTGATTGATTCAGCACAAAGCTTCAATTCTTCCGCGTCAATACCGTTCGTAAAGCAAACAAATTCCTCGCCACCATAACGGCCAAGAATGCCTTTTTGATTCCCAAAGGTCTTTTCCATGCATTTTGCCACTTGTTTCAAGCATTCGTCGCCTTGTACATGTCCGTGATAGTCGTTATATCGCTTAAAATGATCAATATCTAACATCATTAGGGCAATGTTTTGTTCGTCAGAGGATTCCTCCCAAACCTTTTGCAGGTATCTGGTTACACCTCTTCGATTCGCGACTTTTGTTAATTCATCGTAAAATACTTCATCGCTTAAATCGAGATTGAGTTTCTCTAATTCAGCTAACTGTTTTTTGTGTAGAACGATTTCCGTCTCTAATTGTTCGTTCATTTTAGAAACATTTTCTACTTCTTTTCCCGTAAAGACCTTGTTTAATTCAATCTTAATTATTTCAAGTTTTTGCGAAATTACCTGAGTTTCGACTGCTTGTTCCGCAACGTGATACCGTTTGTAATAATCTAATGCAAGTTCGAATTTTCCTTTTCCTTCGTAGTATTCAGTGAGGATTTTATAAATGGAACTCAGTTTTTTTCGTGCTTGAATTTGTTCAGCATGTATAGCAGCTTGGTTTAAATATTCTAAAAAACTACTTTCATTTGATGCTTTTTCCATTTCAGCTTTGTTGATCAATACCTCAATGGAATAGAATTTATTCCCGATATGTTCTAAGCGCTTTAAAGCACTATCGTAAAAACGTTTAGCCAAAATATACTCTTTTTTTATAAAGTGAATTTTGCCGATTTTATTTTCAACTTCAGCTAAAGAGGGAACATCATCGAGATTGATTAACATATCGTAACTCTTTTTGTAGTAGCTATAACTTGTATCATAATTTCCGTTCTTTAAATGAATTTCACCGATGTTTTCTAAGATAACAGCCAAGTTCATCTCGAATTGATAGTCTTCTGAAATTCTTAGTGCCTTTTCAAAAGCAATCAGCGCTTGTACTTCATCTCCGACCTCTCGATAAACTTCTCCTAAGTTGTTATACACACGGCTCATAATTAAGTACTCATCTAAACCTTTTAGGTGGAATAAAGAATTTAAAAAGTACTCTAACGCTTGCTCATATTGTGCGTAGTAAAAATAGACGACGCCTATTAAATTTAAGGCTTCAGCAACTCCGCTATTATTCCCAAGTTGTTCATATAATTTAAACGAATCGTAAGCATGGTCATAACACCGTTTCAATTCTGTCATCGAACGACATGCTAAACCCATTGCAAATAACGCGGCAGCTTCTTCCGTTTGTAAAGAGTTCTCTCGAGCAACTTGTCGAGCTTGATGAGCCATTTCAAAAGATTGAGATGGATTTTGAAATGCAATTTTCCTAGCTGCATTGATTGACTCCATTAGTTGTTCAGAAACTAAATTCATATCCATCCCCCCTCGACAAAATTCTATCTACATTATTTCGACATTTTACGTCATTTCACCTTCTTCATATAGATAAAAAGATTGAGGTTTTTCCTGCTTGTGCAGGTTCTAAAGTCTCTCAGGGATTAGAGAACGCTGTAGCTATAATAAGACCTAGCAAGCACCATTTAACGGTGGAAGCTAGGTCAGAGAATGAAGACTAATAAAATGTTGATTTCCATTTCAGCGGACGCTTTCCGCGGAGGCCGACAGGATGTTGGTTTCAAAGACGTTGCCACACGACGTGGCGTTCTTAGTCTTTGTTCTTCTAATCCGCTGGCGTCGCCTAGCGAAAGAAATAGCCGACCACTTTCATTTCAATCAGTTAATTATGAAGTTATCTAAACTATTATTCTTTTACCTACATTCTTTGTCTCTCTAAGTTTTTGAAACAATGGCGAAACTGCCTTGACCGCCATGAATGGCGATAATGGGGCTTAATTCTCCAACCTTTACAACTTGGTTTGGATATCGAGTAATGATCATTTGTTGAATTATGATTGCGGTTTCTTCATCTCCACAATGAAGAACCCAAGCTTCAGAATCAGAAGGAACAAAATCATCAATCATTTGGACAAATGATTTTTTTCGAGTTCTTATTTTATGAACGACTTCGATCGAACCATCTTTAAATTGTAATATGGGATGTATTTTTAGGATATTGCCTATTAAAAATCCTACCTTGCTGATTCGTCCACCTTTTAAAAGTTGTTGTAAATCTGCAACAAAAATTCGATTGTTGTAAGTATAATCATCGCTGTTTAAGGTATCTGCTATTTCTTTAGGCTCGACTCCTTTTGATGCCAGTATTCGACCCTGATCGATTAAGTCATATAAGGGCCAAGAAATAATTTTAGAATCTACAAGATGAACTGGAATCTTCGCGTTTTGCGCAACGGATGCAACAGTTGCAAAAGTTCCACTGATTTTATTGGAAATTAGAACTGCAATGATAACGTCATATGAGGCTTCTAATTTTTGAAACAGGTTTTCAATATCGAAAACTGTCGGTTGAGACGTTTTTGGAGAAGTGTCCGAGTTATTCAATAACTGATAAAAATCCGATGGCGTTAAGTCGATGCCGTCTTTATAGGATTTATTTTCGTGGTTAATTTGTAAAGGTAAAACGTGGATATGTTCTGTATTTGCATTTAGGGGAATTAAGGCAGAGCTGTCAGTAACCCAAGCAATTTTCATTTTATTTCCTCCATTCGCACATCCGTTCATGCGTTCTCAAGTTAGCGAAAGTATAATAGATTCATTCAGAAAAATAAAAAAGGAATGTGCAGGTGAGTCGAATGTTGGTGATAATTGCTGCAATATGTATGTTTTTGTTTATGAGCACTATTTGGTTAATTGCTGTAAAGCTCGATAATTACTCGATTGTTGATATTATTTGGGGAATAACGTTTATTATTACAACGACAGTCGTACTAGTATATACAGGACTTTATAATGTGGTGTCGTTAACAATAGCCGCATTGGTAATAATATGGGGACTACGATTATCTATTTACTTGTTTTCGAGGAATGCTGGAAAACCAGAAGATTATCGCTACCAGGACATGCGTAAAAAGTGGGGGAATAAAGTAAAACAAACAGCATTTGTTCGGGTGTTTATGCTTCAAGGTACCGTTTCTCTATTATTCTCATTAGGAATCTTCTTAGGTATTAGTCAAAGTGATACCATCTTAGCAATGTGGCCTGTGTATCTAGGTGTCATTGTGTGGGTTGTTGGGTTCTTATTTGAATCGATTGGGGACGCACAACTACGTGCCTTTATTCAGAAGCCCGAAAATAAAGGAAAAGTGATCACAACTGGACTTTGGAAATATACGAGACACCCGAACTACTTTGGTGAAGCCACTCAATGGTTTGGGATTAGCATCATTGCTTGTGCAGTGCCATTCGGTTGGATTTCGTTTATCAGTCCACTACTGTTGACTTTCTTCCTATTAAAAATATCGGGAGTGCCATTGCTCGAAAAGAAAAATGCGAAAAAACCAGGGTATGCAGAGTACGCTGCTAAAACAAGCGTTTTTGTGCCAATGCCACCAACGAATTAATAAAATAAGCCAAGTCCTAGTGAATTAACACATGGACTTGGCTTATTTTATACGTATAAGAAATGTAGTTTAACACCTAAATAGCTAACACCATTTTGGAAGCAACATGTATTTTTCTAATTAGATTTCATTTTCTATTTCGTCATCGACATCATCAGTGAATTCATTTTCCAGATCGACTTCGGTATAATCTTCTACGCCTAGTGAAGTTGTGACTTTTTCAATTACTTCTTTTCTTGTCATATCTTTTGACAATGCTGTTTCCTCCTTCTTTCTTGTGTATTTGTTTTCCTCCTTTATAGCCGAAAAACCGTGCTTATAAACCAAATAAAAAGGCAAGATACGTGCGTATTCGTGCGTTCATTGAGATAATGGTTGAAATAATGAGGAAAGGGTGTTTTAAGATGTCGACATATACAGAAATTTCTACTTTGCCTGAATGGGAAAATGTATTAAAGAAATCTAAAGATCAACCCGTATTAATCTTCAAACACAGTACGACTTGTCCAGTAAGTGCAGCTGCTTATCGAGAGTTTACGTCTTTTAAATCTGACGTTGAAACGTACCTCGTAAAAGTTATTGAAAGCAGACCCGTATCGAATGAAATCGAAAGCAATTTAGGTGTTCAACATAAATCACCACAAATCTTCTTAATTTCAGATGAAAAGCCCGTTTGGCACGAATCTCATTGGAATATAACTGAGACCAAAATCGGACAAGCGATAGAAAATTATCAATAAAAATAGTGCAACAAAGCCCACTCTTTTCTAAAAATGAGTGGGTTTTGTTTATTTTTTTAGGAAATTATTGAATATTCGTGTTTATTGCTACGTTTTATAGTAGAATCCATTTAGAAGCTTGATAGACTTAGACATTAAAATGAGGACGTGTGAACGATGGAAGCAATTAACCGTGTAGGTACGTATTTAATAAAGCATGCTGAAGAAATTTCTAGAGAAATGGTTGAGGAAAGTTTGGCGACTCTCGAAATTGAATTTACTGAAGATTTAATTCAGCTTTCAGTTAAATCGAATGCAGAATTTCTTATTTTATTAGCAGAATCATTTAAGGAAAGTGATGAAGTTGCTGCAGAAGAATTAATTGAGTGGAGTAAACAATATGGCGAGGAACAAGCTAAATTGTTGTCACAACTTTCCGCGCTAATTAAACCATATGCTGAAAATCGCTTGAAGTTTTTAAAGAGAATCACTCAGATTTCAATCGAACACGAATTATCGACTGAAGATGTTGTAACCATCAACAACCGTGTTAGTTACTTAATGGACGTCAGTATGATTGAAACGATTTTTGCTTATGAAGCATACCGAGATGGTTTAATGTACGACCGACAAAAAGAAATTAATGAACTTTCTGCACCAATTGTGCCAGTTCAACAAGGGATCGCTGTTTTACCACTTATCGGTATTATCGATCAACAACGTGTTCAGCATTTATTGAATAATGTAATACCGACCATTCCAACTCTTGAAGTGGAACATTTGATCATTGATTTTTCAGGAATATTGACGATTGATCAAGAAGTTGCCCATCACGTCTTTACAATTCACAACGTATTGCAACTTTTAGGCATACACGTACTATTTACAGGAATTCGTCCCAACCTATCGATGGCAGTTGTTCAAGCAGGAATAGATTTTTCTTCATTCCATACTTTTGCGAGCGTACGACAAGCTATTGAAAGTGTTAGATAGGTCAATTCTATCCGGTATTCAATGACTCGCTAAGTGAAATTAGATTTTATGCCGTAAATATGATAATATAACAGTCTAGATATAGCGAGGACGTGACTGAATATGATTAAGATCGAATTGCCAAAACCAGATTTAGTAATTAGACAACGTACACAAGTAGTGAAAGAAAATGAAGTAGAAATCCCATCAGTTTATGGATTTATTGATTTTCATCAAATTCCACGCGACAAAGGTGGACTCATTATGTTCTTCAACAGAGAAAATGAGTTGCTATTTGTAGGAAAAGCACGTAAGTTAAGACAACGTGTGAAAAAACATTTCGAAGACAATGTTTCTCCGATTAAAAATCATCGTGAGGAAGTAGTGAAAATCGAAATCTTTTTCGTGGATGACGCACTAGATCGTGAAATTTATGAAACGTATGCCATTAACAAATTGGTAGCGAAATATAATGTAGACAAAAAATTTGTTCATCAATGATGAAAAGCTGACTTAACGGTCGGCTTTTCTTTTTGAATAGTATTGATTGAAAATTTAAAAAATAGAGGGATTGCGCTTGCCCTTATCGAATAAACATAGGGTAAGACAAAGTAAAATGCTGATGAAAGAGGAGGAACTCTAATGACATTTAAAGTTCAACGTATAGAAGATTTGAAGAAAGTCGATGTATCACAGTTGGTAGCGGAAAGTGAAGAAGAGGGTTACCGGTTCTTAACTCGGTTAGTAAATGATTACGAAGATGGAACGAATACGTTCAGTAAAGAAGGTGAAGCTCTTTATGGCGTATGGGAAGGCCCAGATAAATTAGTAGCTATTGGTGGTATTAGTCAAAATCCTTATGAAAATAAAGATACAGCCCGCTTAAAAAGGTTCTATACGTTGCAAAGTGTTAGACGACAAGGGGTAGGTTCACAGTTGCTTTCTGAATTAAAAAATCATGCAAGTGAAAGCTTTAAAGAAATCACCTGTAAGACAGAGTCGGCAAAAGCAGATGCCTTTTATAGAGCGAATGGATTCGAAGAAACACATGATGCACCACATATTACGCATGTCATGAAGTTAGGATAGAAGTTATTGAAAGAGGAGAGGACAACCGAGTTAGACATTGGTTCTCCTCTTTTCTATGAATTAATATAGGTTGAGTTTATCCAACTTATCTTCGAGTGCAACAAAATAATACTGAAGAGGCTGTCCAAAAAATCCGTGAAAATGGATTTTCTGACAGCCTCTTTCTTTTGAATGGCTATATCGGATACGAACAATAGGAGCTTTATTATGTTGAAAAATTTCAAGCTAAAGTTGTAATTTTTGATGCTAAAGTTGTAATTTATGTGATTAATGTTGGAAAAAAAGCATGTAATGTTGGAATACGAGCATTTGATGAGGTGTAAAAAGCTAATCTCAATAATTAAGTTTAGCTGACTTAATAGTCAGATCCATCTTTCTTTAAAGATTTGATTTTAATTGTTATTCGAATTATGGCAATTAGAAATAGCACGAGTGAACAGGACCAAACGAAAATCGTAATCGTGCCAACCCCAATATTAGATTGAATAGGAAAATTGAAATACGTAAAGATAAGCGCATAAGAGAGTGGGCTACTAATCAACAAAAATAGTAGAATGGTAATCAACCTACGCCATTTGGTTAATAGAGTACTAGAAAAGAGAATTAAGGAAATAATCAATGGGATGAGTACTTGAAGTATCAATATCATTATATGAATGGGTTCGGTCATATCTACAACTCCTTTTTAAACTATATGTTTGACTGAGAAAAAATATTAATCTATACTTTAAGTAACTACTATGCAAAACAAGGTAGTTGAATTTATATCTACTACCTTGTATTACAATACACTGAGAGCTTGGTGGTTTTATGTCGATTCGTAGTCAGTTGCTAAAAGGAATTTTGGATGGATGCGTACTGGCAGTTATCTCGAAAGAACCCGTTTATGGGTATGAACTCTCAAAAAAACTGCAATTAGTGGGATTACCAGATGTGAGTGAGGGAACAGTTTACCCTGTCCTATTGCGGTTGCAAAAAAATGATTTAATTTATGGTGAAATGAGACCTTCTGAGTCTGGTCCAAACCGTAAGTATTATTCACTTACACCGAAAGGGATTCAAGCACTTGAAATCATTACAAACGAGTGGCAGCAACTATCTGTGCCGATTAACGCTTTATTAATGAAGGGAGATCCAAATGAAATTAAATGAATTAATTCAACAAAACAATGAAAAAAGAAAATTGTTAAATGAAGAAAATGAGAAATATTATACGAGCATGGTTGTCTATTTGCGCACAGACCTAACACTATCAGAACAGCATGCAGAAGAAGTGCTAATGGAAATGCTAGATCATATGATCGCAGCACAAAAAGAGGGGAAGACGGCGGCTGAAGTATTTGGCAGTGATCCGAAAAGCTATGCAGATGAACTGATTGAACAGCTACCCCAAGAAGAGAAGCGTGATATGGTAAAATTCATTGGCCAACTTGCCTTTACATTAATGGGATGGTTTTTAGTAAGTAGAGGATTAATATTACTTCTCTTTACATCGTTTACCACAGTTAGCACAACTGTTTATATGATTCCTACTCTGATTATTTTAGCTTTAATTGGGCTAAGTGTTGCCATTGGCGTGAAACTTATTTTTGGCTTAATTCGCAGGTCTGTATTTAATGAAAATGCGAATGGCAAGATGGACATGATAAAAGCTGGATTATTCGGTGCGGTCAGTTTTGCAGTGATTATCGCAGCAAATATGTTCATACCTGATTTTGGTCCCTCATTTGAATTTCCTGCGTCTGCATCTCTTGGAGCTGGGGGATTGATGTTATTAGTTTCTTGGTTAATGAAACGTAATAATAAGTGAACTTGAAAAGGAGAGCAGATGACTGCTCTCCTTTTTACTTTTATATAAACTGACATAAATACCGAATGTAATCTTCAGCTCTTGATTTCATAAGGCTTGAGGATAATTCAGTATATCCAAGATCAGTCCAGCCTTCGTATACCTCCATCTCTTCATCTACAAAATCAAATACACTCAAAATATCCCAGTATGGTGTATAGTCCATTGGATTTTCATTTAAATATGCTTTTAGGAACGAGTCGGCTGTGTCGACGCCATATAATAAAGAGAAATTTGTGCGACAATGTGCAACATCTACTAATGCAGGTCCGTTACATGCATTAATCCAGTCCACTACTCCACTTAATTTCCCGTCTTCCCAAAGTATATTGGTTGGGTGATAATCTCGATGAATAAAGACAGGTGTAAAGGATGGAGTAGAGTGTTGTACAAAATGAAGTGCTTTCTTCCAATCGTCTGGATTAGTGGTCCAGTTAGGAACTTTCAACTCTTGAATAGGCGTATAAGATGCATACTTCCAAGGAAAGTCGGATGGAATCGGTGTTTGATGAATTCGGTATAAGGTTTTCGCAAGTTGTACCATCCCGGCTTCGTAAACACTAAGCTCTAACTGCGCTTTTCCTGGTATTGCATTCATTAAAAGGGATGGCGCATCACACTCTTCCGCATTTGCATCTGCAGCTAAAAACGTTGGAACAGGCAGGTCTTCTCTTGAAAGTGCTAGTAGGCTAGCTCGCTCATGAATAATTAAATCTGGTTCTTCAGCTAACCATTCTTTATTCAAAATTTGCCTGGAAACGACGGATGATTGATCGTCTAATAGGTGATGTGAGATGGCGGATGAAACACCACCTTTTAGAGGACTTGTTTTTCTAACCTCTTTTCCTAATTGAAGCTGAATCCAATTTTCAAGTTTTTCATTTACTTGATTCATAACAGTAAAATCCTTTCGCAACACGTGGGTTTATTTCCCAAGAACTTTCCAAGAAGTTCGAGAAATCTCTTCAAGCTCACCGGTATCGAGCTTGAAAGTTAACGCGCCAACATTATCTTGAGCATGGTGTGCTTTAGTAGCGCCAGGTATAGCGAATACGGTGTCACCATGGTAATGGATTAACCAGTTCAATGCGACTTGACTCGCGCTAACATTATATTTTTCTCCGATTGTATCAAGTAGCTTGATCAACGGCTTTGTCTCGTTAAGACCAGCTTCTTTAAATTTGCGCTGATAGCGACGAGGTCCCTTTGCTTGTTGAATTAAAGCTGGGTTATCGTGGAACTTGCCTGTTAATAAACCTTGTTCAAGAGGTGAGTAGGCGATAATCGAGATGCCCAATTCTTTTGCACGCTCAATCATGCCACTTTCTTCAATTCGACGATCGAGCAAACTATATTTCACTTGATTTGAAGCAAGTGCTAGACCATGCTCAGTTAAAATTCTATGAGATTCAATCATAGCTTCAACGCTAAAGTTACTAACCCCGATATGTTTGATATGTCCTTCATTCACGAGCTTAATCATCTGTAGCATTTGCTTTTCAACAGATGAAAATGAAAAGGGTTGATGAATTTGGTATAAATCAATGGGTCTTTGATTGAGCGCTTCTTTACGGATGTTAATCGTCTTCGATATCGAAGCAGCCGTTCGCAATGCTGGCCACCATTTCGTTGCGATTTTTGCATCTCCAGGTGTAACACCAATAGAATCTAGCGCTTTCGCTAATATTTTTTCAGACTCACCACCACCATATACTTCGGCTGTATCAAACCAGTTAATGCCACCATCTAAGGATGTCTTAATAATCTCTTCCGTTAACTCATCATCTAACGCTCCCCAAAATTTCCCGACCAAACCAGTTCCTTTACTGAACTGCCACGTGCCAAGACCAATTGCAGAGAGTGATAAATCGGATTGTCCTAATTGTCTTTTTTCAATATGTTTATTCAACCAATTCATCCCCCATGAAGACAGTTATTTTGAGTAAGTGTACCATTCTATAAAGGATGAATGCCATTTTCTAGCTGTTTGAAAGTTTAATTGGAAAAGCACATAATAGGAGACATGCAAGCTAAGCGAATCGGGGGAATAAAGAGTGAAAGACGACTTAGAATTTGATATGGAAATGGCTAGAGAATATGACAAGGGGATTAGGCGAGCCATGCCATCGTATGATGCATTATTTCGAATGGTTCAGTCCTTTCTTCGTGCGAATGTGAAAGATGGAGCTAAGCTATTAGTAATTGGAGCGGGTGGAGGTAATGAGATTGTTACATTTGGTACGTCTAACCCAACATGGACATTTGCAGGAGTAGACCCATCAGAACCAATGTTAGAAGTGGCTCTTCAAAAAGCGAAAGATGAAGGGTTAGAAGAGCGCGTTTCCATACATACAGGAATCATTGAAGATCTTGACTTTCCGGAACGATTTGATGCGTCTACTTGTTTACTCGTACTTCACTTCGTAGAAACGATTGAAGAAAAAAGAAGTTTATTGAAAAAAGTAAGAGAAAACTTAAAACCGGGTTCTCCATTTGTCTTAGTGTCTATGTTTGGAGATCAAAGCAAACCTGAATTTGATGAACGCATGAATTTATGGAAATCCATTTGGCTTGATTTAACAGATTTAGAACCGGAAGATGTCGATGCGATGGAAGAATCTGTTCGAGAATTATCTTTTATTCCAGCGGCTCAAATTGAAGAGCTTTTAGAGGAAGCAGGATTTGAACGCATATCGCAATTCTTCTCAACGACGTTATTTGGTGGCTGGATTTGTCACACTAGAAAATAATGGCTAAGAATATAGGTTTCTTTTTAATGCAAAACGGGAACTTCATATACAAAGAGAATTGTAGAGGAAGTGTCCATTATGCATTCGCCATCGAAAGCAGAAGCAAAAGATAAAGTAAGAGAAGCAAAACCATGGGTTCGACGTTTTGGTCGATTTGGGTATATGGCCAAAGGTGTGGTTTACGGAATGATTGGGATACTCGCAGCACTGGCGGCGTTTGGTCCTGGAGGCGAGATGACGGGAACGTCGGGAGCCCTTCAATCAATCGCACAAATGCCTTTTGGTGAACTTGTATTATGGATTATTGGAATCGGTCTAATTGGTTATATCATGTGGGACTTTATTAAAGCGTTTAAAGATCCGGAGAATGAAGGAACGGACGCAAAAGGTCTTATTAGACGAACTGGCTATTTCATCAGTGGCGTCATTTATTCGAATCTAGCATTTGGTGCGATTAAGTTAGCTAGTCACACAGGGAATGCCGGAGGCGGTAATTCAGAGAAGACGATATCTGCTAAACTGATGGAACAGCCATTTGGCGTATGGATCATTGGATTAGTAGGTGCCATCATTATTGGGTATGGGATTTACGAACTTTATAGTGGTGTAAAAGAGAAGTTTATGTCTAAATTTAAAACGTACGAAATGAATGATAAAGAACGTAAAATCGCTAGGGTCTCTGGTAAGCTTGGTTTGATATCAAGAGGAATTGTCCTAAGCATGGTCGGATTCTTCTTCATTCGTACAGCGATAACAAATAACCCAGATGAATCTAAAGGTCTTGGTGGGGCATTAACAGAGTTAGCTAGCCAACCATTCGGCCAATTTTTACTAGCTCTAGTAGCTATAGGGTTAATCTTATACGGAATCTATCAAATTATTCGAGGACGTTATCAGCATATGAACTTTGGCGATGATCGGAAATAGAATGATTATTAGTAGATGGAATAAGAGCTACCACGATAATTATTTATCGTGGTAGCTTTTTGGTGTCTTTAGACGAATTGCTTCGTTATATTTTCTGGAAACAATTGGTCTTTCGCTCGTAGAAACCGAATGAGAGTGAAAGGTTCGAGTTTGAAAGTGAAGGATCAGGAAGTGAAAGAGAAAGATCGTCATTTGAAAGTGAAAGCTTTCTCCAGATTAATCGAAATAGGGCTATTCCTATAGAAGCGGAGCGAAAAGAGCTAATTAGGGCTGCTAAAGCAGCCTTGGCTGTTAGGAATTCCTGGTCTTTCGCGAGTGGAATTCGAAAATGAGTGAAAGGTCCGCGATTAAACGTGAAAGGTCTAGAATTTGAGAGGGAAAGCTTTCTCATCTACTACAGTCCTCACGTATTTTTCATCGGTCATGAACTCTAGAATTCTCTCAATCATTTAAATTATCTTTCACTTCAAAATAGTTATGATACGATTACAATAAATGAATTTATTGTAGAGGATGTACGAGTATGCGAGTATATGTAGCACTTATTTCCCTAAGCCTTATTTGGGGATTATCATTTGTTTTTATTTCAATTTTAAGCGAACCAGCGGGTGTATGGGGCACTGTCTTTATTCGCTGT
The DNA here is from genome assembly GCA_018816185.1 of Bacillota bacterium. Taxonomy (GTDB): domain Bacteria; phylum Bacillota; class Bacilli; order Bacillales_A; family Planococcaceae; genus Paenisporosarcina. The sequence goes on from JAHIWI010000008.1 coordinate 170,074, forward strand.
ATCGCAGGGGCATTATTGCTGTTGCCATTTTTGTGGTTTAAGCGGAAAGAAATTATCCGACCGGTTCCGTGGAAAGCTTTACTCGTAGTAGGCGTAGTAAACGCTGGATTGCCTTGGGGGTTGATTGCGCTTAGTCAGACACAAATTAATAGTAGTTTAGCAGCTGTGCTAAATGCATTCACGCCAATCTTCACAGGATTACTAGGACTCGTTTTCTTTGGAGCGGTTTTATTAAAGCAACAATGGATAGGCATAGCAATTGGGTTCGTTGGCATAATTATTATCATGGATTTTGATGTAACTCACTTATTTGGTGAGAGTTTTGTTGGGATAGGGACGATGATTTTGGCCACAATGTGTTATGGCTTTTCGTCGCATTATGCACGTAGACATTTGAAATCGGCAGGCATACTATTCGTTACAACGTGTACGTTAGTTGTGGGAGCGGTGTTTGGCGGGACGATGATGTTGCTAACAAACGTAAACCAATTACAAACACTCACACAAAACGTAAGTGGGGAAGTGCTACTCGCGATAATTGGTCTCGGATTTTTCGGTTCCGGAATCGCTCATTTATTGTTCTTTTACATCATGAATGAAAGAAGTCCGGAATTTGCTACATCGGTTACTTATCTAATTCCGATATCGGCCATTTTATGGGGATATTTTTTATTGAAAGAGCCAATTTCAATACATATGATTGTGGGATTGATCGTCATATTATGTGGGGTGTATTTAACAACACGGCCGCGATTAAAGCTAATTAAGTAAGGGGGAATTTATCATGTTAACGACTAAACAGTTACAAGACATTGAGGCATTGCAAAAGGAATGTGAGGCATTCGATAAACTTCAATTGAAGTTGAACTGGGAAATGCTTCGTAGACGCGATTCGGATCAAACAGATTTCTTTTATTATCATGAGGATGAACTTATTGCTTTTCTAGGAATCTATCCGTTTGGTTCAGTTGCAGAAGTGTGTGGCATGGTAAAACCGAGCGAGCGCAGAAAAGGGCATTTTCAACAATTATTTTCTGAAGCCATGGACGTATGCGAAAAGCGTGGCTACAAGAAAATCCTTCTCAATGCACCTGCAAGTTCACAAGGGGCGAAAGAGTTTTTGAATAAACAAGGTGCCGAGTATGCATTCACAGAACATCAAATGCAGTGGGTAGAAAAGGAGTTGGCAGACGTCAGTGGGTTTACGCTACGACAAGCCGATGATAAAGATATTGCCATGCGAGTACGTCTTGATGTTGAAGCTTTTGGGGTAGATGAAGAAAGTGCTAAAGCTAATGAGAGTAGAATTGATAACGATGAAGACACTGACATGTTAATGATTGTAGTAGAGATGGAAGTGATTGGGAAAATTCGTGTTAAACGTGAAGACGGAGAAGCTTGGATCTACGGATTTTCGATTTTGCCAACACATCAAGGTAGAGGAATCGGACGTAAAGTGTTGCAACAAGTGGTAGGCGAACAAAGCGCTAAAGGAAATTCTGTTCACTTAGAAGTAGAGACAAAAAATGCACACGCATTATCGCTCTATGAATCAATTGGTTTTAAAGTAGTCCACGCTCAAGATTATTATCGATATAATTAGAAAAACGAGTCCACGTGACTCGTAATTTGAGGCCCTAACGCCAATAAATCTTACCGTTGCGACATATTATGGTTCGCTATCGCCATATTATCGTTTCCAATCGACAATAAATGAGTCTCGAACGCCAAAATATCACCCGCGAACGCCAAAAAATAAATTCTCTTTTCATAAATAAAACGCCATTTCGGCGTTTTACATAAAAGTCTCCATCAATTGAAGCAAAACAGGTCCTAATAAAATGATGAAAATACATGGGAAGATAAAAATAACGAGAGGAAAGAGCATCTTAATCGGTGCTTTCATTGCTTTTTCTTCTGCGCGTTGTTTGCGTCGAATTCGCACTTCTTCGGATTGAATTCGTAAAATTTGTACCATCCCAATTCCTAATTGTTCTGCTTGAATGATATTACCAATTAACATCTGTATATCATCCACTTGTAAACGTTCACGAACACCAGCGAGCGATTCTCTACGGGTCTTGCCTAGACGTAATTCCTCAAGGCAGCGCTGGAATTCATCTGCTAAAACACCATGTTTTTTAGAAACTACTTTACTCAAAGCTTGGTCAAAACCTAAACCGGCTTCCATACTGACTGCGAGTAAATCGATGAAATCAGAAAGCTCTACTACCGCTTTATGATTGCGTGATTTGATTTTCATTTTCAGAAAAGCGTGGGGTAAATACATACTTAATGCGATTGTAGCTAAAAGCATAAATAGGAGTTTGCCAATCGAAACGTTTGCTATTACAAGGACAATGAACATGAAAGTCGGCAATACAATTAATAATCCAAGTTGCAATATTCGAAACTCAAATGGCGTCATACTGTATGGAGTACCAGCTTGAAGCAATTTTCGTTCGATTTTTTCCGCTTTACCTCGTTTATTCGTACGATTAAAACTTCTTTTAAACTGTTTAATGCGAGTATCAAATAAACGTTGAAACAACGATTCCTTCGTATTCACGGTAGTCGATACGACTTTCTCTTGACGTTCTTCACCAATAACCAATGCTATACGTTGTTTCCTGGAAAGAATGGCTTCATTTCTAGCCAATACTAAGCCTAATAAGACAAGTGAAATGGTGATGAGTGCAAATAATTCAATCATCCGTTACACCTCGATTGTTGTGATTTTCATAATAAAGAAGAAGCCAATCATCATCGAAACGCCACCAACAGCTAGTAAAACAAGACCAATTGGATTGGTGAATAATACGAGCATATAGGGTGGGTTAACAACGAACAACATACCCGCTAATCCAAGTGGGAGCAAGGCAATAACCATTCCAGACATTTTCCCTTGAGCAGTTAACGTCTTAATTTGTCCTTGAATTTTAATGCGTTCACGAATGGTGTGAACGATTTTTTCTAAAACGACAGCTAAATTACCACCAACTTGACGCTGAATGAGAATGGCTTGGATCATCAAGTCTAAATCATTACTTGGCATTCTCTCTTTCATGCGGTTCAACGATTCTTCAACTGTAGCTCCGTATTGCATTTCTTGCAGTACAATCGATAGTTCTTCTTTAACTGGGGAAGGTGATTCTTCCATGACATTTCGTAATGCTTGGAAGAAACTAAAACCAGCACGTAACGCATTAACTACCGTTGAAATCATTTCAGGTAAATAATTATTAAATTGCTGCAGGCGTTTCTTTTGCTTGGATCGAACAATCATCTTCGGTAAAACAAAACCGAAAATGGCACCAAAGAGTAGCAGCAGTACTGCTGGTTTGAATAAATAAAATAACAGTGCGAAAAAAATGACAGAAATCCAGTGGAACATAACGTATTCTTCTGATTTTAATGGAATCCCAGCACGTTGCAGCATCATTTCAATCGATTTATTTTTATCCTTCGCTTTTAACCGTTTTCGGACTTTTTCTTTAGCGGTAGTTAAATCGACAATGCGACGCATTTCTTTGTCGGATTTTGGCTCATCACTTTCACTATGAATGAAGTGCTGTAATCGTTTGTTCATTTGTTGTTTTTGGTAAAACACTTTGACTAATAAGGCTAGAAAAAACAAAGTAGAGGTGACTAATAATAAAATATATCCGATTAACGTCATAATGTAATCTCTTCTTTTTCAATGAAAACATGAGGCGGAATATGGATTCCAGAAGTCTCAAGTTTTTCGTAAAACTTCGGTCGAACACCTGTCGGGATTAATTTCCCTCGAATTTTACCAGATGCATCGACGCCAGCTTGTTCATAAACAAAAATATCTTGCAACACAATAATATCGCCTTCAAGCCCCTGGACTTCCGTGATTTTGACAATCCGGCGAGTTCCGTCTTTTAAACGAGATTGCTGGACAATTACATCGAGTGCTCCTGAAATTTGATCACGAATGGCTTTTACAGGTAAATCTATTCCTGCTAATAAAACCATTGTTTCTAACCTAGAGATCATGTCCCGCGGACTATTCGAGTGACCAGTCGCAAGTGAACCATCATGACCTGTGTTCATTGCCTGCAACATATCTAAAGCTTCTGCGCCACGAACCTCACCAATTACAATACGATCTGGACGCATACGAAGTGAGTTCTTTACAAGATCACGAATCGAAATTTGTCCATTGCCTTCAATATTGGCTGGACGTGACTCCAATGTCACGACGTGGTCTTGAGTCAGTTGTAATTCTGCAGCATCTTCAATCGTTACAATTCGCTCGTCCGCAGGAATGAAACTAGATAATACATTAAGTGTAGTCGTTTTTCCTGACCCGGTACCACCACTTACAAATATATTGAGACGTGCTTTAACACACGCTTCGATAAATAAAGCCATTTCTTCCGTAACCGTTCCAAACGATATTAAATCCTTAATGGTATATGGATCCTTCGAGAATTTACGGATAGTGATCGTTGGTCCATTTAATGCTAATGGAGGAATAATTGCATTTACACGAGATCCATCCGGCAATCGAGCATCAACCATTGGGCTACTTTCATCAATACGTCGACCAATTGGGGCAACAATTCGTTCGATCACATTAAGAACATGTTCATTATCTCGAAATTCGATATCGGTTAATTCAAGACGTCCATTACGTTCACAATAAACACGGTCAGGTCCATTGACCATCACTTCAGATACCGATTCGTCTAAAAGGAGGGGGTTAATAGGACCGAACCCTGTTAATTCATTAACTAAATCAGCCGTTACTTTTTTACGGTCAATCGATTTTCGATAAGACTCTTCTTCTTTTAATACGTCTTGAACTAATCGATCAATTTGTTGATCTAAATCATCATGTTCCACTTTCAAATCAATCGTCGCTAATATTTCTTTTTGAATGAGCTTTTTAAACTCTTGTTCTTTTTCTTGATGAACAGCTGTGGGTTTAACAACTTTTACTTCAGGCGCAACAGGTATAGGAGGAGGGGAAGGAGTGACATTCACTCGTTCTTCTACAGGTGTTACTTGCTCAACTTTTTCTGCAACTTCAATTGCTTCGGTAGGTTGCTGTTTTTGTTGCAAACGATTCAGTAAACTCAAGTTCATCTCCTCCTTATTTTTTACGTCCAAACCACAGTTTTTTCGTTCGTTCTTTTCGACTGTCCGTTTCATCATCAACATGATTGTTTTTAACAATACAATCTGCCAAGCGTCCTAAGTCTTTCGCTAAATCTGTTCCACTTCTACGACTGACGACGGGAATACCAATATTTAAAGATTGGCTAGCTAATTTAAAGTTGTTTGATACAAACTCTGCATCTGGCAATTGAAGCATCGCTGGAATCTCTTCTGGTTTAATTAAACCTTCCATATCATACCGATTAATGACTAACTTTATCTTAGAGGTATAGCCAAGTTGCTCAAATGTTTCTAACAACTGTTTGGTGTTTTTTAATGCTGTCATATCAGGAGTGGTAATCACGAGAATATCATTCGCAATATCGAGTAGGTCGAGTGTGGTTTCATGAAATGCATAGCCGCAGTCAATTACTGTATAATCATAATGGTCTTTTAACATATGGACCGCTTTTTTTATCACATCATTCGTTACTAGCTCTGCATGTTCAGGACGTTCTGGAGCTGCTAAAACTTGAATGCCAGACTCATGATTTGTTAAATAGTTGGAGATCAAAGAATGGTCAATTCTAGCGATGTCTTCAGCCACATCTTTCATCGTGACAGATGTTTTTAAATCAAGAGCGATCGCAATATCGCCAAATTGTAGCTTTCCATCAACTAAAGTGATGGATAAATATTTTTTTTGAAGTGCAATCGCTAGGTTAGTAGCTAAAAATGTTTGACCGACGCCACCTTTAGCGCTACATAGGGCAACAACTTTTCCTGTTTTCATTTGTCCTGAGTCCAAGGTGGCACCTCCTTAATTGTTCGTCGTCACTTCACGACGGTGTAGAGTTAAATGTAATGTTCCACTTTCATGTGCTTGCACCAAATTCACAGTATCTTTAGGATCGATTTCGATAGTGACAGATGAATATTCTACCAGCTCATCATTTTCGTCACGCACCGTCATTTTTTGACCAATCGCTAAAACGCGTACTTTCCCATACAATAATGATGTTTTAACCACGGGATCTGTTGTAGAACCGATTATTTCAGTAAATAAAATATCCACAAAATCCTCTGCTTCAATTAAATTTGATACCGATTGAACAAGGTTCGCGCGGATGGAAATCGCTTGTTTACCCTCCGTGATTTTTTTTGAAAGAACATCATTGATTTGTTGGACGGATTGAACACGAGCGGGAAGGAGGACTTCGTCACTTTCAATACGTGTTGTCGCTAATTTACCAATAACCTCATCTACCGTTTTTAAGCTTGATGCATGTACAGAGGATGTTGGTTTCGTTGTTTCCGTCACCATCTCTTCAGTAATGACCGTGTTCTCCTCAATCACTTGAGTAGAAATAATCACTTTTTGAGTTTCTTCAGGTATGTCACTTTCTTTATTTTTAGAAGAAAGCGTGAATGCAAAAACAAGGGTTGTGATTAGTCCCATGACGATGGCTAATAAAAATAATGTGCGAGAACGCATGTGAACACCTACTCTACTAATCGAATTGTGTATGCACCTTTTTCGGATGCATCATCTAACTGAAAACCTGTACCGACACGTTTTAAGAAAACGCCTTTAATTGTTTTGTCATGTGTATTCATTGGCTCAGAAATATAAAAGTATGCAAAACCTGTAATTTTCACTTGTTTCATTTGATTGGAATCTTGATTATAAGGAACATAAACGGGAATTAATAAAACTCTAGGACAATCTCTAGCATTCATATCACTGCAAGTGGAAATCAAATAATCAACAGCTGTTTTAGTGGGACCAGCTATATTACCAGTTTGGGTATTAATGATATCGCCAATTTTTATTTCGCCATCGAAGCCATACATTAAATTTTGTTCATATAGTTTTGCTCCAGGTCCTTCAAGTGCAAGTGCGCCGAAATATCCTGTGTCGCCTGCAGTTTCATCCACTTTAAGCGTGTATTCATTCCCATAAATTAGAGGGATGGAATCATCAATTCCAATAGGGGCAGCCCCTGAAGCTCGTCCCATTTTCCCAACTTCGACAGTGGCTTTTACTTTTACATCCACTTCGTCGAATCCAATAATTGAAGAGAAAAACAATGCGACAGGTTCATTTAAATGAACAGCTACGCTCTTTTCGGGTGTTACATTAATGCTTCGAAGATAGGGAAGTACATCATGTGCATCTAAGATCCCTTTAACAATATTCGTTACAGGTTCCCCGGCATTCGTCGTTAGTTCTTGACCACCAGATAAAGCAGCAGCGTTGGCTGCTTTTTGAAGGTTTGCTTTTGACATATATAAATGGCCGCCATCGACGACTAATCCCGCAAAAGCTGTCAGAACAAGCATTAAAAAAGCCGCAATCAGAATGATATTTCCTCGTTCATCTTTGTGAAAATCACGAAGTTTCATCGCTTAACCTCACTCCACTCGAATTGTCGAATCCACTTGAATATCAATAGGTCCGTTGATTACTAACTCAGCTAAAGGCATAATGGCATTCATTTTATAAGAAAGAGTTACAGTGACATCGTCTCCTGATTCACGGATACTATCACCTGGTGTAATCGAAACGACCATTGAATTCCCATTTCCAGCTGTGAAATGTTGTTTAGCATACGACTCCATTTCAGCATCTGTGTAACCAAAACTACCAAGTCGAACCGTTTCTTGGGCTGTAAAATGCATCGTTGAATACGTGTAAGCAACTCGGCCAAGATCAATGATGAATACAAAAAACAATAAAAAAACAGGAATGACAAGCGCAAACTCAACGAGGGATTGACCTTTCTCCTCGCGAATCATAGGCGAATCACTCCTTGGGAAATCATTGTGCATAATGCGCCACCTACAATGGCAACTCCATATGGTAAGGTTTGACTAGATGAATGATTCCGCACAACGGTTAATTTCATTCCATACGTCATGAGGCTGTTACGGTAAAATAAAGCCAGCCATTGCTTAGATTTTACTAACCTAAACAAAATCAGAAGGAGTGCAACCACTCCACCAATAATGGCCATATAAACCGCAGTAGTTAAAATGAAAACGGGTCCTTGAATGGCTCCAATTACTGCCATTAACTTCACATCACCAGCACCCATGCCTCTCATCATGTATGGAATCAAAAGGATGGCAAATCCAACAACCAATCCTAGTAAACTACTTGTTAGACCAATCCAACCATTTGTGAAAAACTGAAAAATCAAAGCGAGAAGGAGGGAAGGAAGCAATACATGATTATAGATTTTTCGGCTTTTCAAATCTGTAAATAAACAAATTGTCATTAAAACGATGAGTAATCCATCCAGTATTTGCAATCTTGTTCCTCCTTTCGCAAATTGTAATTATTTATGGAGTGGTAGTGCTTGTTTCATTAGTGAACGCAGCAATAACTTTATCGTATTGATCAACAATAGCATCACCAAATGTCACCAAAAGTGCTACTACTCCGATTGCAATAATACCTAATACCAGCGCGTACTCAGCCATACCTTGTCCTTCTTCTTCGTTCATGAAATTCTTGATCCATTGTGTCATGATTATTTCTCTCCTTTTGGTTGTATGATTAGTTTTTGTCCTGCTTCAAGTGCGAGTTCTTCGATGCGACCTGCTGCTAATTCGATTACAGAAAAAGCGCTAGGGAAGTGTGATCCACGTTTTCCAGGTGCGACAGATTGATCGAGCCCAACCACTACTTGATTGGCATCTAAGTAGACGATGTCAATCGGGTATTTCATAAAATACGTGTGAACCGATCGGCAGGGTTGAATATGAATTCCGGATTGACGAGGAAGTGATGATGTGAAAAGAAGTCCCTTTAAACGTTTTCCAAAGGAGTACGCAGGCTTTACATCTTTTGCAATCACAGTTCCTTGTACCAAGTCAATCACTTGCACAACTTCACCTCCAACATAAAAAAATGAACCCCGCCTACCGAAAGCGGGGTTCACTAATAGATTAGTAGATATCAAAATGTTGTGACGCTAATCTTTTAATAGGGGCAAAGTGCCCTCTTGGAATTAGTGATCACTCGTTTTGCATCTCTAAAATCTTATGCCCTGTTCTTTCGGTAGCTGGCTGGCAATTGTGTTTGTACACAAGAAGCCCCTGTAGCTTTGCGTCGCTGACTTTCATCAGGTTTGCCTTTATCGAGAATCAGTAACGAAGTTCATCACTTATTTCTCTTATTGCCTATAATAGGTGCAGAAGGAGATTCTGCATATAGTCTAAACTGTTCCTTTTGGTAAATTTTATGCGTGTCAATAGATGTGTTTTTATTCGCATGAAATTATAATTATGAGAGATTAGACTTATTCCATTAGTCACGCGTATTGATTATATTCACTATATGTTACAGTGTTTATATAGAAGGGGATGGGCGTATGGACCGTTATTGGTTGAAAATTAAGGAAAGTATTTGGTTTATTCCGACCTTATACAGTTTAATATCAGTTGTTATTGCTATTGTTTTTTCTACAATTGATCATTTATATGATGATATTTTGCTTATGTACGTACCGCATGTTTTATTAACAACTGTTGAACTCGCTCAAACGATATTAGGTGGCTTGTCTGCAGCACTTTTAACAATGACCACATTTACGTTCTCGACAATCATGCTTGTTCTGACAACCTATTCTTCACAATTCTCTCCTAGAACATTAAAGAATTTTGTTCGGGATCCAATGGTGTGGCGGGTGTTAGGGGTGTTTATGGGTGGGTTTATCTACACCACGTTATCACTTCTATTTATGCAAGAATCAATTTCTGGCGAATCGGTTATTTCATCATTAGTAGGCGTATTGTATGCGATGGTTTGCTTAGTTTTCTTCGCAATCTTTATTCATCATATTGCAAAAAGTATTCAAGTGAATACGCTCATTGAGAAGTTGACAATTGAAGGGAAGGCAGCGGTCGATTGTTATAAGGAGCTTTTACAGAGAGAAGATATGACAACCAATATTGATGGCCATTGGAAAGTGGAAAAGGTAGCTCATCCAATAAACGCAGAAAACGATGGATACATTCAATTATTTCATCTTGACCAAATGGTGAAGGTTGCACAAACATATGATGGACAAATTGAAATAGAGTGTTGTATCGGTGATTTTGTTCAAGCAAATACCCCAGTAGTTACACTTTATGTGAATGAAAAAATTGAAATAGAAGAAAAACCTTCGCAACTATTTACGATTGGAAGAGAAAGGGATACAAGACAAGATCCGGTCTTCGCCATTCAAAAGATGGTGGAAGTGTCACTTCGAGCTATTTCACCGGGAATAAATGACCCAAATACTACGATTCATAATATTCATCAATTAGGTAGGTTGTTGGGAAGTTATAGCCAATTACCTCAAGCGGATTTTGTTTTTAATGATGCGAAGTCGATTCACAGAGTGAAATTGAGAATACATAGCTTTGACGAAGTGTTGTACCATACGTATTATCAGTTAAGCCATTATGGCAAAGGGGATATATCCGTTTTGGCAGCTATCTCTGACTCATTAATTAATGCTGCTCAACTGGCTCCACTTACAGCAAAAGAAGAACTATGGAAAATTCAGTTGTACATGATTGAAAGTATGGATGGGAAAGAAATACAGTCATTAGATCGTCAATTCTATCAAAAGAAAATAGATCGTTTAGCGGAGTTAGTTGGAACAAAAACGACAATGTTGAAGAGCCAATCGAAAAGTGATTTGGAAGAAGGATATGAATTAAAACCATAGAAGAGTCTTCAGAAATTGCAAACTACATTCGGACTTGGAAATTCATTTAAATAAAATAGATATTTTACATAGGTTATTAGTGGACGTTACTGTTGATTGGAATGGAGACGGCGACTCCGAGGGGAATAGCGTGAGCCTTTAGACCCTGGACTGAGCTCGCGAAGGAAGCGGCTAAAGCCATGCCCCCGGAAAGCGTCCGTCGCAATGTAAATCCATCCTTTTTGTTTTTCTTAAACGGATATCCAAACTTATGTACTTTCTATCAATGTAAAAAAGAGCGCCGTGGGAAGTTGGCGCTCTTTCTTGTACTTAATATTCTTTTAGCATATCTGTTTTTTTCTCATCTTTGTACTCAAGTACTTCATGAGAAGGGTCATATGAATCACCATAAAAGTGTTCGTCTTTAAACGTATGGATATTTTCGTACGTCCATTTCATTGCTTTGTAGATTTCTAATTCATCTTGATCTACAGGAGACCAGTATAAAATTTCTAGAACTGTGTTTTCACCTGTTGCAAGTGATCGACGAATATAACCGATACGAGAGGCGTGTTTGAAATCTTCACGGGCGTAAAATTTCAAACGTTTTTCGGTGTCAGTATCTTCGTAGTTTACGGGTTCCACTTCAAGTAGAATGGCTTTGTTTTTCTCTTTTAATTTATTTAATAACTTTCGACCCAGTCCTTCACCACGTGCATCTTTAGAGACAAACAAGTAGTCAACGAAGATGAAATTTTCAAACTCCACGTACATGAGAACATGTTTTGGTCCTTCGTCTTTCAAATACACATTGCCTTTTTCAGCAAGTAATGTCTCCATGTGCTCTCTTGACTTCATTTCTTCGACTGGGAAATATTGATTTAGTTTTTCGTACCAATTCATACAAACAGTCTCCTTCCAAAGTTTTAGTTTGCCCGGAGTTTTTGTTTTAAGAGGTTAGATTATAGAGGAACAAATGAGACGGGAAAAAACCCTCGTTGATATGTATACCCTATTATAACACTTATAAACATGTTTTAAGGAATTTTTTGCTTGATGGGAGTAATCCTTTTGGCATAGCCTCTAGTGAATAGAAGGCAATACCAATAGACTCGGAAAGATTTGCTTTTAGAGAGCCTTCGTATGAATTAGCTATAAAAACAGCTGTAACAGAATAAAACTCATCTCCATTATCCACTTTGTAATAAAACTCTTTACCTGAAAAAACTTGCTTCAACTCTAAACTGGTGACGTTCAAGTTCGCTTCTTCAAATACTTCGCGTACAGCAGTCTCCTCAAAGCTTTCACCTAAATCCATTAATCCGCCGGGTAAACCAAAAACCCCTTTTTCGCGTTCTTGCAATAAAACATCCCCAAATTCATTTTGAATAATCACAACAGAGCCGGGTAAAATTAAAGGACGATGACCTACATATTTTCGAAGTTCTTTATAATATTCCATATATACCTTTCATTCCCAATGGGAGCGTCAAGAAGTTGTGGTGACTTAATTCTACAAGAAAAGGTCTTCCTTTTTCTACGCTCTCATTTGAATTATTTTTTACATAGTATACCCTTTCTACCAATAGATAACTTATACTAAGATATAGAGTTGTTTGAACTACCCCCACTTATCGACCTTACGGTCTGATTGAAGTGGGAGATTCTTGGGAACAGAGCGTACTTATTGACGTATTTCTTTGTCAACAGAGGTTTCTCTTATTGACCAAGCTATCCCCGCAGATTCCTGCGGTTCTACCCTTTTGTTTAAGCCAAAACTAAGGTTCTTAAGCCTTCGGCTAGGATATTTTTGCTGGCATTTATATCTCTATTGTGATGTGCGTGGCAAACAGAACAAGTCCATTCCCTTATTTCAAGGGCTTTCTTGCCATCCTTATGTCCACAATCGGAACATATTTGACTAGACGGAAACCATCTGCTTATTTTCACAATTGTTTTACCATACCATTTCGCCTTGTATTCTAATTTCGATACAAAAGCAGACCACGATACATCAGAGATTGATTTTGCTAACTTATGATTGCGTAACATTCCTTTGGTATTCAAGTCTTCGATACAGACAATATCGTGGTTTTTGATGATGTCTGTACTTAATTTGTTAAGGAAATCGTCACGTTGGTTCATTATTCTTTCGTGCAATCTAGCGACTTTTATCTTTTGCTTCTGATAGTTTTTGGCATCAAGAAGGCTTACCCCCTTTTTTTTAGCATTCAATGCACGTCTTGAAAGTTTCCGTTGTTCACGCCTTAGTTTCTTTTCCATCTTTGATGTGAACTTATTATTGTCAATCTTGCGACCATCAGAAAAAATTGCAAAGTTAGTGATCCCTAAGTCTATCCCAATAGATGATTCAGTTTTCTCCAATTGGTGAACATCTGTTTCGGCCAGAATGGATACAAAGTATTTACCACTAGGATTTTGTCTAATAGTCGCTCGAATAATACGACCTTTTACTTCACGACTTTTAGCAAAGCGAACTAGACCAAGTTTCGGTAATTTTATTTTGTTGTCTACAATGGCAATGTTATGATTTGTTTCTTTCGTTGTGTAGGATTGCACCTTATTCTTTTTAGACTTGAAGCGTGGTGCTTTATTTTGTTTCTTGAAGAATCGTGAATAGGAATCAGCAAGGTTTTTAAGGGAGGATTGAAGGGCAATGCTGTCAACTTCTTTTAGCCATACTAACTCCTTCTTTAAATGTGTTAATTCAGCAGAACAAGAGTGGTAAGTTAATCCTTTGCCAGTTTCTTTGTATGTATCGTTCCATCGCCCTAAAAAGCGATTGAATACGAAACGACTGCATCCGATTGTTTTAGCAATGAGGATTTCTTGTTCTTTGGTTGGATAGATCCGGAATTTGTATGCCTTATTGACTAACATGATTTTCACCCCTAACAATACGAATGTTTGTTCTCATTGTACCATCGTGAGGAAAGTTTTGGCTACCGCCAACCGACATCCATCTCCCACCTACTCATTAGGGGCTTCGCCCTTTTCATTTCTTGAGTTGGGAGTCTACTGTCGTATAAAGATAAAGGATGTGTATAGATTGACGAAAAAGTTATGGTTTCAAGTAGGCGTTGGCTTACTACTCGGCTTAGTTATAATTCGAATGTTTATGGAAGTGAAAGGAATTTTCTCTCCGCTTCTAATTATAGGTCAAACGATTTTCCTCCCACTATTAATAGGTGGCGTATTATTTTATTTAACAAGACCGTTACTTAAGTTTTTAGAATCAAAAGGGTGGGCGAGATGGACAAGTATTTTGGCTATCTTCGCAACAATTGGATTAGCATTATGGTTATTCTCATCCATGATAGGTCCGGCTGTAACTGAGCAAGTTAATGCTTTTGTGAAAGATGCACCAGAGATTACGAAAGATGTTGAAGACATGGTCGATTATGTGATTAACCAAAAAGAACGCTTACCAAAAGTCATTGAAAAATCAATTGATGATCAATCTGGACGGGTGAATGATATAGCAATGGGCTTTGGTTCTTGGGTCGTCACCTTTATACAAAGTTTGTTCCAAGGATTGTTTCTTTTAGTTCTTGTTCCATTCTTCCTTGTGTATTTGTTGAAAGATCATGAAAATTTTGC